>JBKKAL010000099.1:0-12623 GCA_046714695.1 Pyrinomonadaceae bacterium
GAACGGAGCGCGGCGTCATAGTGATTGATGACTTCGCGCATCACCCGACGGCTGTGCGCGAGACTTTACTGGCGCTCAGAACAAAATATAAAGAGAATCGCCTCGTCGCCATCTTCGAGCCGCGTTCGTGGTCATCGCGCCTCGCGGTCTTTCAGGAAGACTACGCCAACGCCTTCAAATCGGCCGACTATGTCGTCATCGCCAGCGTCTTCGACAGCAGCAAAGCGACGGAAAAGGGGCGCGTGCTCGATACCAATCAATTGATCGGCGACATCCAAAAGCAGGGCAAGCCCGCTTTCGGAATCGAAGGTGCAGATGAGATCGTGCGCCGCCTCGCGCCCGAACTACGCACGGGCGATGTCGTCGCTATCATGTCTAACGGCGGCTTCGGCGGTATTCACGACAAGCTGCTCGGCGCGCTCAAGTTGGGCAGCTAATTGCAGGCATCAGATATGCTTCATGGTGTGGTCGGTGTCTTCGTCGGCGGTTTAATCGTCGGCGGCTTGATCTGCGGCGCATCTTCGGGTTTGGGTTTCGGCGGCTCGACTCCGAACTCTGCCGAGCCGGTTCTCGTTGGAGACGCTGCCCCTCCACTACCCGATCCAGAACCATAACCATAAGATATTTTCGGCTTTCGGCGAGGTCTGACCTTCCCTCTGCGAATCCTCCTACTCCTCGCCGCCTGGGGAGCCGGCCCGTCCAACCCAAGCGCAGTCTGGCAGTCGTAAAAGGGATAAATAACCGCGAAGGCAAGCAGGATGGCTGATAATTTACGCACTATTTATCTCCTCATCTCAGTGCTGCGTTTTGTCCTGAGAGATTTTAAAACCTCACTACAATATCTTTCTACTTCTGCTCTTTGGTCGGAGGCTTAATGGCCGGATCATTTGGTGAAGGACTGGGCTTCGCCGCCGGTGCTGCTGAGCCGTCCCTCGGCGCATCGCTTTTTGTAGGTGAAGCGTCCCTCGCACAACCGGATAAGACGACTGCCGTTAGAGCAAACAATGCGGGCAGCGTCATGATAGTTCTTCTCATTGGTCTTTCTCCTCTGTGAGATTTAAAAACTCTTTTTTATCAAATCCCGTTGGCTTTTCCTGCGAGATTCCTCCTAACGCGTCAGGCGATAAATGAGCAGTGCCACTCGCTTGATCTGTATGGGGAGCGAGTCCAGTTCCATAAACTCGTCGGGGGTGTGAGAGCCGCCGCCCCGCACGCCTAAACCGTCGAGGCCGCTGATGATGGGCGCGACGAAAGAGATGTCGCCCGCGCCGCGCCCGCCGGGATCGAACGCTTCGACCTTTCCCAATCCCAGATCAACGCTCGCCTGATCCAGAATCTTGAGAAGCTTGTAGTTCGCTTCGGTCGGAGACATAGCCGGATAATTGTCCTCAAACGTGATCTGCGCTTTCGTCTGCGGAAGGTTGCCTTTAGAGACTATCTCCTGCATGCGCGCCTTGGCCGCGTCCCTTTGCTTCTCGGAGATAAAGCGCAGGTCGCCACGAACAATCACGCTTTGCGCAATGACGTTGGTTTTGCCCCCGGCAGTGCCGCGATCCTCCCGGTCGTTAAAAGCGACATCGGTTCCGCCGACCACTACGCTCGGATTAAATGTCAGATACTGCTCGCCCTTTAGTTGTTCGTGAAAAGCGTTGAGGATACGTGCCGCCTCGAAGACTGCGCCGCTGCCCGTGCCTTCCGAGAAGATACCGCTCGAATGCGCCGTCACGCCCTTGACCTCTAATCTCCAGTCGCTCGACCCGCGCCTGGCGACCGTGGCCGTATCACCTATGGCCGCTTCGAAGGCGAGCGCCACGTCGCTGCGGCGCGCCGCTTCCAAAAGGTCGCGCCGGCTCACTTCCACAGGCGCTCCGACATTCTCTTCATCGCCAGTGAGCGCGATGATGATGCGGCTTTTGTCCAGCAGCCCGTTCGCGTGAAGCGCTTTGAGCGCGAAGAGGATCAAGACATTTCCGCCATTCATATCAACCGTTCCATTGCCACGCACTATCTGTCCGTCGCGTTTAAAGCGCTGGCCCTGAAGAACCGTGTCGAGATGTCCGATCAAAAGCAGACGTTTGCCCCTTGTGCCTTTTCGCTCGGCAAAGAGATGACCGGCGCGATTCATCCCGGCGGGCATCTCTATCCATCTGGCAGCAAAGCCGAGCGATTCGAATTCGGTCTTAAAAATTCCTCCGACCCTCTTGACCCCCAACAGATTTTCCGTCGCGCTCTCGACGCCCACGACCCTTTCCAACAACTGCGTTGCTTCCTGCGTGTGAGCGTCAACGTAGTCCGAGATGCGCCGCTCCTCAGGAGAAAGCGTCTGTGCGCCTGCCAGTGCGGCGCAGAGGGTCAAAACGGCGCAGAGAGCGCAGGCAATTCGAGCGAGATTTTTAGCTATTCTCATTTTAATCAACTCCCCTGCTCAGTCTGAATGCAAACGCGCCCTTCTTCTTCATTTAAGCGTGAGCCCTTCACCGGCCATCCGTTTGTTTACCGATGACAAGCCGGTTCAAGGCATCGGGAACAAAGCGTTCGGCAAAACCGGCGATGAAACACCAGATTATCAGCAAAGCATAATCATCGCCTCCCGCCGGGCCTGATTGCGTCAAAAAATCTTTGACGCCCACAGCGTCGGTCGCTATCGGTCTGGGTGTCGGCGAGGGCGAAGGCAGAGGACTGGCTGTCGGAGAAGGGCTCGGCGACGGAGAGGAGACTGGAGATGCTGAAGGGCTCGTTAACGGCGTCGGACTTGTCTCGGGAACTACCGGCGGCGCGGTCGGGGAGGGTGTCGGGGGTATCTGTTGTGATCGAGTCCGTGTCAGCGTGGGAGACGCTGAAGGCGACGGGGAGGGTGACGGCGTTGGCGTCGGAGATGGCGTCGGAGATGGAGATGGCCCCGACCGCATCATTACAACCTTGGCCGGGGGTGTGTAGATGATAGGAAAGAAACGCCCTTCTAAAATTTTCCCTGTGAACATAAAGTAAAGCAGGACGGCGAAGATAGCTCCGTTTAAAGGCGCAACGAAAACGGCATATGACCCGTTGAATAAGACTGACAGGTTGTAGAGGGAATCACCTTCATTCGAAGGACTCTGGACGCGCTGAAGCGCGCTGACAAATCCGCCCATTGCTCCTGCAAAAAGGACTACAAAAATCGCCAGGGAAGGTATCCTTATTTGCCTTATTTCATCTAAGGTACTACTTTCAACAACCAGTGCGATAATGATAGCCATCAGGATCAGCAGGAAAACCCCGCATAAGCCCGCAGCCCATAGAGTGAGACGCTTCAGTTTCGCCTCTCTGACCGGGAGAATTGAATAACGTAAGTAGAGCCGCCCGAGCAGGTCTTTGAGGTCTTCCCGTATCAATTTTTCATAATCGGCGCCCGCGTCGGGCGGGTCTGTGGGATCGGGCGGGTCCTGCAAATTAGGCGGCTTTGCCGCCATATATTCATCGTATTCGATCTGGCCCGCAACGCTGCGGTAATCGAAGCGCAAGCTCAAAATCTTACTTCGCAGGGTTTCGATGGGCCGCACGTCTGCAAGGATCAACTCGAAATAATAGAGATCATTCCAGGATAGCGTTTCGTCTTTCCTTTTTTGAACGATCTTGTCGAGAGTGGCCTTTGCTTCGGCGTCAGTGATTTTCGATTGCAAACTCGAATACTCACTATACAAATGATCAAAGTAGACCAATTCCGGGGCTCGTAGGTTTTTTAAGCTTAATAATTTTGAGAGGGGCGTCATCAGTTCTTCCTCGGGTAGATGCGAAAGTTGATTTCAACAAACGTTTGCGGCGAGGTCACTATTCATGCTCGTTCTATCGCTCTCGGCGAATAACCGGGCAGGACGCGGGCTTTCATATCAAGGGTTCAAGACGCGCTTATGAGTTTCAACGGTTATAAGGAATTCTATGTACGTGAGTCTGGCGAGAGCCTCGGGCCAGCAGGAACCGTTTGAGGCAGGCAGAGTATTCTCTGGACGAGCGCGATGTCAATATAAAAAAAGGCGCGGTCGTGTGGCGAAAATACGTGAGTTATAGTTTCAGTTCACGCGCGCAGAGAGCAACAAGAGCGCTTTCACGCTCATATTTTCCTGAAAATACTTTCACGCACGTTTCGCGCGACGGGCGACTCCCTTATCAGAGACATACAAAAGGATTAAAATTTTGGCCGCCGGGTCAGCATTCCCTCGCTCGTTATAAACGAGTGTGCGCCTGGCTTTGCTGATCCCGATATTTAATCTCGCTTGAAAGGATGATGACAAGCAAATTGCAATTAATCACGCTTGAGGTCGAAGCAATGATGAGTGGACAAGCCATCATCCGCTTTATTCTTTATTTGGCTGTCCGGCTCGCTCGTTTGAGTTTCCCGCTTGCCTGATGTGATAAGGGCTACTACGATACAAAGATTATGAAGGGTCTGGAGCGTTACCTCGGCGAAGTATTAGATGAGAAATATCGCATCGAAAAGCTGCTCGGTAAGGGCGGAATGGGCGCGGTTTATCTGGCAACGCACCTGGGCACTGATCGCCCCGTAGCGCTCAAGATCATTGCGCCGGATTTTATGCGTAATGACGAGTTCGTCGAGCGTTTCAAGCGCGAGGCACGGGCCGCAGGGCGCTTGCGCCACCCGAACGTTGTAGATGTGACCGATTTCGGCTTTGCGCAACATGGCCGTGAGTTGGTCGCCTATCTGGTGATGGAGTATCTGGACGGCTGCACGCTGGCAGACGTGTTGGCAGAGGAAACGCGCCTGCCGCTCGACTGGGTGGTGGACATCCTTGAGCAAGTCTGCTCGGCGGTGGACGAGGCACACCAGCAGGGCATCGTCCATCGCGATTTGAAGCCCGACAATATCTGGCTGGAGCCGAACAGGCGCGGCGGCTATACGATCAAAGTGCTGGATTTCGGCGTCGCCAAAGTGGCAGAAGAGAATGGTGAACCGGGACCGCACGCTTTACCAGAAACAAAATCGGAGGCGCACACAGGCTCAACTGCGCAATCAGCTAAACTAAGCTTGTCGCGCGCGTCTCAACTAACAGAGGCCGCGACGCTCCTGGATTCGTCGCAGGTCAAGGAGGAGGCGCAGACTCGCATTCTTGAACAGCCCGGCGATGTGCGAGACATACACGGGCGTGAGCCATCGGCTTTAGAAGCCGCCACTCAGTTGCAACCCCCTGCGAATTCCAAGGTAGAGGATAAGACTCTCCTGCTCGACCATGAAACGCGCCGTGATCATGTCGCCGTTAGTACAGCACCCTTGGAAGGGCTGACGCGCATCGGCTCGCTCCTCGGCACGCCGCTTTATATGTCGCCGGAGCAATGTCGCGGCGAGCAACTAGACGCGCGCTCGGACATCTACAGCCTCGGCATCATCACATTTCAAATGCTCGCCGGTGAAACGCCTTTTACCGGCAACCTATCTACGGTGATGCGCCTTCATCAGGAAACACTCCCGCCATCGCTTAGAGAGAAAAACACGAAGGTGCCGAAGAAGGTCGAGTTGCTGGTGAATTCGGCCCTGGCAAAAGAGGCTGCGGCACGGCCAGCGAGCGCGGCGGCCTTTGCCAGCGCCATGCGAGCCAACACAGAGGGTATCGGTTCCCTGGTGCGCCGCTCCTTTGCACTCTACAGCGAGTATTTCCCGACCTTCCTGCGCATCTCTTTGCTGGCCCACGTGCCAGTCATCCTTGTCGCGCTCTTACTCCTGCTCAATGACTTTGCGCAAATGAGGCGTTTAGCCCCGCCCCTTCTGCTTGCCGGTAACACAGTGGTGCTCAACCTGCTTTTTCTCATCGTTAATTTCCTGGCTCATTCTTTGATCGTCGGCATGACCGTCATAATCGTCGTACAGCTAATCATCACGCCGCTTAGACCCGTCAAACTACGCGACATCTATAGTGTGCTCAAGAAGAGGCGTCGCCCTTTTTTATCCACCAGTTTGCGCCTCAGCATACGCATTATCATCGGCTTCGCCCTGTTCTTCCTGCCCGGCATGGTCATAATAATCCGTTACACGCTCTACGCGCCGGTGGTGTTGCTCGAAGGTTTAGAGAGGAAAGCGGCGCTCAAGCGCGCCCGTGAATTGATGCGACGCTCAAGATTGACGGTGATCTTAGTCGTCTTATTGCAGTTCTTCATTCCCATGATCCTCTCCAGCATCGCTACATACTTCGCCATCGGGACAGTCAAGGACAAGAACTCCTTTACGGCGAAAATCTACACCCGGCTTCCGGCTCTACTTAATATCTTCGTCATCCCGCTGATCTCAATTATGAGCGCGCTGCTTTACCTGAAGATGCGGCAGATCGGCGGCGAGCCGCTGAGAGATATTCTGGAATACCTTGAGACCGGCGACAGCCGCCGTAGCGAGTGGCAGCAGCGGATGCGTGACCGCCTCAGCCTGAACACGCGTACGAGCCGACATTAAAGGTTTTTAAATAAATCCCAGCAAACCCGCAGAATCTCGATTCATCTATACACTTTCAAGAAACATTCGTAACGCTGGCGAAGCGTGCGACCTGTAGCATTCCACCTTCGCCCCGTTGGAGGCGCGAGAGAGGTTGGCGCGCGCAGAGTGGAAAACTTTTCGATGTTCGAGCAGGCGTTGATGCTTGCCAACTCATCTTCTCGGCTGGAAGACCTCGGTTCCATCCCATACATATCACGCCGGACGTTCGACGAGCGCGAGACGTTTCTATTCCGCTCGCAGACGCCGTGTCTTGAGTATGTGAGTCTTCTGATCGAGAACGCATTGCTGCTGAGGGCCAACCGGGCCGGAAGAATCTACGCGGGATTTGAGAAGCTCTCGCGCATGGAGCCGGTCATTGATCGTTATCTGCGTATCGCCGACCTCTCGGAGCGGGTTTACGTCTTCGGCGAGGCCGATTGGAAGCCGCCGCGCCATCCGAACATGAAGCTAATCACTTTGCCGTCAGATTCCCAACTGGCGCGCGAGTGTTTTCTCATCGCCGATTCACCCACGCTTCAGACCGCGCTCATCGCCGCCCACGAGGAAGAAGCAGATGCGTCCGTGCTTGAAGCACGAATTTTGCGCGTCTTCAAATCGAGTGATAAATCAATCGTCGCCAGGCTGGCGTCCATCACCGAGGGTCTTATTGATTCATCTATGGCAGCCTGAGCCGAGAGAGGGGCACGCGGCGCGATGCGCTTTACAATTCTCCCTACGGCTTTTCGTGATTTTCCGCTTCTTCTCTTCTTTGGCCGGGGGCTTCGACGAGCATCGCTCCAACCCTGCCTGATACGCGCTTTTCCTGTGGCGCTTCTGTGACTCGCGCGCTCAACACTCGCTCGACACGCTGCGGCAATAGCTTCGGAGCCAGACCGGCCACTGCTTCCGTCAGTTGCACTATATCGCCGCCACCGCGCCAATGCTCCCGCACCACCTGGCCGTCCGTGCGGTTGATCAAGCGTATGAGCGTCAGCGCGATCAGGTAAACATCGTCAACCTGCCCGATGAACGGCAGCATGTCGGGGATAAAATCAAGCGGCATGACGGCGTAAACGATAGCACCGGCAAAAAGCAGCTTCTCGGTTCGCGGCACGCGCCCGTCAGTCATCAATCGCCCGCAGAGGGCGATCATATTCGGTAAAAACATCAGCAGATTCGTCATCCGCCGTTTTACTTGCAGCCCGTTCATGGCAACTCCTCGTTGAGACAAATAAAGGGAGAGTTTGAATAAGATGAATGTACCACGATAACTCTCGCGCCTTAAATCAAACTGAGCTAAGATACCGGCGAGAGATGTATTCGTAGTTATCAATCGAGGGCCGTCAAGGCGAAGGAGGAGAGTCTTATGCGGATAAGTAGAATGACCGGCCTCATGCTCCTTCTTGTGGTCGTTATCTCAGGATCGGCGTGCCAGCGGATGGCGCGAATGACGGGATCTGCCGCCGCTGCCGATTCCCAACGCACATCCGCCCCGATCAATTCGCCTGTCTTAAAGCGGGTCGTTGATGATGCCATAGAGCAGACCACTTACACACACGCTTACGACCCATCATACGTCAAGCTTGCTTATCCCGGAGGAGATGTTCCCCGCGAGAGAGGCGCATGTTCGGATGTCCTCATCAGGGCCTTTCGTCGCGGCGGCGTTGATCTTCAAAAGGAGATTCACGAGGACATGACTCGAAGCTTCGCCGCTTATCCTCAAAAATGGGGGCTCACCAGGCCTGATGCGAATATAGATCATCGCAGAGTCCTAAACCTGATGACCTATTTTGCGCGGCAGGGGAAATCCTTACCGCTTTCCCGCAATGCGCAAGATTATCTTCCCGGAGATGTCGTTGCCTGGGATTTAGGGGGCGGCACTACACATATCGGTCTGGTTACAAATATAAAGTTTGAGAATACGGAAAGCTTTCAGGTGGCGCACAATATCGGGGCCGGAGTCAGAGTGGAAGATGTGCTCTTCTCCTGGCGCATCATCGGCCATTATCGTTATTTTCAATAATCGTCGTCCGAGCTTGATCTTCGTTTGTTGCTGCACGCCCCTATTGATAACCGATTTTTATGAACATACTCGAACGCTTAAGAGAGCGCGCCGCCGCCTCGCAGCAGCGCATAGTCCTGCCTGAAGGTGAAGACCCGCGCACAGTCGTCGCCGCCTCCATCTGTGCCAGAGAGCGCATCGCGCGTATCACCCTGCTCGGTCGTGAAGAGCGTATTCGCGCCGCTGCGCAGAGCGCAGGCGCGGATATCGGAGGCGTTGATGTGATAGATCATCGCCGCGCCGCGGATTTTGAGAAGATGGCATCGCTCTATCACGAGTTGAGGCGGGCCAAAGGCTTGATGGCCGACGAAGCTCGCGCGTCAATAGAAGACCCGCTCTACTACGGCAACCTGATGGTGCGCAATGGACAGGCCGACGGCTCAGTCGCGGGTGCGACCAACACGACCTCGCACACTGTACGCGCCGCGCTGCATTGCATCGGCGTGCGCGCAGGCTTCAAGCTCGTCTCAAGCTTTTTCGTGATGATGCTTCCCGGAGCAAACTTCGGCCACGAGGGAGCGCTCATCTACGCCGATTGCGGCGTCGTCATCGAGCCTTCGGCGATGGAGCTGGCCGAGATCGCCGTCGCTTCCGCCGACTCCTGCCGCGCTCTGCTTGAAGCCGAGCCGCGCGTCGCCATGCTCTCGTTCTCGACCAAGGGCAGCGCCAAACACAAACTTATAGACAAAGTGGTGGAGGCCACGCGCACTGTGCGTGCGCGCGCGCCCGAACTCTTGATTGACGGCGAGTTGCAGGCCGATGCCGCGCTCATCCCCTCGGTCGCGCAATCGAAAGCTCCCGGATCAACAGTGGCGGGCCGCGCCAACGTGCTTATCTTTCCAGACCTACAGGCGGGCAACATCGCTTACAAGCTGACGGAGCGCCTTGCGGGCGCGACCGCAATTGGCCCAATCCTGCAAGGTCTTGACAAGCCCGCCAACGACCTTTCGCGCGGGTGCAAAGCCGAAGACATCGTTGACGCCGTAGCCATCACAGCCGTGCAGGCGCAGGCACGCGCCCGTGCGCTCTCATCGTGAATGATCAATCCGGCAAGCAACCCGGCTTGCGCCTCAACCTATCAAACCACCCTGACTATAAAATATCAGGTTGAGGTACTCATATTGTCCCGGCGCATACTTTTATACTTCTTCGCGACGATTCTGCTGATTGCAGGAGTCGTGCGTAGCGGCCAGGCGCAGCAACAGCCCACTACTACTCCTGCGCCAACATCTACACCAAGGCCCAACACGCGCGAAGAGCAGGAGCCCGTCAAGGTCTTCACCGAAGAGGTACGTCTTCCGGTCGTCGCTTTTGATGATTATGGCCGCTTTGATCCGGATGTCGGCCTTAATGACATTCTCGTGCTTGAAGACGGCGAGCCGCAGGAGATTCGTAGTGTCAGGCGTATCCCGGCAAATATCCTGCTCCTCTTGGACACGAGCGCCGCTGTCACGCTCGGTAAAGACATCAAGACTACGCGCGCCGTAGCCTTGCGCCTGCTCGGCAAGCTAAGAGCGGGCGATCAGTTGTCTGTGATGCAGTTCAGCGACCGCCCGGAGCTTTTGCAGGACTGGACGACGGACACAGAGGCCGCGACGCGTGTCCTTAAGACGAAGCTTTCCGGCGCTAAACGCGAGCGGCTCTCGGAGGCCATCGTAGCGGCTGTTGCACAATTAAAAGACAGGCCAGCGGGCAGCCGTCACATCGTCCTCGTTACGGACGGCGTCGAGACGCCCGGCGGCCGTGTCACTTTTGAGGAGGCCGTCCGGCAGTTGAGCGGCGCGCAGGCCACAGTTCATATAATCAGCTATACGACGGCTGTGCGTCTGGCGATAGAAGAGAGAAATCGTCGGAGCGTATTTCAGGGCGGCGCGGGCTCACAGAGGGAGTCGTTGCCCGTCCCCGATCCGACCATGCCGCCGGGACAGACGCGCAATCCATCCGTGACCTTTGGCACGATTGATCTGGATCGCGAGATGCGGCGTCGTTATAAAAGATATGCCGACGAGACGCGGCGAAGCGAAGAACGATTGGTTAAGCTCGCGGATGAGACGGGCGGGCGCATCCTGTTTTCGACCACAAGCGAGCAGATGATCAGACAGGCGGACGAAGTGGCGCGCGATATCGGCGCGCAGTATATCGTCACCTACACGCCGAAGCGACCTCTTGCTTCGGCGCGAAGCGGAGAGTATCGCCGCGTCGAGGTCGCCTCGCGCCGTGTCGGGCTCGGTCTGCGCTCGCGTCGCGGCTACACCGTCACGCAGACGCCGTAAAACTCCCTCTTGTTATTTGGATAAAAGATGAGATTGAACTGAGGGGCAGAGGGTTTTCTTTAGCTGACGAGCACTTCCAGCCGGGATTCCAGAGGCGTCGTCCACGGTTGTTTGAGCAATCTCTTTCCCTCGCTCGTGACCACGGGCGCGCGGCGTAGTGCCTCCCATTCTTCCTGCGAGATGCGATGAAAAGCCGCAACCACCTTCGGATCGAAATGCTGGCCGGAACATCTGTCCAGCTCAGCGGCAGCCGCCTCGTATGACTGTGCTTTGCGATACACGCGGTCGCTGGTCAAAGCATCGAAGGCATCTGCGACGGCAAAGATGCGCGCGTTGAGATCAATATCCTCGCCGCTGAGGGCCAGAGGATAACCCGATCCGTCCCATTTCTCATGATGCTGCGCGACGACGCGCGCCGCGCCCTCCAGAAATTCTATGCCGCAGAGGATTTGTTGACCGTGCAACGGATGCTGACGCATCTTGATCCACTCGTCTTCATCCAAAGCACCGGGCTTGCGCAGGATGGCGTCGGGGACGCCGATCTTGCCGATGTCGTGCAGGAGCGATCCCAGCTCTAACGACTTCAACTGATTTTGGCCGAGCCTCAGCTCGTAGCCCAGTCGCAGGCTAAAGCTGACGACACGCTGCGAGTGGCCGTGCGTCTCGTGGTCGCGCGTCTCCAGTGCTGCCGCCAGAGCTTTGAGTGTCGAACGATATGCATCTTCGAGCGAGTCGAGAGTGCGATCCAGTTCCGCCGTACGCTGCTCGACCAACTCCTCTAATTGATTTTCGTAGCGCCGTTTGGACTCTCGCAGCTCGTAATGCTCAAGGGCGCGCTTGACGACCGCTTCGACCTGCCTGAGATCGAAGGGCTTCATGATGTAATCGAAAGCGCCGACGCGCAGGGCTTCTACCGCGCTCTCGATGGTCTGCGCGCCGCTTATCAGAACGACCACTGTTTGTGGCGCGACCTTGAGCACATGCGGAGCCATCTGCAATCCGCTCATGCCGGTCATCGTAATATCGCTGATGACGAGATGGAAAGATTCTTCGCTGAGCAGTGCCAGTGCCTCTTCTGCTGAACCGGCTGACGAGCAATGGTAATGCTCGCTCAACAGGTCTGAGAGCACGTTAATAATCTCCGGCTCGTCATCCACCACCAGTATGCGTGCAGAACTATCGCTTGCTTGAGGCATAAGTCAGAAGACCACCTTCGAGGATTTCTCTGAGAGCGAGGCCGTAGCCGTGGCCCTCAGGGCACGGAGATCGTAAAGCGTTACTTGTCTTCACTGTGAGGCGGCAACCGAGAACCGGACTGCCGCGTCGGACGGGCAAGGCCATTGTACAATCACCCGCACCCTCGTGGCAAACATCTTTTTACAAATGCCGAATTCGCCCCAAAAACCTCTCTTTCATGGCTTAAACTGCCGCACGAGTGGTTGACGAGCCCATACGCACGCCACTATCATGACCTCTTCATTCACGCCGGAGTGATGAAATTGGTATACATAGCAGACTCAAAATCTGCCGTCCGCGAGGGCATGGGGGTTCGAGTCCCCCCTCCGGCACTCTAAATCTCTAACAAATCCGTAATCATTGTTCTACCTTGAAGCGCTCACTCTAAAGAAATATAAGAGGTTGCTTCGAGCTTGAATAGAAGTGTACAAAAGAGCTGTGCCGCCGACTCAAAGATGAGGCCTGCCTTACATTAACGTGAGTTCGACGTAAGAAATTGAAAAGAGAACCCCAAGCGGTAAGATGTGGTTGACCAAAACGACATCCTGCTGCCACAAGGAGTTCTCTTCATGAACATTCTATCCATTTTCTGTGACAT
>JBKKAL010000100.1:0-27055 GCA_046714695.1 Pyrinomonadaceae bacterium
CTTCGGGTATCTGAGACGTGATCCGGATGGAGAGTACCAGAAATGGATCACGACATTGACGACGACGGGAGATTCGCGGAAGGTGACGGAAGGGTTTATCAACTCTGCGGAGTACCGCGCTCGATTCAGTCAGTAAAGAGAACAAAGGCGCTAGCAGAGAAGGGTGGATGCCTGGCAAACATCTATCCTTCTTCTTTTTTTTGTTGCTTGTCCACTATGTATTTATAAATAGTGGACAAGCTAAATAGCATTTAAGTCCGCCCACCGGAATGTTGACAAACTTGCGACAAAAATCCTTGCTTACTGGTAATAATCCCTGCCAGGATTTGACAGTAGATATTAACTGAGCTGGGTATCCGGCAGTACCGCAGTTGTTTCCCTGTACACGGACAGCGAGGGTTACGCTAAAAGGACAGATTGGTACGCTTGGAAGGCCATTCGACGCCTTTACAGTAACATTCCGTCAAATATCTCCCACCGCCACAAAACTTGTTCTACAATCCACCGCATCCATGAGCCTGTATCCATGAACGACCTGCCACGCCACACGCTCTCGCGAATTATCGCTGAACACGGTCGCGGAATTTGCGACGCGCCGAAACGTGTTGAAGCGCTGCTGCGCGATTTATGCGGTGCGCACCGGCGCGAGATCAACATCATCACGGGCGCGCTTGAGGAGCGCGTCGCGGCGGATTTGATTGCGGCTGGCAACTCCACGGTGCCGCGCGACGTATTGCTTGCCAGACTCGCGGCGCGGCTGCGCGACAATCTCGCATACACGCCCGAAGCCGCGCTCTGGGGGGTCGAAACCTGGGCAGTGGCGCTCGGAATCTTGTCCGAAGCAGAACTTCAAGAGAGCGCGCGTAGGGAATCGGCGGAGGCTAGTCGAAGCAACGCGCCGCCGCCGGTTCGAGACAAGGAACCACCCGTGGCAAATCCCGCGAGCGGCAATCGGCAACCACCTCAGCAGCAACGCGGGACGACCTATGCACCTCCGCATCAGCCATCGCAACCGCCAAAGACGAGGCGGCCGCCAATCGTCCGACCGCCTGCGCCCGCAACGCGCCGGACGCCTACGGTACCCCCGAACATAGTTACGGTGGCGGAGCCGCCTCAGCAGAATGTTTCGCCATCACTTCCATCAAGACAAACATCGCGGCGCGGTCTGTCGCTGCGTGGTTGTCTCATCGTAGCTGTATTAGCCATCATCCTTATCGTCGCCGCCGTCATTGTCGTCCCGGCTGTCATCATGATCCTGCAAGAGGAGCAGGCGCGGCCAAGCATCAACGAGCCGCGGATCAGATGATCTTCCCCGTGCGGCGTGCAGCTCTTAGACAAGCGGCCTACTGATTTCTCTCCATACGCTTCATCTCACTTCAATTTTCGTGTCCCGTCGTTTCCTGCATTTCCTCTCGATGGTGTATCCTTGCCCCTTAATTTCTGACAATAATTTGATTAACAACATGGCGTGTGCTCTCAGATTGGACACAGCCCATGAGAAGGCAGACAAGTTAGTTATCGAAAAGCCGGAGCTAATCTATCCCGCGTTCACCAAGATGCTGATTTCTGAATTAGCTTGCTCATCGCGGAAGCCTTCCGGTACGTTTGACTCAAAAGGCACTTGAGCGTAGAAGCAGAGTTAGTACTTCCCCTGAACCAAGAAAGTCGAGATATAGCCATGTTCCATCTTCGTGCCCCTTACAAGTTGTTTATGTTGCTGTGCCTCTGCTCCTGTTTGGCTGTCTCTGCAAGTGCTCAACATTCACAGAGCGGCGCGCTCGGCCAGATTGATTTCCCGACCTCTGGCTCGAAAGCGGCGCAGGCGCATTTCCTGCGTGGCGTTGCCGCGTTGCACTCGTTCTGGTACGAAGAGGCTTTGGAAGCGTTTCGCGAGGCGACGAAAGTGGATCCCGATTTCGTAATGGGTTACTGGGGCGAGGCGATGGCGCACAACCACCCTCTCTGGAACGAGCAGGACACGGAGGCCGCGCGCAAGGTGATCGCGAACATTCGCGACACCGGGCGGCTTACGGCGAGAGAGTCGGCCTATCTGAAGGCCGTGAAAGCGCTCTACGGCGAGGGCGACAAGCAGGCGCGCGACCTCGCCTACGCCGCCGCGATGGAGAAAGTTTACAAAGAACACCCGGACGATCTCGAAGCGGCGTCCTTCTACGCGCTCTCACTGCTCGGCGCGGTGCGCCCCGTTGATAAGGGCTACCGCTTACAGATGCAGGCCGGAGCCATCGCGCTCGGCGTTTACCAGAAGAATCCGAATCATCCAGGCGCGACGCACTACATCATCCACGCCTTCGACGATCCGGAACACGCCATCCTCGCTCTTCCAGCAGCGCGCCGCTACGCGCAGATCGCGCCCGACGCACATCACGCGCGCCACATGCCTTCGCACATCTTCATCCAACTCGGCATGTGGCCTGAGGCTGCCGCCTCGAACGAGTCATCCTGGGCGACTTCAGACGCCTGGGTGAGACACAAAAACCACTCCATCGAGCGGCGTGATTATCACAGCCTCAGTTGGCTCGAATACGTCTACTTGCAGCAGGGGCGCGTCCGCGAGGCCGAAGCGCAACTCGCCGTCATGCAGAAAGCAATCGCTGAACTCGGTGGGCCCATTCGCGGTTATCCTTTGATGGCCGCAGCCTTCATCGTAGAGACGGAGCGTTGGGATTTGATCGAAAAACTCTTCGGGGAAGCGGCCGCGAAATCCGCGTCCCTGTCCACGCAGAAAGAAGCGGGAGCGGACTCGTGCCACGTAGTTGCGAAGCCGACGACGGCAAACATTGTTCCGGCCTCAGTCAGCGCACAGGCTCCGCGCCAGAATTTCAAGCAGCTATACGGTAATTATGTGCGCGGGCTGGCTGCGGCGGCGAAGGAGAATCCGACAGAGGCAGAGAAGTATGTCGCGCAGATGCGCGGGCAGCGTAAGGAGTTCGAGTTGCCCGGGGGCTACTTTAGTCCTGAGATGATCGAGATCATGGAGTTGGAAGTCTCCGCGCTGGCAAGCGCGAACACGGGCAAGTTAGGCGAGGCCGTCGAACTTTTGCGACGCGCGACGAGTTTGGAAGAGGCGCTTCGCCCGCCGTCAGGCCCGCCTGACATGATCAAGCCTTCGCACGAGTTGTTCGGAGAAGTTCTGTTGCGCGCGGGGCGGTCGGCGGAAGCGGCGGCGCAGTTCAAGACCGCGCTCCTGCGTCAACCGAATCGCCCGCGCTCGTTGCTCGGACTCGCGCGCGCCGCCAAAAACAGCGATAAGAAACTCGCTGCGCGAGCCTACGCCGATTATCTACGAACGCAGGATCGTGCGGACGCGCGAGCCGCCGAACTCGCCGAAGCGCGCGACTACTTGAAACAGGCGAGCGCGCGTTAGGCCCTGTGTGGAAGACGTGGATGATTACTTTATTTTACTCTCAAGCGGAGATGGCCAGAGTGGGAGCGCGCCAGTTGTGCGTCCTTCCCCTTAATTTCCGACAACAATTTGATTAACAACCCGACTCGCTAACAAGGAGGACATTATATTATGAGCAAACGACCGGGCGGCGAACTCGCTTCGCGTCCACTTCACTTTATCTGGATCGCCGACGCATCCGGCTCAATGCAGCAGGACGGCAAAATTCAGGCTTTGAACAACGCGATCCGCGAAGCCATCCCGCACATGAAAAAGGTCGCGGACGATAATCCGAACGCGCAGGTGCTCGTCCGCGCCGTTAAGTTTTCGGACGGCGCGCAATGGCACATCTCGCAGCCGACGCCGGTCGCCGATTTCGCCTGGAACGATCTTCCGGCGGATGGCGAAACCGACATGGGCAAGGCGCTCTCGCTCGTCGCCGAGCAACTCAAGATGCCGCCGATGTCCGAGCGCGCTCTGCCGCCCGTGCTCGTGCTCATCTCCGACGGTCAGCCCACAGATGATTTCGACAGCGGCTTGAAAGACCTGCTGGATCAACCGTGGGGCAAGAAGGCTGTGCGCATCGCGATCTCTATCGGGCAGGATGCCGACCCCGAAGTGCTGCAAAAATTCATCGGGCACCCTGAGATGAAACCGCTCGCGGCGAATTCGCCGGAGGCGCTCGTCAAACACATCAAATGGGCTTCGACTGCCGTGCTGAAATCCGCGTCGTCGCCTGCCGCCGGCGGCACGGATCACCCTGATGCGTCGCCCGCCGCCGCAGGTACGCCCGTCGGCGCGCCCGCGCCCGGTGCGACCACACCCGACCCGAACGCTGCCGCGGCGGCGACGAACGCCGCGCCGACTGCGGGCACGCCCGTGCCGACCGCGACCGATCCGGCGGACGATCAAAAAACGATTGATGACGTTTGGTAAAGGAAAGCGGCATGACTGACATAACGGAAACCGCGCACGCCCGATCCGCCGATGCGTCGCCTAATGCGAATCAAGCGGAGGCGAGTGCGAAGGGCACGAAGGGAACTGCGGCGAGCACTCCTGCGCCGTCAAACGAATCTCCGGCGCAGTCGCAGAAGGTCGGGGCTACTGCGCCTCGTGTTGACCTGCCTCAACAATCCACGCTCGCCCTCGACGCGCTAACTACGGCGCGCTCTGAAGCGGAGTGGCGCGTGATCGGCGAGACGGTGCCCGGCGCGTCGCACCTGCGCGCTGGCATCCCGAACCAGGACGCGATCCTGCACGTCCGACAGTCGAGCGTGCGGTTGCCAGTGATCGTCTCTATCTCCGACGGTCACGGCAGCAATAAGTGTTTCCGCAGCGACCGTGGCTCGCGCTTCGCCGTGCGCATCGGCGCTGATCTGTTAGATGAACTTATCAACGGCAGACACGCCGCGCTCCCGCCTTCGGAGATCGAAAGCAGGGTGCGCGAAAGTCTTACCGCCGAATTTATCAAGCGCTGGCGCGCGGCGGTCGAGGTTGACTTGAAGCGCGAGCCGTTCAGGGAAGAGGAGTTCGCGCGAATGATCGAGAAGGATGGCGAAAACGCCCGCCGCCTTGTCGAAGCCAACCCGCATCTCGCCTACGGCGCGACCTCGCTCTCGTTTCTTCTCACACCGACCTATGCGCTCTACCTGCAACTCGGCGACGGAGAAATGGTCACTGTCTCCGAACAGGGCGAGATCGGTCAAACCTTGCCTGAAGACATGCGCCTGCTCGCGAATGAAACCACGTCGCTCTGCCTGGAAGGGGCGGCCGCTGACTTTCGATTTGCCGTCCATCCGCATGATGAAGGCGATTTGCCCGCGCTCATACTGATGACAACCGACGGCTACTACAATTCGTTCTCGACGACCGCAGGCTTTCATCAAGTCGGCGGCGACCTGATTCAGATGCTGCGTGAGGAAGACGGCTTCGGCACGGTCAATCGCAATCTCAAAGGCTGGCTCGAAGAAGCGACCGCCGCGGGCAGCGGCGACGATTGCACGCTCGCGATCATCTGCCGCATGGACGCGCTGAAAGCAACCTCCTCGTCAAACGACACGACCTCAACAACAGCGTCGCCTGCCGCACCATTGCACACCGCTTCGTCGCAAACTCCGTCGTCACAAAGCACCGCGCCACACGCCGCGGACGCGCCAGCCGATCAGCCGCCCGCAGCTTCGCATGAACAATCTGCCACGCCAAAAACTGTTTGAGATCGTGCGCCGCCACGGGCGCGCTATCATCAACGAACCACGGCGTTGCGAAGGCTTGATGCGCGACAATTTCCCCGCCTATCGCCGCGAAATCAGTGTGCTGACCGCCGCGCTTGAAGAACGCATCCCCGCCGAGTTGCTCGCTTCGGGCAAAAGCCTTATGCCGCGCGGCGCGCTGCTCGCCCGACTCGCCGCACGCCTTCACGACGATGTCGCGATGGAAGAAACGGCCGCGCTCTGGACTGTTCACACCTGGGCGCTTGTGCTCGGCGTCATTACTCCCGATGAACTAGACATCCTTGAACAGATGGACGAACAAGCGGATGAGCAAGTTGCACACGCGCCAGACCGGCAGGTTCAACCGTTACAGACTCAAGCGCCTCAATCCAACGCCGCCGCGCACGCGTCGCCGCCCGCTAATCCCGTCCGTCTCTCTTCGTCGTCAGTGCGCACGTCATTTGTCGTCGCACTTGACGGCAGCGGCGATTTTCTGACGCTCACGGATGCGATTCGGCACGCTCAAGCAGGCTCGCGTCTGCTCGTGCGTCCGGGCATTTACAACGAAGGCCTCTTGATAGACAAACCGCTTGAGATCGTCGGCGATGGCGCGCTCGAAGAAATCATCGTGCGTGCGGCCGCGTCCAGTTGTCTCGTCATGCGAGCCGATGAGGCGACGATTCGTAACCTGACTTTGCGCGGACAAGCACGAGCGGGCGGCGTAAACGACGATGGATTTTTCGCCGTGGACATATCGCACGGGCGACCGCTGCTGGACACTTGCGACATCAGTTCCGACTCGCTCGCCTGCATCGCGATCCACAATCCGACCGCCGCCCCTGTGATTCGCAATTGCCGCATACACCACGGCGTTGATTCGGGCGTCTTCGCCTTCGACGGCGCGCAAGGGGTGATAGAAAAGTGCGACATCTCCGAGAACTCGAACGTCGGTGTCGCCATCACGAATGGTGCGGGCACGATGTTGCGCGACTGTCACGTACACCACGGCGCTGACGCCGGAATCGTCGTCTGGGATCGTGCGGCAAACACTATCGAGGGCTGCGATATTTACAACAACCGGCGCGCAAACGTCGGCATCAGCGATGCGGGCATTGCCACTTTGCGAGGCTGCCGCATTCACGACGGTGAGAACACAGGTGTATTTACGCACCGCAACGGGCGGGCGATGGTTGAAGCGTGTGACATCTACGCCCATGCCGAACCGGGAATCGCCGTGACAGGCGGCGGCGACATGACTCTGCGAAATTGTCAGGTTCACGACGGGCAATCGCATGGCGTCTTTATTCAAGACGAGGGGCGCGCGCTTCTTGAAGCCTGCGCCGTTTTCCGCAACAGCGGTTCGGGCGTGTACGTTGACGCGAACGGCTTCGCGGTCGCGCGTGCATGTCGTATTAACGATAACGGTCACGTCGGCGTTAGCTGCCAGGAGGGTAGCGTTGTCGAAATCGAAGGTTGCGACTTAACACAAAACCGCGTCGCTGCGCGGGAAACTAACTACGGCTCGCAGGTTGTGGGCGGCAACAATCGTTTCTAAAGGGGAATTGAATGGCAGAAGGTCAACAAATTTTACGCGAGGGTCAAACGGTGCGCACGGAGCCTTCGGGCATGACGTGCACGGCGGAGAAATTGCTCGGCGCGGGCGGGCAGGGCGAGGTTTATAAAGCCAAGCTCGGCGGTGAGGCGGTCGCGCTCAAATGGTTCTTTCCACAGATGGCAACGCCCGAACAGCGCGCCGCCATTGAGCTGCTCGTCAGGAAGGGCGCGCCGAGCGAGCATTTCCTGTGGCCCATCGAACTCGCCGTTGACCAACAGGTCGAAGGGTTCGGTTACGTGATGGGTTTGCGACCCCCGCGCTTTAAGAACATAGTTGACCTCATGAAGCGCCGCATCGAACCGACGTTTCGTTCGCTTGCGACCGCCGGGTTTCACCTCGCCCACAACTATCTGCTTCTACACACACAAGGTTTCTGCTACCGCGACATCTCATTCGGCAACGCCTTCTTCGACCCCGACACGGGTGATGTATTGATCTGCGATTGCGATAACGTCGCGCCCGATGGCCGTGGCGTGCTCGGCGTCCTCGGCACGCCGCGTTTTATGGCTCCCGAAGTCGTCTTGGGCACAGCTTTTCCGAGCACTCACACGGACTTGTTCTCGCTCGCCGTCCTCATCTTTTACATGCTCACCGTCTCGCACCCGCTCGAAGGCAAAAAGGAAACGGAAATCAAATGCCTGGATCTTCCGGCGATGAACAAGCTATACGGCAGCCATCCCATCTTCATCTATGACCCTACGGACGACTCGAACCGGCCCGTGCCCGGCATACACGATAACGCGCTTGCCTTCTGGCGCATCTACCCGCAATTCCTCCGCGATACTTTCACGCGCTCCTTCACCAGGGGCTTGCGTGATCCAATTCACGGGCGCGTTCGCGAAAGCGAATGGCGCGCTCAGATGATTCGATTGCGTGATTCGATCATCTACTGTTCACATTGCGGGCTTGAGAATTTCTACGACGCCGACCGCTTACGCGCCACCAATGGCAATCCAGGCTTGTGCTGGTCGTGTGCCGTGCAACTCATCTTGCCGCCGCGCATACGCATCGGGAGTCAGGTCGTAATGCTCAACCACGACACCGAGTTATTTCCGCATCACACGGATGACGACCGGCTCTACGATTTTTCCCGCGTGGCCGCCGTCGTCACGCGCCATCCGGCGGACGCGAACATCTGGGGAATAAAAAATCTCACAGACAACAAGTGGGTCGTCACGACCGCCGACGGCGCGGTGCGCGATGTCGAACCACAGCGCAGCGTAACGCTTGCGGTCAAAACACGCATCCAGTTCGGCAAGGCTGAAGGCGAAATCCGCGTTTAACTTTCTCAACCAAATAAAATCGTCAACATCTGAAAGAACGAGTAGGTATAACCACCTGTCATCTCGGTGCTTGTCCACTATGTACTTATAAATGGTAGACAAGCTGAATAGCATTAAAGTCTGCCCGTCGGAATGTTGACAAACTTGCGACGAAAATCCTTGAATACTGGTAATAATAATCCCTATCAGGATTGCATAGTTCACACACGCAACTTGTCCGGTGTTTTGTTAGTCCTTAGAAGGATATGTGAAAGTCTGCGGCGTCCGTGGCATTCCTGCCCAGAGTGGCAGTGACTTCTACTTTTTCCCTCAGACCCACATGGGGAAATTGATTCGACTCGGAAGCCTTCTGTTCCGACACTAATTCGTGCCCTTCATCGGTCTGCCAATCCGTTCCGAATATCGTATAATGTCTCTACAATGAGATTTCTTCACCTGGCTGACATACATCTGGGCTGCCGCCGCTACAATCTGGAAGAACGCACCAAAGACTTTTTTCGCGCCTGGTATGATGTCATCACCAACACGGCGATCCCGAACCGCGTGGATTTCCTGCTCATCGTGGGCGATTTCTTCGACCGCCGCAACATTGACCCGCAGGCGATGAACCATGCCGTGGCCGGACTCGAATTGTTAAGGGAAGCCGGAATCCCGGTCGTAGCCATCGAGGGCAATCACGATCAGCGTGATACTGTTTCTGACTTTAGCTGGCTGCGCTCGCTCTCTCAATGGGGTTTTCTTAAACTGCTTGAGCCGGTGCGCGATCAGGAAGGGCGCGTCGCGCTTGTGCCCTGGGACGAGGAAGATCACACAGGCTCATACATAGACATCGCGGGCGCGCGCATCTTCGGCTCGCACTGGTACGGAGCGAGCGCCAACGCCGCCATCCCTATCCTCTCGGACGCGCTCCGGCGCGCGAGCGAGAAAGGTTTATTCAACATCCTGATGCTCCATACGGATGTCGAGGGACAAATCAATCGCCCGATCCCTGCGCTCTCTATCGCGAAGCTGCAAGAGCTGAAACAATTGACCGGCTACGTGGCGCTGGGCCACACGCACAAGCGTTTTGATGTGGACAACTGGGCATTTAATCCGGGCTCGCTCGAACCCACTTCGATAGATGAGTACAAGGAAGAGCGCGGCGTCTATCTGGTCGAGGTGGACTCTGAGCACACGGTCACGGCCAAGCACCTGAGTGATTACACACAGCGACCGTTCCAGCGGCTCTCCTTTGACGTCTCGGGCGCGCCCGATCCTGAGGCCGTCTATAACGGTGTGATGGAGAAGGTCGAGCGGGAAGCGCGCAAGCATGACACGGCCTCCGACAAGCCTGCGCCGATCATCGAGATCACTTTGCGAGGGCAACTGGGCTTCAAGAATTCGCTGCTTGAGATCAATCGCATGCGCGAAGAGGCGCGCACAAAGACCTGTGCGCTACACGTTATGATGCGCAATCAGAGTGTGCCGGTCGAATACGCCGTCGCCGCCGGAATGGATGCGCAAGCGCCGCGAAGCGAACGTGAGCGACGCATCATAGAAGATTTGATAGCGCGCGATAATCGTTACAAGGGGCGCGCGCGTGCCGTCGCCGAACTGATTATCGAGGCGAAGAGGCAAGCTCTTAGTAACGAGCCGCCCGATAAGATTCTCGACTTGATCGAGCGCAAGTTGGATGAGGACGCGCCTTTCGTCGCCACGCAAACTGAGATGAGCGAAGACGCACTCTCCTCTTCGACGCCGACCGCCACGGCCCTGAGCGCCATTGAGCGCAACGCCGCAGCAACGCAGGGATGAGGGCCGCAGGGTTAAGGGATGAATGATTGAATCACTTCTCAAGTGATTCAATCACTCAACCCCTTTCATCCCTCATCTCTTATCCCTCATCCCTTATTATGACTGAAGCTATGGACAGAGTGCGGAGCGTGCGCGAGTTGCCATTGTTTCCGCTGCCAGTCGTTCTCTTTCCCGGAGTCCCGCTGCCGCTGCACATCTTCGAGCCGCGCTATCGCCAGATGCTCGAAGACATACGTGCGCGCGATAACCTGTTCGGCCTCTCCTACTTTGATGCGAGCGCCTCTGTGGAGCAAGAATTCCCGCCCGCCGGGCACATCGGCTGCGCTGCGGAGGTGACGGAGGTCGAGCCATTGCCCGGTGATCGCCTAAACATCATCACTATCGGGTTGATACGCTATCGCGTCGAAGCTTACCTTGATCAGGGTGACCCTTATCTGTTAGGCCAGGTATCTTTTTTTGAAGACGAGGCAGAGGACGAAGCGATACTTGAGACGCGCGCAGAGGAGGTGACGGACATCTTCCTGCGAATTGCGCGCGCCGTGCGTATTCTCAACGACGAGCGCGCTGCCCTGCCCGAATTGCCGGAGACCGAGCCGGAACGCCTCTCCTTTCTCGTCGCGGCGGCAGTTGATTTGGATATAGAGATCAAACAGCAGCTACTTGAGCTGCGTTCGACCGCCGAGAGATTGAAACGCCTGCGTAATCTGCTGGGGAGCGTCCTCACAAATTATGAGGAGCGCGCGCGCGTCCACGCCCTTGCCAAAGGCAACGGTCACAGCGGTAAAAAAATAGACCTTCAATGAACATAGCTCTCGAACAACACGCGGCAGATGAGCGCGCGGGGGAGCGCGTACGAGTCCGCATTCTTTTCTTCGGCGCGGCGCGCGAGGTAACAGGATGCAGCGAGACGGAGCTTGACCTGAACGCTCCGGCCACCTCACGGTCTGCCCTCGAAGAGATACTGGCGCGCTACACGGGCTTGCGCCGGTTCGGGCGCTCGCTCCTTTTCGCCGTCAATCAGGAGTACGCACGCGAGGAGATGGAAGTACGCGAAGGCGACGAGCTGGCCGTCTTTCCTCCCGTCAGCGGCGGAGCCGACGGAGCAACGGATGAGAGCAGGGATTTTTTCGAGTTGACGACGGACGCCATAGATATAGGCGCGGTGGCTCGCCGTGTTGTGCTCAATGAGTGCGGCGCGACCGTCACGCTCGACGGCTACGTGCGCGAGTTTACGCGCGGGCGAGGGCGGACTCTCTATCTCGTTTACGAAGCTTATCCCGCGATGGCGCTCACTGAGATGCGACGGCTGGGCCGCGAAGCGCACGAGCGCTTCGAGATCGCGCACATCGGAATAGTCCATCGCACGGGCCGCATGGAGATAGGCGAATCGAGCGTCTGTATCGCCGTCAGCGCGCCGCATCGCCGCGCCGCCTTTGAAGCCTGCGAATGGGCCATACGCGAGCTGAAGCGCACCGTGCCGATCTGGAAGAAAGAGTTTTACGAGGACGGCGAAGTGTGGGTCGAAGGCGAAGGCGCTCCCGAAGAGTTGGTAAAGCGTTAACGAAATCCAAAGCAGTACACAACCATCAAGAGCCGCTCGCGATAATCATCCTGAAGAAAAAGCCCCACTGGCCGTATAAAGGCAGTGGGGCTTTATAAGCAACGCACAATGAGCCGAGTCTTAGCTCGCCGAGACCTCCTCGGTCTCTTCGGCGGCTTCGACGAGCGAGGCGCTGGTGACGCGGTCGCCGCCGTCCGTCTTGATCAAACGAACGCCGGAGGCCGAGCGGCCTGTCTTGCGAATGCTGTCGGCTTCGATGCGTATGAGTTTGCCCTGCTGCGTGATGATCATTATCTCGGACTCTTCGTCAACGGGAAAGACGGCGACCACTTTGCCTGTCTTCTCTGTCGTCTTCATATTGATGACGCCTTTACCGCCGCGTGATTGGAAACGATAGTCCGTGATCTTGGTCTGCTTGCCGTAGCCCTGCTCGGAGACGGAGAGCATTTTTTCCAAATCGTCGGCGGAGACGGCGCAAAGGCTTACGACATAATCGTCCTTGCGCAAGTCTATGCCGCGCACCCCGCGCGTGGCGCGTCCCATCGGGCGGACGCCTTTTTCGTCGAAGCGAATCGCCAGACCGTTATGCGTCGCAATGAAGATGCGCTTCGTGCCGTCCGTCAACACCACATCGAGCAGCTCGTCGCCGTCGTCTATGTTGATGGCGTTGATGCCATTGGCGCGTATGTTCTGGAAATCGGCGAGCGACGTTTTCTTGATCACGCCCTTGCGCGTGACCATCACCACATGGCGCCCTTCAGAAAACTCGCGCACGGGCACGACGCCGGCGAGCTTACGTGTGGACGGTATGTTGATCAGATTGACGACGGCCTTGCCTCGCGCAGACGCTGCCGCATCCGGCACTTCATGCACCTTGATCTTAAAGACCTGCCCGTTATCCGTAAAAATCATGAGATAGGCATGGGTGGAAGCGATAAACAGGTGCTCGACGAAGTCGCCGCTCTTGCCTGTCGAAGCGCCGAAGCGGCCTTTGCCGCCGCGACCCTGACGCTGATAGACGGTCACGGGCGTACGCTTGATATACCCGCTATTGGTGATGGTAATCGCCACGTCCTCGTCCGCGATCAGGTCTTCAATGGAAAGCTCAATGCCTTCTTCAATAATCTCCGTGCGCCGCTTATCGCCGAACTCTTTTTTGACATCTTCCAGTTCTCTGGTGATGACGCGGCGCAAAGCATTCTCGTTGGCGAGAATCTCCTCCAGCTCGGCGATGAGCCGTATGATCCCCTCGTATTCGTCTGTGATCTTCTGCCGCTCAAGCGCGGAGAGACGACGCAGTTGTAAATCCAGGATCGCCTGTGCCTGCACTTCAGAGAAGTCCAGCCGCTTGAGCGCCTTCTGCAACTTAGAGAGATAACCCGCGAGCGTCAGGTCTGATGGCGTGCCCTTCCACGATTTCACTTCCGCCATGGTTTTGACTTCGCCCGTCAGCCACTGGCGCGCTTCATCCACCGAACGAGCATTGCGAATCGTAGTGACGATGTAGTCGAGCGCGTCAATCGCTTTGGTCAAGCCTTCCAGGATATGGGCGCGCGCCTTTGCCTTGCGCAGCTCGTATTCGCTCCTGCGCTTGACAACTTCGCGCCGAAAATCCACGAATGCTTCGAGCATCTGCTTGAGATTGAGGACGCGCGGCTGGCCGTTGACGATAGCCAGATTGATGACGCCGAAGGAGGATTGCATGGGCGTCAGCTTGTAAAGCTTGTTGAGGATGACCTGCGGTACGGCGTCGCGCTTGAGTTCGACGACGATGCGCATCCCGTCGCGGTCACTTTCGTCGCGCAAGTCCGAGATGCCTTCCATCTTCTTCTCATTGACGAGTTCGGCGATACGCTCTATGAGGCGCGCCTTGTTGACCTGAAAGGGAATCTCTGTGATGACAATCGCATCGCGCTCCTGTGCGCCGCGACCGATGCGGTCAATTCCGGCGCGCGCGCGCATTTGAATAACGCCGCGACCAGTAGTGTAAGACCGCTTGAGTTCCTCGCCGCCATAGATAAATCCGCCGGTCGGAAAGTCCGGCCCGGTGACGATCTTCGTCAGTTCTTTGAGTTCCGTGTTGGGTTTGCGTAGGAGCAGGATGGTCGCATCAATGACCTCGGTTAAATTGTGCGGCGGAATCTTGGGCGCCATCCCGACGGCGATACCGTCAGAGCCGTTGACGAGCAGATTCGGAATGCGTGTGGGCAAAACGGACGGCTCGCTCAAAGACTCATCATAGTTGGGGTTGAAATCAACCGTCTCCATTTCGATGTCGGCGAGGATTTCGGTCGTCAGGCGGGCCATGCGGACTTCCGTATAGCGCATCGCCGCGGCTGCATCGCCGTCAACCGAGCCGAAGTTGCCCTGACCATCAACCAGCGGGTAACGCATGGAGAAATCCTGCGCCAGCCGGACTATCGTATCGTAAACGGCTGTGTCGCCATGCGGGTGATATTTACCGATCACGTCGCCGACGACGCGCGCGCTCTTTTTGTAAGTCTTGTTATATTGATTGCCCAGCTCCTGCATGGCCCACAGGACGCGACGATGCACGGGCTTGAGACCGTCGCGCACATCCGGCAGCGCGCGACCGATGATCACACTCATCGCATAGTCCAGATACGAACGGCGCATCTCATCTTCGATGTTTATTGAATTACGTTCCGTAATGGTTTCCATCAAATAACCTTTCAAGTACAATTCGTCCGCACGGATATTTGCGAATTCGGCCTGCGCCCAGCTCTTCTGGAAGCGCTTCCGGCCCAGGCCTCGCTCTACCTTTTAGCGACGCGAAATGTATAGCGTAAATTAGAGGCTCTACGGCACTCTTCGGAGCGCCCGAATGCGCCCCCTTCGGAATACGTTATATTGTAGCCGGA
Organism: Pyrinomonadaceae bacterium; assembly: GCA_046714695.1. Lineage (GTDB taxonomy): Bacteria > Acidobacteriota > Blastocatellia > Pyrinomonadales > Pyrinomonadaceae > DASQYE01. Next base: position 14,749 of record JBKKAL010000100.1, read on the forward strand.
AACAGGGTTTTTGGCAAACACCGGAGCGACAGGAAGTCCCTTGAAATTGAGGGGTTTAGCGCCATTCTCGCGGGCAATAATGGGACAAACTTGATGCCATCTAACTTGCGTCAAACCGGGCATCACAAATCACCCTGGAAGATGCCATGAAATTCGAGGGTAAATCCAAGCGCATACGTGATCGTTTGAGGCTCTCTTTGCCCGTGCGCGTGCGTGGTTATGAAAGCGCCGACCTGAAATGGGAGGAAGTGACGCGTCTGCTTGACGTGACGCCATTTGGGGCGCGCTTCTCCATTGCAAGACCGACAGAGCCCGGACGCCTGCTTTATTTGATACTGCCGATGCCGCGTCAACTTCGTTGTTACGATCACATCGAAGACCAGTATCGCGTATGGTCGCTGGTGCGCCATATACATGTGCTCCCGTCTGACGCAAGTGAGGATATGCCGCGCTTTGAAGTCGGCGTCGCCTTCATCGGCAAGCGTCTTCCGCCGAGTGCCGAAGAAGACCCGACGAAGCTCTTTGATGTCGCAGCGCAGACAGAGACGGGTCTCTGGAACTTGCGCGAGCAGCTTGATCGCGCCATCGCGGAGCAGGAACATGCGCACGTCGAGCGCCCTGAGACGCGTTACCAGATTCCGGTTGAAGTGACGGTCGAGGTCTTCGATAAAAGTGGAAAGGTGTCGTCCAGCGAAAAGACGGTGACTGAAAACATCAGCCACCATGGGGCATCTGTTTTCACGACGCTCAGCGTCGAGCGTGGAAGCTTCCTCCGTTTGATCAGCGCGCAATATCAAATCTCCGTCCTCGCAGAAGTGTGCGGGCGAAGCAAAGGCGCAGGGGGCGTCACACGCCTGCACCTGCGCTTTGTTGACCGTGCCTGGCCGCTTGAAGGGATCGAATAGACAAAGGGCCGCGCGGGCTTTCGATAAATTCGGAGACAGAAGTCTTGAGAAGCAAAGCGAGACCTCGCATCAACATTTCAGCCCGTGTGTTACTGATAGAGATCGAGCGCCGCTGCTCTGATCCGCAATGCAATGCGAAGGCGCGCGTCGGATTGACGAAAGACGAGGCACGCCTCTACTGCGGCTTCAAATGCGAGCTGTGCAAGCGATGGAACAGCGATGGCTTGAATGAGCGCGACGCTCCCGACTGGTGGGAAGAAAAGGCTGAAGGATGAAGGCGGCAACGATGAAGTAAGAGATGGGATGATGATCAAAGTTAAGCGATCACATTTTCATCCTTCATCGTTGCCGCCTTCATCCTTGCTTTTAAAGGGGACTGATTTTGGGGCAAACAAGCACAAGCATTGTGCATCGCCAGCAAACTGGCAGAGCGCAGCGCCAATCGCCTATGTTACCGCAATGGGTGATAGATATATTACGGCCTGCGACGCGCTCCGTGTCGCGTCTTCTCTGGCGCATAGATTATGCGGGGACAGAGAACATTCCGCTCACGGGCGGCATCATCATCGCCGCGAATCACCAGAGCTATATAGACCCTTTCTGGATAGGCGCTCCGGTTAACCGGCCAGTACGTTTCCTGGCATGGAGTAAGAGCTTCGATTGGCCCATCATCGGAAAACTGATGCGCCTTTTAGGAGCATGGCCTCTGGAGATAGAGCGAAGCGATCCGACGGCAATCCGTCGCTCTTTGCAATGGCTGCGTGATGGGGGAGCGGTCGTGATTTTCCCGGAAGGCGGGCGGTGTTTACCCGATGGCGCGTTAATGAGATTTAAAAACGGTGCGGTGCGGATAGCACTCGAAGCCGGTGTGCCCATACTGCCCGTTACGATTCGCGGCGGGCATCGCGTCTGGCCCAAAGGCTATCGCTTCCCGCATCTGGCCAAAGTCGAAGTCATCTATCATCCCCTCCAACACATCACCCAGCACGAGGGTGAAGACACACGCGCCTGCGCGCGTCGAGAAACAAACCGGCTGGCGGAAATCATCGGCGGAGCACTCAGCCAGTAATCGTTAAGTAGTCAGGAACGTTTTACCACTCACCGCTCACATATCGAGCACGCGCATCATCGTTTCGTGGACGAGGCCGTTGCTGGCGACAATCGGCGGTGTGTAGATGTCAAACGGAGTCCCGTCATAGCGCGAGACGCGGCCGCCAGCTTCTTCTATAAGAAGCACGCCGGCGGCAACATCCCAGGGACGCAAGCCTTCCTCCCAGAAACCATCGAATCTACCGCACGCCACGTAAGCGAGATCGAGCGCCGCAGAGCCGTCTCGCCGCACGGCCTGCGCGTGCATGATGAAATTCGAGAAGTGGCGCGCGAAGTCGCCCCTATCACGCACGTTGTAGGGAAAGCCCGTGCAGAGCATCGCGCGGTTGAGATCATCAATCTCGGATACGCGTATGCGTCGCCCGTTAAGGGTTGCGCCGTCGCCGCGCTCTGCCGCGAACGTCTCATCGCGCGTCGGGTCATAGATGACTCCGACCTCCAGCACTCCGTTTACTTCGAGCGCGATGGAGACACAGAAGCATGGATAGCCGTGCGCGTAGTTGGTCGTGCCGTCGAGTGGATCAATGATCCACCGGTATTCGCTTCTGGGGCGTCCCTCCAAATCAGAAGCGCCGGATTCTTCTGCCAGCACGCCGTGGCGCGGGTGATAAGACTTGATGCGCTCAATGATCAAACGCTCGGCGGCCAAGTCTGCTTCGGTGACGAGGTCTATGTCGCCCTTGTTGGTGATTTGAATCGCGCGTCCCATCCGCTCTTGCAGAATGCGTCCGGCATCATGCGCTGTTTGAATGGCGAAATTGAGCAATTCGATCTCCGGGAAACTGAGCGGTAAGCAGTTAGACGAGCGGTTTTCCTTAGAGCGTGTTTGGGAATTCAAAGCTCCGTAGGAGCGGTATGTTTATAGAGAGTGTGCGATTCGATTAATTACCAGCTCCGTCAGGAGAGAAATGTTTCTTATCTCGCTCCTGACGGAGCTGGCGACTATAAAATGTAGCACCGAGCTATAAACATTTCGCCTCTAACGAGGCTGAAAAGCTGCTACGCTCTAAACTTCCAAACACGCTCTTTACCGCTCATCGCTCACTGCTTACTTTTCTTCTCCGGCGCTCAGCATCGGAACGTGAATGCCTTTGTCGCGCGCAGTCTCACGCGCTTCTTCATAACCGGCATCAACATGACGCGCGACGCCGAGACCTGGATCATTCGTGAGTACGCGATTGAGTCGCCGCCCCGCGTCATCTGTGCCGTCGGCGACAGAGACCTGTCCGGCATGTAGGCTGTAGCCGATGCCCACGCCGCCGCCGTGATGAAAAGAGACCCAGCTTGCGCCGCTCGCAGTATTGAGGAGCGCGTTGAGGATGGGCCAATCTGCGACCGCGTCCGACCCGTCCAGCATCGCCTCAGTCTCGCGGAACGGCGAAGCCACAGAGCCTGTGTCCAGATGATCGCGGCCGATGGCGATGGGCGCGCTCAACTCCCCGCGCTTGACGAGATCGTTGATTCTCTCGCCCATCTCTGCACGCTCGCCGTAGCCGAGCCAGCAGATGCGCGCCGGGAGTCCCTGAAACTGTACGCGCTCGCGCGCAAGCCTGAGCCAGCGATTCAAAGTCTGGTCTTCTGGAAAGAGTTCGAGCGCGAGATCATCTGTCTTGCGTATATCGCTCGCCTCGCCTGAAAGCGCGACCCAGCGAAAAGGGCCTTTGCCTTCGCAAAAGAGCGGGCGAATATATTCGGGCACGAAGCCAGGAATCTCGAAAGCATTAGCGCATCCGGCATCGAGCGCCTGCTTACGTATGTTGTTGCCGTAATCGAAAGCGATAGAGCCCGCGCGTTTTAAGGCAAGCATAGCATCAACGTGTTGGGCCATTGACTGCATCGAGCGCTCTATGTAGTCATGCGTGTTTGTTCGGCGCAACTCATCGGCTTCATCCAGAGTGAGTCCCGCCGGGACGTAGCCGTTTAAGGGATCATGCGCGCTCGTCTGATCCGTGACGACATCAACACGGACGCCGCGCCTGACGAGTTCGGGCAGCACTTCTGCGCAGTTGCCGACCAGTCCGACAGAGATAGCACGCTCCTGTTCGCGCGCATCTTCACAAATCTGCAAAGCCTCGTCGAGCGAGAGCGAGAGGCGGTCGCAATATCCGTTGCGCACACGGCGCTCAATGCGCGCGGGGTCAACGTCTATACCCAGAAAGACCGCTCCGTTCATGGTTGCGGCCAGGGGCTGCGCGCCGCCCATACCGCCCATACCGCCGGAGACGAGAAGTTTTACAGCAAGGCTGCCGCCGAAATGACGATCCGCCATCGCCGCAAAAGTCTCGAACGTGCCCTGAACGATGCCCTGCGTACCGATGTAAATCCAACTGCCCGCCGTCATCTGGCCGTACATCATCAAACCCTTGCGTTCGAGTTCGTGGAAATGCTCCCAGTTGGCCCATGCACCGACCAGGTTGGAGTTGGCTATCAGGACGCGCGGCGCATATTCGTGAGTGCGAAAGACCGCGACCGGCTTGCCCGATTGGACGAGCAGCGTCTCGTCCGATTCAAGCTCTCGCAATTCGCGAGTGATCGCATCAAATGCGGCCCAGTTGCGCGCGGCCTTGCCCGCTCCGCCATACACCACTAAATCTTCGGGGCGCTCGGCCACGTCCGGGTCCAAGTTATTCATCAGGCAGCGCAGCGCCGCCTCCTGATGCCACCCCTTGCAATTTAGCTGTGGGCCGCGTGGCGCGCGTATGGTTCTTGAAGTCATAGGAGCAAAGCTAATTTTCTATCTCGAATCTCAAATTCCCCATTCTTCACTTCATCCCTGCTTTTCGCCGCCCCACAGGCGACCGAACCAGCCGCCGCCCTCGCGCTTCGTCAGGCTCTCCAACTCACCGGCATCGAGCCAGATTCCCGCGCAGCTATTGCAACGATCAATCTTGACATCTTCAACCGTTACCTCGACGAGCTTGCCGTCGCACCTGGGGCATTGTAGAAGAGCGTCCTCAGTCTCTCGCTCTTTCTGTTCGGCATCCATCTTCGCGCGCAGCTTTTCGATGGCCTCTTGCTCTTTGCGCCGGAAATAGTCGTTCTCAAGCGCCTTTTTACGATCATCCAAAGGGTTCGACATACGTATCCTTTCTTAATTGCAATGATGCTCTGTTGTCACTGCCAGACATCGTAGAGAAAGCCTCTCCAGACTGGCGTGCGGTTGATTGCTTGAACGGTAATGTAATAACAGAAAAGAGGGCAAAGCGCGAAGTCGCGCGAGTGATTGCTTCTGGCGCTTAAATATCGAATTCGCCTCGCCGGATAGCTTCAGCAATCTTTTGCATATCTTCCGAGAGGACACGGTCGCGCGTAAGACGCGGCGCGTGCCTGCGCACAACTTCATGGGCACGCTCGACGCCGCGACCGGGCCTCAGCGGCGCGTGATATTCCAGAGCTTCCGCGGCTGCCAATAGCTCTATCGCCAGGACATACTCCGCATTCTCCAGAACCGTGCGCAGCTTCGCGGCGGCAGTCATGCCCATCGAAACATGATCTTCTTTACCGCCCGATGTCGGAAGATTATCAACGCTCGCCGGATGCGAAAGCACTTTTGATTCGCTGAGGAGCGCGACCGCCGTCACCTGCGCGATCATAAACCCGGAGGATGTGCCAGGATGCGCCGTCAGAAATGGCGGCAGCCCTTCGCTCAGATCGGGATTGACGAGGCGCTCGATGCGCCGCTCGCTGATGCTTGCGAGATCGGTCAGGGCAATCGCCGCGTAGTCGAACGCGAGTGCCAGAGGCGCACCATGAAAATTACCGCCCGATAAAATATCCTCACCGTCCGTAAAGACTAGCGGGTTGTCGGTCGCGCTGCCCGTCTCAATCTCTACAATGTCGCGCGCGTGCGAAAGCGCGCCGCGCACGGCCCCGTGAACCTGCGGCATACAACGCAGGCTGTAGGCATCCTGCACGCGCGGATCATTATCGAGATGCGATTGCCTGATCTCGCTCTCGACAAGGAGTTCGCGCAGATGCATGGCCGCTTCCATCTGCCCCGGATGCGGGCGCGCCTGTTGGATACGCTCGTCGAAAGCGGCGGGCGTGCCCTTGAGAGCCTCAAGCGTCATCGCGCCCGCCACATCGGCCACGCGCGCGAGCCTCTGAGCGCGATAAAGCGCCAGACCACCGACGGCGGCCATCGCCTGCGTACCATTGAGAAGCGCCAGACCCTCTTTGGCTTCCAACTGCAAGGGCTCTACGCGAGCGCGACTCAGCGCCTCGGCGCTCGCCATTCTTTCGTCTTTGTAGAAGGCTTCGCCCTCGCCGATACAACTGAGCGCCAGGTGGGCGAGCGGCGCAAGATCACCGCTTGCTCCGACCGAGCCCTTTTCGGGAACCATCGCATAGACGCCGCGCTCAAGCATCGCGAGCAGCGTGTCAATGACGACTGCGCGCGCGCCGCTGTAGCCCAGCGCCAGCACGTTCGCGCGCAGGAGCATCATCGCCCGCGTCTCCATTTCAGAGAGCGCAGCGCCTACGCCGCACGAGTGGCTGCGCACAAGATTTAATTGCAGCTCGCGCAACTCCGATGGCGCGATGCGGACATCCGCGAGCTTGCCGAAGCCTGTATTGACGCCATAGACGACGCGCCCGCTTGCCAGGATTTTTTCCACCACGCGCCGCGAGTCCTCGACGCGCACGCGCGCCTGCTCCGCGAGCCCCACCTGCAACGCGCCGCGCGCCACCTCATAGACCTCTTCAAGCGTCAGCCTCTGACCATCAAGCTCAAGCATAAAAAGTAGTCAGTAGTAAGTAATCAGTCGTCAGTTAAAAGCTTTGAGCTGATAGCTGATTACTGACTACTATCTTGTGATCGTTTCTTCCTTGATCGTATCTTTGTTTGGTACTTCGGAGATGTCCAGTTTTCTAAACTCGCCGGTGTTTGTGGTGGCGGTGCGTGTGCGCTGGCGTGCGCGTTTGGCGCGGCGGCTGGCCGCGCGTTGAGTGCCTGTAGCCGAGCGCGCGAAATCGGTCACGCGGCGAATAGAGCGCAGCGAGAATTGATGGCGCGGCAGCACTTCGCCCGTCGCTTCGCGTAAACGCACAGTAGCAATCGCAAAGACCAGGACAGCCACATTAAAGATGACGCCGGAGAGAAAAACCATCCAGCCCGGCACGAGCCCGACCGTCGCTCGCTCCAGAAAGAGATCGAAACTATAAGCGGGGAGCGGGTGTAGATATACCTTCAGATTCCAGCTTAAGGCCAGGAGCGCGAAAATCCATAAGTAGTTGCGACGCAGGCGGCGACCGATGGCTTCCCACTCGCTAATCGTAAAATGGGGCGTCAAGAGGTCTGCCGCCAGATGATCGGCCCACTCCTGGTCAACTACGCCATCGGGCGCGAGCATCTGCGCGAAATAGCCCGTCTCAATCACTCTCACGCGGCTCGACCAGATTTCATAATAACGGTAACGCCGCGCCTCCATCACAAGGAAGATGGCGACGAGGATGGAGTTGATGGGAATGACGAAGTGCGGATTGCTGGGCGAGCTGAAGACGAAAGAGAGGGTTGCACCGGCCGTGAGGACAGCCCAGTTCGTTGTCGTATCAAGGCGGTTGCGCCAGGTGTTGGAGCGCTGTACCTCTCCGCGATAGAAATGAACCATCGCGGTATTAAATTCCGCCGCAGAGAGCTTGCGCGTCGGAATGAACTGACGCTGCGTCGTAGTAGAAGTAGAGCCCGCCGCTCTGTCAACAGGCGGTTTGTCCGGCGCTACGGAAGCGTGCAACTGGCCCGAACTGCGTTCGCCGCTCGTGAGCGAACCGCCTCCTCTTGTGCGCGCCTCGCTGCTCATGTTGTCAGGCGTTTTGTCTTCTCCTCTCTTCGACCGGACGACGAGCAAAGGTTGCGCGCCCCCGCCCGGTCAAAGCTGATAATAACATGCGTTCGCCTCAAAGGGAGCATTGCTTGACAGCTTTGTGAGCCCCCCCTATATTTAAACTTTGCCTGAGGGGCACACTGTAGATCACCATGACAGCGGAAGGCGCGGAAAGGGAGCGGGACAAGCACTGGATGCGCCATGCTCTGGCGGCGGCCCTTGAGGCGCGTGACCGTAATGAAGTGCCCGTCGGCGCGGTAATCGTGACGGACGAAGGGCAGCTTCTGGCACAGGCGGGCAATAGGACGCGCACCGATTGCGATCCGACCGCGCATGCCGAGGTCATCGCACTGCGCGAAGCCGCCAGGACGTGCGGCAACTACAGGCTCACGGGCGCTCTGGTCTATTCGACCATCGAGCCGTGCGCGATGTGCGCCGGGGCGCTCGTCCAGGCCAGGGTCAAACGTCTGGTTTACGGCGCGCAGGACGAGCGCGCGGGCGCGGTCGAATCTCTTTTTCGCATCTGCACGTCAAGCTCTTTGAATCACAGAATCGAAATTACATCCGGCGTGCTCGGCGATGAGTGCCGCGCGCTGATGCAGGAATTCTTTCAATCTCGTCGGGATGTGATACGGAAAAATTAAAAGGGTAAAAGTTCGGAGAAACCAATTTACTCAAATGCTTTTGTCCTCACTTTTTTCTTTTACCTTCATATGCGGAGAGGTCGCATAGTGGCTTAGTGCACCGGTCTCGAAAACCGGAGTGGGGGTAACTCCACCGTGGGTTCAAATCCCACCCTCTCCGCCATTTCTTCTTTCATTTCAACCAGTTAAACTTTCTGGGGGTTGATGCCCCCCAATCGGCCGCGTGTGCGGTGGCGCGAAGGTGGCGCGCATGAAAATTCTAGCCCACCTGAATTACTTCCTGCTCCCAACCTTCAAGGATAATTCGCTTTCCCTTTTCCAGACTATCAACCGCTTCACGGAGTCTTTTAGGGACACCGTGAGCATAACCGCGTGTGACCTTTGTATTCCGGGTCTCGCCCGGTAGGGTTGAATGACCAAGTAGGTCGGCGATTTCGTATTCGTGAACATTCACTGCTCGGAGCCGCGTAGCAAAGGTGTGCCTGAGATCGTGAAAGTGGAAATCTTCAATCCCGGCGGCCTTGACTGATCGCTGAAAACAGACCATCGCCTGACGGCGCTTGCGTCCCTCCGCTGGTGATCGAATATGCGTTCTTCAGTCGGCGCGACCTGCGCAATGGGCTTGCCCGCGTCAACTTCGCGGACGACTCGCAGTTTGAACTCGCGAGTAAATTGCCTGCGTTTGAGAGCCATGTTAAGCCTTCTCCTTCAAGTCAGTAGTGGCTTAACTTTTTATCTCAGTCAAGGGTGCAGTTCAGGTTGAAAACTTATGATCTGCGAAGCTCTTATTTGAACACATCCTTAAATGCGATTGCCGCCAAACTGTAACAGATACTAGAGTGTTAGGATAAAGGTGAGGAAATAGTAGCACCCTTCCCATTTGTTCTATGGCCTGCTGTAATAAACATAAGGATCAGGTCACAGCAAGGGGAGATTGAAGACAGATAGCTACAACACTGTGAGTCCGAGACATGAAGCAGGCGGCAGGGAAGGAGATACCAGAGTTTACCTGGAGAAGGTGTTAGAGACCCAACATGGCCGAAGGCTCTCCGTACCCACGGCTTCCGATAATAGTGATTATCGTTTTCTTGGCAAATCAATGGTGCTTCTGTTTAATCTCTGAGCATATTAAAACTAGAGGATCAATTCTATCTCGCGGTCGAGAATATCTTTAAGTCGTAGCGTTCGATCTATTTCTTCAGTCACAAGCTGTGTAGGTTCGAGCGTAAGCAGGTAGGCGCTCAATGCTTCCAGGGCATTGTGATGGCATGCGGCGATGCCACGATACCGTAGCAGAGTGTCGCGCACCGCTCCGTCCTTCTCTTGAGAGCGCGAGACAGTCTGCCACTGCTCCAGTGCCCTATGGTATTGACCAGCGGCCTCATAACGCTCTCGTCTTAAGTTGAGTAGATGTATGTCCATTTTATTCAAACTGAATCAATAGCGGCGTGTAAGGAGATGCACTTCGGATGCCTCTGCGTGCCGGCATGAAACATCTTAACCTCTTTCATGCTTACTTCTAGTTCCTCGCCCCTTACCCGTCTTCTTCTCGCTGGCGAGCTTCAGCACGTCGCCCGGTTGACAACTAAGCATCCGGCAGATTCGCTCCAGAGTCGCGAAATTGATGCCCACCGATTTGCCCTTCTTCAACCGCCATAGCGTCGAGTGGCTGATTCCAGTCTCCTTGGCCAGCCAATAGAAAGTCCGTCCGCGCTCTTCCAGTACCGTATCGACTCGAATCTCAATCACAATGCGCCTCCTCTCCGATATTCAGTATTTATTATACACGAACTATATCACCTATAGAATATATTCTATACTTGACATATACATTTGTCTAGCATAGAATTGCTAAGAATCGAGTTCAAGCTCACTCCCTTCTCAGCTCCTCTGGAATCTTCCAGTTTATCTGAAGCCTACAGCCAAACCATTAAGGAGCCAGGTATGTCTACAGACCATGCGACGCTTAAAGTAGAGGCCGACTCCGGCGGGAAGCCTATCCTCACCATCAAGAGCGAGAATCTTCGGCTGCTTCCCGATCAAAATAGATTTCCGGATGAGACCGCCGTTACCCCCATGCCCGCTCCTGTCATCCGTAATTCCAAGTTCGTGGGATTTGAAAGAGGGCGCAGGCGCTTACAGCCCTTCGTAGGACCTAAGCAGTTCTAGACCTGTCAAGTGGTGGACAGGGCAAAGGTGGATGCTTTTATGCTTCCCGATTCAGCACTCCATCAAGCTCGATGCTCAATCGGCAGAAAAACCTAAAAGGAGAAAGAATAAAGTTATGACAACAAATATCACACCTCTACATGACCGCGTGATCGTGAAACGCATTGATGAAGGCGAGCAGGTTCGCGGCGGCATCATTATCCCTGATTCGGCCAAAGAGAAGCCGCAGGAGGGCGAAGTGATCGCCGCAGGTCTTGGCAAGTACAGGGAAGACGGTACGCGCCAGACGCTGGATGTTAAGACAGGCGACCGTGTCTTGTTTGGCAAATACAGCAGTTCTGAAATCAAGATCGACGGTGAAGAGCTTTTGATCATGCGCGAGGACGAGATTCTCGGCATCATCAGTCGTGCAGGCGCAGCGGCAGGCTCTGCCGGTAAAGGTACTACAACAGGCGGCAAGAAGAGCGGCAAGTAGCTCGCCTGACGGTAGAAGACTTGATCGTCCGTATCCCTTTTGGGGATGTCATCAACAATTTTAATAAGGAGAATAGATACAGATTATGGCAAAGCAAATAACACATGGCGAAGAGTCTCGTGCGGCTATTTTACGCGGCGTTAACCAACTCGCCGACGCAGTCAAGATTACGCTCGGCCCCAAAGGCCGCAATGTAGTTCTCGGCAAAGCATATGGCAGCCCGACGATCACGAAAGATGGCGTGACGGTGGCGAAAGAGATCGAACTCAAGGATTCAATGGAGAACATGGGCGCGCAGATGGTTAAAGAAGTTGCGTCTAAGACATCTGACGTAGCGGGCGATGGTACGACGACTGCGACTGTGCTCGCACAGGCCATATTCCGCGAGGGCGTGAAGACGGTGGCGGCAGGCGCTAACCCCATGGCTTTAAAGCGCGGCATAGATAAAGCGGTCGAGCGCGCGACTGCGGCGATTAAGAAGATGGCAAAGCCCGTCCAGGGAGAGATGATTGCGCAGGTCGGGACAATCTCTGCTAACGGCGATGCGACCATCGGCGAGTTGATCGCAGAAGCAATGAGCAAGGTCGGTAAGGACGGCGTCATCACAGTGGAAGAATCGAAGACCATGGAAACGGACTTAGAATTTGTCGAGGGGATGCAGTTTGATCGAGGCTACCTTTCCCCTTACTTCGTGACCGACCCGGAAAGCATGGATGTCGTGTTGGAGAATCCGGTGATTCTTATCAGCGAGAAGAAGATCTCTTCGATGAGAGATCTCCTGCCCGTGCTGGAGCAGGCCGCCAAGCAAGGCAAGCCGATGCTGATCATTGCGGAAGACGTCGAAGGCGAAGCGCTGGCGACTCTTGTGGTGAATAAACTGCGCGGCACAATAAACGTCGCGGCGGTGAAGGCTCCCGGCTTCGGAGATCGTCGTAAGGCAATGCTCGAAGACATCGCTGTCTTGACGGGCGGCAACGTTATCAGCGAAGACCTCGGGATCAAGCTTGAGAACGTTAAGATCGAAGATTTGGGAAGCGCCAAGCGTGTGACGATTGATAAGGACAACACGATCATCATTGATGGCGCGGGTAACACCGATGACTTGCAAGGTCGCGTGAAAACGCTCAAAGCTCAGATCGAAGACACCACTTCAGATTATGACCGCGAGAAACTGCAAGAGCG
>JBKKAL010000101.1:0-9999 GCA_046714695.1 Pyrinomonadaceae bacterium
TGTGCCAATCGGCAGCGTCGCCGAAAAGAGCAATACGCCCGCCTCCAAATCAGTCATCATCAGCATCAAGGCGACTGACCGATCAGGCGTCGAAGATAAATGATGCCCGCGTTCGAGACGGTCGCGCGTCCCTTTACTTCATCAATATTAACGTAATATAAGGCATAAATTTAGTACGTCTATTTCAAATTATGAGCTTGCGAGATTGTATGAAAAGTAAAAGATTACTTGGCTCGATAGCTTTTTGTGTCGCGATAAGTCTGTTGCAGGTACAGGCGTCTGGTGGATACTCGACAAATGATGCTCAGAACTCATATCTGATAAAACCCGGTATAAGTGTCGGAAATATCGCCATTGGGGAATCAAGTCAAACGGTGCGGCGTTTGGCTGGTAAACCAACATCAATCCTTGATGATGAGGGTATAGACCAGTTTTCGGGATTTACCGTCCGCTATGAAAATGATCGCGTGGTCGAAATTACAATCAACTCACCTCGTTACCGCACAGCGGAAGGCATCTCTATTAAAAGCACACCCGAACAATTTCTCAAGGCATATCCCAAATCTAAAATCAAATGCTATGTCGAAGAAGGTTCGACTTCAGTTACAAGGGGAAGAGTCCTTGATGAAATTGAAAAGGGTATTGCATTTGACCGCTCGATATTTCAAAGACGGAGGCGTGAAGTCACCATTACGATCTCTGTTCATGGAGCTAATGTACCGGCCAAAATTTATGGCGAAATTGAAACTTGCGGGAAATAAATTGAGATTAACTTTCTAAAACCCGCTCATAACCACTCACTGAACCCTGGCCCGCGACAGCATTTCATTGATAGTCGGATTGTCTCATTCATGTCGGGTGCTGTTCGAGCGGTCTGTGTAAACCCGGACGTTAGCTGCCGGCAATTTCAAGACTCTTGAGGATGCGATGATTAGGGAACGAACTTCGACGACGAAAAATCGTTGGGTCTGGATTGTTCCAGTCGCCATCGCTGTCTTGCTCACTAATGTGGCAATACACATTCTGTATATGGTGGCTTACAGCTACCTCATCAATCCGGGTCAGGACGCGGCGCATTATCAAGCGCACGCGAAGTTGAGCGCACCGTATTCGAGCATCATCGTCGGGATGCCGTTGATGTTTCTTGCGTGCCGTTGGATTGGCGGGAAGTTCGCAGCGCGATTCAGCCTCACCGCTGCGCTGCTCGTCTGGCTCGTGTATGTCCTGCTTGATATAATTGTGCTTGTTTTTGCCGGAGAGCTTGGCCGGATGGCATTGCTCTTTGTTATTTCTTTTGTGACGAAGTTGGCGGCGGAATATCTGGGCGGGCTTGCGGCGCGAAAGCATGTTATCGGAGCATAGTTGAATGCATGTGGGTCATTCCCACGCCGCATTTAACGCTCAGGTTCAAGCTGACTGTTTGATCGCTACGTTCTGAAACAGCAGCGTTATTCCGCTTCGCCCAAAAGCGCCTTACGATGATAAGCTCTCGCCAAAGGGAGGAAGCAGCAATGCCAGTCAAACCAATTCCCGAAGGCTATCAAAACGTTATTCCTTACCTTCTCGTTGAGGGCGCAGCCGAGTTGACGACCTTTCTCACAAATGCTTTTGATGCAAAGGTGCGCCAGCGCCTCGACCGGCCCGACGGCTCGGTTATGCATGTCGAGCTTGAAATCGGTGATTCGATCGTGATGATTGGTGAGCCGATGGCACAGTTTGGGGCCATGCCAAGCTCAATTTATCTGTATGTGGAGGATTGCGACGCCATTTATCAGCGAGCGCTTGAAGCTGGAGCCACCTCCATCATGCAGCCGACCGACATGCCGCATGCCGGAGAACGTTATGGCGGTGTTAAAGACACATCGGGAAATCTCTGGTGGGTCGCAACACATATCGAGGACGTGTCGCCTGAAGAACAAGCGCGGCGCATTGAAACGATCACGATGGAGCAGCTCGAAGACATTGTGAAGCAATGAGTCTCCACCTTATTTATAAGAAAAGCCTTTTCATCAAAGCCCTTACGGCACTCTCTTCGTTTTGCTGACGTAAGGGTTATCTTTAAGCCAGAATCGCCACGGCCTGGTGACGTACTCGCCAGCGTAGTCAATGCCAATGCGTGGGCCGGAGGCGATCTCGCTCTCAGCGATGTTTCGTTCGCCTGCTTCAATCCAGACCAACTTCCCCAGTAGATCGGCGCGGTTGTAGCTTCGATCAATACCCATGGCTATGCATAATTTGCCGGGGCCGCTGGTCAAATTCCTGTCGTCTTTAACGGGACGACGCTCGCGCATGATCTCTATTCCTTCCAGCGGTTCAAGGGCACGCACGAGCACGGCATGGGGGATTGATTCGATGTGCGTCACGACGTTGAACTGGTAGTACATGCCGTAGATAAAATAGACGTAAGCTACACCGCCCCTGGCGAACATAGTCTCTGTGCGCGGCGTGCGACGATTGCCGAAGGAGTGTGCTGCGCGGTCTTCCGGCCCCATGTAGGCTTCCGTCTCAACGATTCGCCCCGCGACGCGAGCGCCGTCACTGGCAGGAGCAACGAGACGTTGACCCAGAAGCTGTCGTGCGATAAGAAGCGTATCGTCGCGCGTATAAAATTTGCGTGGAAGTTTTTTACCTTGGGTCATCTTGAGTAATGCCGAATGTGGTCTGTTATCAACCTGAGAGCTAGAATCCGAGAGCACGAATTACATGAAGTGCATGCAAATTGCCTGCCCGTCCACATGGTAGAGGAATAATTCGTCATGGTGAAATCCAAGAGAGCCCGGCGGCTTGAAGAGCTGGCCGAAAAGGTCAGAGAGGATTTCGCACGACTCAAGCGTAAGCTGAAAAAGCTTTAGCCTTGCGGCTCTCGCGAGCTTTGGCCCACTCCCGGCAAAGCTCGCGAGAGCCAGAGCCTAAAGTTGATTTGAGTCGGGCGCGCGTGTCATGCTAGGAGGATTATGAGTCTTGCCACACAAATCATCTGGCTGTTCGTCCTCGCCATCCCCATCGCCTGCATCGCCTGGACGGTGACGCATGAGGAAGTCTTTCGCGAGCCGCGCGAGTACTGCGTCGAGAAGAGCCAGAAATGCCGTCGCTTAGTCGAGCGCAAGTTTTTTTACCTCTTCACCTGTGAATACTGTTTCAGCCATTACGTGACGCTTATCTTTCTGGCGCTAACTCACTACAAGCTGCTGTACACGGACTGGCGCGGCTACCTGATCTCAGAGTTCGCCCTGGTCTGGGTCGCCAACCAGTACATGAGCATCTATAACCGGCTGCGCCTGGACATCAAGCACGAGCGCGTCGAGATCGAGACCAAAGAGGTGGTTAGAGACAAGGTGAAAAAAGTAGAGGAACCGGAGAAGGTGATAAAAGATTTAATGGATTCCAGATAAGCAATGGTTTGAGTGCCGAAGGCCACAGAACATCGCCTCACAGTCAAATAAAATCCTGCCCCCCTTGAAAAGCCTCTTTTTTCCATTAATTGGCGAGATTTGCTCGAATTAATCCTTGCCTGTAATGCCCCTGTCGCGTTAACATAGCAAGGTGCTGGGTTCGCTCTCGCTAGACCCAGGGTTTCAATCATAAAGCTTGTCAGTTCTTTAAGACGCTCAGGGGATTTTCTGCCGATGTTGATCCGGCGGCGTCGGCAACTAACCGATCAAGCCTACAACGCTTAACTATCAAGAACTCTCGCGACCTCCTTATTCATACAGTCACGTTCGCCCCGGCAGGATTGAGAGCAGCATTGTCTCGCAGGCAGTGACCGGCCACGGTGGTTAAAAGAGTGAGAGCTGGTATATGAAACTCATCTGCCCCAAGTGCCAGTATAAAGGTCTGGTTGATTCCGCCGCCGACGATGAAGGCGTGACCTGTCCCCGCTGCGGCGCGCCTATGGATCAACTGCCCTGGACCGGCCCTCTGCTTTCACCTCTCACGACCGCGACCGCCGCCGCCGCTTCTGCTGCGGTCGTTGACCAGCGAATTATGAAAAATCAGAACCTTTATGCCTCAAGCGCTGAACCCTTAGGCGACGACGTGCTTGAAATCCCCCGCCCGCTTCAAGCCGCCGAACACACAGGCGAGCAGATGCTCGTTCTCGAAGATGTTATCGTCGTGCCTCCTATGCACGACCTCTCGCCTCCAGCATGGGAGGAAGAGACCGCGCCAGAGATTCAAACTCAGGATTACACGGAGGATAATACGCTCTGGCTTGAACCGGACGAGGAAACTATCGTCACCTCCCGCGTTAGTTCGAGTGAAGAGAGAAAGATGCAGGACAGTGCGGATGTCCCTGTCCCGTCTCAAGCCTCTTCGCCCGATTACGAAGGCTATCGCACGTGGGTTCGGATGGCTCCGCTGCTTCTTCTTCTGGGCGCGCTCGTCTTCTTCACGCTCTACTATCTAGGCAACAATGTAGGCAGCGGGGATAGGGCACAAAACGCCGCCACGAGCCCGGCCCCGGCAGAGACATCAAGCGCCATTCCGGCAACCGTGCCCCAAAACGTCGAAAGCGCGCCCCCGACCATGCAACCGGCGGAGAGTAGCGTCGTTAGCACTACTGCTCAGTCGCCTGCGCCGGAAGAGAAAAGGGAAGTGGAGCCGGCGAAACAGGAAACGCCGCCTCCCGCTGCTGCTCCTCCTCCTCCACCCCCCGTCGTTCCGGGCGCACCTCTGGCTGAAGAGGGCGTCGGCAACTACACCGTCCAGGTCGGCTCCTATAACAACGCCGCGCAGGCAGAGGAAAGGGCCGGACAACTCGGTTCAAGCGGAATCCAGACGCGTGTCGTGCGGGCCGAGATTCCAAAGCGCGGGACGTGGTATCGTGTACAGGCCGGACGCTTCGCAAGTCAAGAAGAGGCCGCACGCTTCGGCGCGCAGCTCAAAGGCAAAGGCGCGGCCGATGACTTTATCATCACACAGGTGCAGAGCAATTAATATCTCCAGAGGATTGGTCGGAATATAAAATCCCGCGCCTCGATTGGTTTGAGCGTTTTCAGGATATGAGCCAGCAGAACTTCAACGTAGATACACTGTTCTACACGCGCATCGTCGAGCGTTACGCACATTTCTTTGAGCGGCCCGAAGTGCGCCTGCGCTTTCTTTACCGCTCGCTCGCCCTACAGGCGACGCGCCGCCAGCACCTTGAGGAACACCGCCCGCGCCTGATGGCCTTTATGAAGCGCTTCGGTCTTGATGTCTGCATCTTTGAGATAGAGTTTCACCGTGTAATCTTAGATGAATTAAGCAAGCTGCTGCCAACTGCCGACGCCGAGCGCCGTTCTATCATACGCCAGTATAAAGCCCCTTTCTCGTCGCGGCTCCTCTTCTATTTCTACCGCACGCGCAAAGTGTTCTACGGTGCGGGGCTGGCGACTCTGGCTGTCGTCCTCCTCGGCTTTATCTCGCTGGCGTCCTGGTCGGCGCGTCATGCCAATACTTATCTGGCGAAGTATTACCAGGTGCCGACACCGCGCTGGCCGAGCGCCCCTTCGGGGACTACAGCGGGTGTGCCCACCGTGCAGGCAGCCGAGGCCGCAAAGTATCTACCGGATTACCGGCCTGAGAAGATCTGGCTCGTCGAGCGCAAAGGTAACTATGAGCGTTACAGCAACGGCGGGCGTATTCTGACCGACTACGAGACAGACAATCACGCGCGCGGCTACTATCGTCTCGAACGCGGCACTCAAGCCAAGGACATGACTGGGCAGCATGAGCCAATCGGTATTGTCTATCACACATCGGAAAGCGACCTCATACCCTTTATCGCGGCCAACAACGACTCGATTGAAGTACACACGCGCGGGTTGCTTGAGTATGCGCAACGGCACAAGTCTTATAACTACATCATTGATCGTTACGGCCAGATTCACCGTATCGTGCGCGATAATCAGTCCGCCGATCACGCCGGGCATTCCATCTGGGGCGACAGGCAGAAAGTTTACGTCGGACTCAACGAGAGTTTTCTCGGTGTCTGTTTCGAGACAACCACGAAGGCGGGCGCGGACGAGCAATTGACCGAAGCACAACTGATCGCCGGACGACTGCTCACGGCCATCTTGCGCAGCCGTTACCAGATAGATGATACTAACTGCGTCGCGCATGGTCTTGTCTCGGTCAATCCGAGTAATATGCTGATCGGCTATCATCACGATTGGGTGCGCAACTTCCCGTTCGAGGCGATGGGCTTATCTAACAAATACACGGTTGCGCCCGCGAGCGTCAGCGAGTTCGGCTTCACTTACGATGGTGAATTGGTCGCGAGGCTTGACGGGGTGATGTGGCCGGGAGTTAAGGCGGCGGAAGAGGAGTTTCAGCGCCGCGCCGAGCAGGCGGGCGTCAAACCCGAAGACCTGCGACGGCGTATGCGCGATCTTTATCGCGAGCAGATGAATTTATCTGCGCGATTGCGCGAACAAACATCCGACACTGCTACTGCCACGACTGCCGCCGCACCCAAGCGCAATAATGGTGAAGCGGAGACTTCGTTGGCCCATCGTCGGGACGGCAAAAGCGCTTCGGGCAATTAGACCAGCGAACGGTTGTTTTCTAAGTTTTTCAGGCGATTTAATTACGTGCGGCTCTCGTGTTCGGGTTTTAGCTCTGAAAACGGTGGGCTTCGCTTTATTCAGGAATAAGGCTTATTGTGGACGAGTTATTTGAGCAGTTCTTAGCCCAGAAAAAACGCGGAGACGGAGAAAAAATGGAAGAAAAAAGTCAGGCTTCGGGCGGATCAAAGTCCGAAGTCACCAATAAATCTGAAGTCACGGCTAAGACGGGCGTGATCGGCGTTGACGTCGGCACGAGCCGGATTGTGTTGGCAGAAGGGCCGAGCAGCAAAGATACTCAATCTCAGCTCAATGCTTTCGTCTCGGTTCCCTATTCGAAGATGGCCGAGGACGTTTTGCAGCAGAAGAGCATGGTCTATGATCGCAACGGCAAAGACCTCTATGTTTACGGCAACGACTCGGACTTCTTTGCCAGCTTTATGAATACCGTGCCGCGCCGTCCGATGAGTCACGGCGTCTTGAATGCGCAGGAAAAGATGAGCCAGCACATCATCAGGGAGATCTTTCAAAAAGTTCTTCCGCGCGGGCGCAAAGGCGAGATGCTCTGCTTTAGCGTGCCGGGCAAAGGCGATGGCGCAAGCGCAAATCTCGTCTATCACGAAGCGGTGCTGAAAAACATTCTGCAATCGTTCGGCTTCACGGCGAAAGGCATCAATGAGGGCCTCGCGGTCGTCTTCGCAGAGCTACAGGACGAAAACTTCACAGGCATTGGCATATCTTTCGGCGGCGGAATGTGCAACGTCTGCGTCTCGTTTATGTCCATGCCGATGATCACCTTCAGTATTCCGAAGGGCGGGGATTATATTGATAAGAGCGTGTCGGAGGTGTTGAACGAGACCTCGACGCGCGTGCGTCTGTTGAAGGAAGAGTCGCTGGATCTGTCGCGTCAGCCCAAAGATGAAATCTCCAGCGCGATGCACATCTATTATGAAGATGTACTGCAAACGCTGATCAGCAGGCTGCGAGAGGAACTGGAAGGCTCGCGCCATCTTCCAACGCTCGACCGGGCGATTCCGATTGTTCTCTCGGGCGGCACGGCCAAACCGAATGGCTTTCAGCAGAAGTTCGAGTCAATGCTCAAGGCCAGCGACTTGCCGATTCAAATCTCGGATATACGCATGGCGAAAGACCCGCTGACGGCGACGGCCGTTGGCTGCTATGTCGCGGCGATGGCGGAAACCAGATAAAACCGGAGCGTAAAACACCTGAGAGGATATAAAGAGCATAGAGCAGTTTCGGTCTCTCAGGATTAAGAGCGATTTCTCTCAAGGTGATTTTTAAAAGATGACGGCAGTCAGCGCCGACTGCCGTCATCTTTTTTTAACAAATAAGCGGACGCGTTTGATAACAATGACACAAAATACTTTTATAAACAGAGGCTATCAAACTGTCGGACGTGATTGGAGGAGAGTTATGATGAAAGCGACATGGCGAGGGGCGACCCTGGCGGAAAGCGACGATACGATTGTGATCGAAGGTAACCATTATTTCCCTATTGAAGCCATAAGGCGCGAACACTTTCGCGAGAGCAGCACTCATACGACCTGTCCCTGGAAGGGTGAGGCGAGCTATTACGATGTGGTCGTTGAAGATGAGGTCAACCGGGATGCTGCCTGGTACTACGCGGAGCCGAAGCCTGCGGCGCAGGAAATCGCCAATCGCGTTGCTTTCTGGCGCGGCGTGGTGGTCGAATAAAGGAATAATCCCCGTATTGATTCTATGTTAAAGATGCCGGACGGACTGCTCGACTGTATGCTTCAAATTCGGTCAAAAAGCCTCTTGACAGGGAGGGCAAGGCTGACTAAAATTCCCGGCATAGTTAAACGCAAAGGAAGCTGTACTCAAGGCATTCCAACAACACTAGGGATGCTGAGAGCGAAGAGTCCAACACAGAGGCTCTCTACAGTGAGTCGGTGATCTTAAGGCACCGCTTCCGAAAAATGTATCGGAGCTTTCCGGTACGCGCTCCGTCGCCCCACAGGGCACTACTGGCCTGGGTGGGGCGATGTCGTGTTTAGAGACAAGAATCTGCGAGTAACTGTCTCCGCTCAACACCTTCCGCTCTCTCTCGTCTGACGGCGAATTGATCAAGCGAAAAAGAATCGCTATCCCTCAAGGTCTCAACGGACGTAGATGGGGTTCGTGATAATCCAGGGTTTGTCCTTAAAGGCCGCGCCGAGTTGATCCAGATAGACTTCGACGCGATAAGCGCCCCTCTCGTTAACGGCAAACTCCTTGTTGATAGCGTCGCTTTCTTCGCCGACGCGCTGCCCGTCTTTTATAAGAACGATCCGGCATTTTACCGGAGCATTGACGAGCAGACGCACTCCGTCTTCCAGCTTGATCTCGTCTCCCATGATCTTCTTCTCAACCCTGTTGAGAGCCATGTAGGTAAACCCTGTGGCATCGCAGAAGAGATCAAAGGAGAAAAAGCTATGGCCGTCGCGCAGGGCTGCGAGAAGAGAGTCTGCGTTGAAGGGCTTCTCCTTTTCGATGAGCACGTGATTGCGCACCACGCGAAAGCTTCTCTCGTAAGGGTCTAGCTTGATCTCGAAGAGTTTTTTGCCGCTGGCGTCGCCGAGACTAAGGCCGACATTCGAGTGCGCGTCGTTGCCCGCGATGCCGACGACCTTTCTGTTGCGCGCCGCGATCTGTTCGTCCCACCTCATTAAGGCTTCGGTGGGTTTCTCGTAGAAGGTTGAAAACAGTAGCTCAGGATAACCCCGATACGACCACAGGCCGTCGAAGAAAAGTAAAAGATAGTTGATCTTTTTCGCGTTCGTGTAGAGGTTATAAACCTCGATGCCAGCGTAGCCCGTCGCCTCCCAACTGTGAAATTCCTGCGGATAAGCGACGAAGGCCAGGCTGCCTTTATTGTTCTCCTGATCAATCAGTACTTGCGTGGGCTGAGAGCCTAACGAAGCCTCGCCGTCTCCCGGCATCAAGAGCACCCGATCACCGCCCGCCGCGACGACTTCGCTACCATTCACGAAGAGTACACCATTGTGCATTCCCTTTAGAGTCATCTCTGCGGTGTTAATGCTCGCAGAAGGATGCTCCGTCATAACCACGAAATTGAGATTGTTCAGGTTGGCAGCGCGGATGATCTCTTCAAAACCGCCTGTGCTGTGTCCGCCGAGCGACGAATGAACGTGAATCACGCCCCTGTATTCCGCAAAGGGCTGATCGCTTTGAGATGCAGCGCGCTCGGAGTTTAAGACCTGAATCGTGGCGTTGAGCCGGCCCAGGCGGTAGCGCCTGTAGATGAAGGGAAGCTGCGAGACGACAATCAATCCCAGCAGCAATAGAACTATCTTCTTCCAACGCTTCATCGTTTATTCGTTCGCGCTCTTTAGTATAAAGCGCGGGCGGTCTTTCACTTTTGGTCTATAAAATCAACCGACGCCACATGCTCGCTGATGCTGCGCCCGAA
>JBKKAL010000102.1:0-2767 GCA_046714695.1 Pyrinomonadaceae bacterium
ACAGTGTTTGTGTTGCACGATGTGGAGGGGCACGAGCACGAGGAGATAGCGAGGATGCTGGGATGCAGTGTGGGAACCAGCAAGTCGCAACTTCACAAGGCCAGAATGAAATTAAGAGGCTTGCTCAAGAAAAGGTCAAACCTTTTGTAGTCTCTACAGACCAGAGGCCCATTCTTGCCTTCGGGCTTACTCAACAGGAACCCGAGACGGCATTGTCATAGGCCACAGACATCTCATCTCGGCCCGTGATGCAAATGTTCAGTTCGCGCAGCAGGCCATCCTGTAGTCCGTAAATCCAACCGTGAACCGCGATCTCCTGTCCACGCTCCCAGGCATTTTGCATAATGGTCGTCTGGCTCACGCTCAAGACCTGCTCGATGACATTCAACTCGCAGAGCCTACGCAATCGCTGCGACTCATCAGCGACTTCGGCGAGAAGCGCCTCATGCTTTTGTATCACATCCTGCACATGCCGCAGCCAGTTATCAATTAAGCCCATCTTCAGATTTTGCATGGCGGCCTGCACGCCCCCGCATCCGTAATGACCACAGACGATGATGTGCTTCACTTTGAGCACTTCGACGGCGTACTGGATCACGGACAGGCAGTTAAAATCCGTATGGACAACTAAATTGGCGACGTTCCGGTGGACGAACATCTCACCGGGCGAGAGGCAGACGAGTTGAGAGGAAGGCACGCGGCTATCCGAACAACCGATCCATAAATAAGCCGGTGCTTGCTGTGCGGCCAGCCTCCGGAAAAAATCCGGATCAGAAGCACTAAGTTTGGTCGCCCATTCCTTGTTTCTATCAAGAAGGTTTTTTAATTCTTTCATGTTCGTAGACTCCTGCAAGTGATTACAATCAAGGTTTATGCCAGATCGAAAAGTAGTATCTCGGACGGCTCTTGCGCGACGATCTTGAGCGCATTCTCCTCGCTGACTGCCGCGCCGTCGCTCTGGTTAAGTTCATGGCCGTTGATCTGAACTGCTCCACGCGCTACCTGTAGCCAGCCGTGGCGCTCCACAGACGAAAATTGATGGATGATCTCCTGTCCTTTGTCGAGCAGTGCCGCATAGACGTAAACATCCTGATGAACGATCACCGATTCGCCTCGCCCGTCGGAAGAAGCGATCAGACGAAAGCGCCCTCGCTTATCTTCATCCATGTACATTTTCTGCTCATAACCCGGCTCAATTCCTCCTCTGCTCGGAGTAATCCAGATTTGAAGAAGATGCGCGGGCTCACTCGGTGAATGATTTTTCTCGCTGTGCGTGACGCCTGTTCCGGCGCTCATGCGCTGCACTTCGCCCGGACGAATCACAGACCCGTTGCCCATGCTGTCCTTATGTTCCAGAGCACCTTCCAGCATGTAGGTGATGATCTCCATATCCCTATGCCCGTGTGTCGGGAAACCGCGTCCCCCGCGCACGCGGTCTTCATTAATCACACGCAGGTCGCGGAATCCCATAAAGCGCGGATCATGGTAATCGCCAAAGGAGAAGGTGTGATAAGTATCAAGCCAACCGAACTCGAAGTGTCCGCGATCTTTTGATCTTCGTGCCGTAATCATTACTGCTCTCTTCCTTTTAACGACGCCTTGCCGCCATGATTCGCTCGATCTCATCGGGCGCTGAAGGGATTTTTTCCGAGAGCTTGCGCACAGTGTTTTCCGAGGTAATCAGATAGTCGTCTTCGATGCGAACGCCAAGCTTCTCCGTCTGGATATAAATGCCGGGCTCGATAGTGAAGACTTCGCCGGGCCGCATGGGCAACGTGGAATTGCCGACATCATGCACGTCCATCCCCAGGTAATGGCCGAAGCTGTGAATAAAGAAGTGATCCATAGTGTACTCGCGCCCATCCACGTCGCGCGCGCGAAGGGGGCTCTTGCTCAGGTAACCCTGCGCGAAACGTTGCAGGTCGGCGTGCGTCATGCCGGGCTTCCAGTGGGCGGCGATGGCCGATTGGGTGTCGAGCACAAGCTGATATATGGCGCGCTGGCGCGGCGTGAATTTTCCGCTCGCTGGAAAGGTGCGCGTGATGTCGGCCGTATAAAGCGAATACTCCGCGCCGATGTCGCACACCACCAGATCATTTTCGTCTATCTTTTTGTGATTCTCTCCATAATGAAGGATGGTCGAATAGATGCCGCTGCCGACGATAGAGGGAAAGCCGGGACGTTCCGCGCCGTTTCTCATAAAGGCGGCTTCGAGTATGGCCTGCACCTCGAACTCATACATGCCGGGTCGGAGATGGGCCATGATGTCTCTGTGCGCTTCGCCCGTGATGTCTATGGCTTTATGCAGCAAGGCGATCTCGGCGGGCGATTTCGCTTTGCGCATCTCCGCAACAATATTGACGAAAGACCGTTCGCCCGTCGTAATCTCAACATTCGGCAACTCTTTGCGCACACGCTCGACGAACTCGTATTCGCGAACGTACCCATTGGCGGCACGGCGCGGCGCGAAAGTGTAGAGTTTCATCGCGCTCTGCCCCGCCGCGTTCTTAAAAACCGGAAGCGCGGCGACCTCTTTGAGCATCGGCCACAGATCGTCCGCCGAGAGCACGCGCTCAACGCCGAATGTGCGAGCCGCTTCCGCACCCGGCGCGAGTTGAACGCCCGTCCAGCGTTCCATCTGAAGATTGCGCGGCGGAATAAAAATGATCTCACGCGCGCCGCCCGCGGACGACAACCCTTGCGGCAAGAGCATCAGGGCAGCGCCGGGCGTCCTCACGCCCGTCAGGTAAGCCATCCAGTTGTTCTG
>JBKKAL010000103.1:0-10608 GCA_046714695.1 Pyrinomonadaceae bacterium
GGTTTCGCCCCACGTCATCTCAAGCGTTAGATGGCTTCCGCTTATAAGAGAGATAACTTTATGCGTTACATATATCTGGCTCTGCTCTTACTATTTGCATCAACATTGAGCGCTTGCTCTTTTTCAACAGACTTCGTGGTGGTCAACTCTTCAGGCAATCCTATCGAAGTTAAGTATAAAATAGGGGAGACGGGTATCGGTTCTCTTGACGCAGCCGGAAAACCAGCCATCATAGACGCCTCTCGATTGAGTTCAAGGGAATGGCGAGAGTTGTCTTCCACGCAGTATGTGTTTGATCAGCAAACGGGCACGGTGACAGTATCGTTAATGCCGGATGTTGCGTTGCGGGTTACGCGCGTGAGAGATTGGCAAGAGGGCAGGGCTATGGAAAATTTCATCATCAGGGAAGTTGATATTACAGGGGCAGGTGGCGGAATGAAACTTAAGGATAATCAGGCGTATCGGAGTTTCGTAGCCGTACCGAAGTCATTCTTTAGTTTTGGTCCTCCCGCATACGCGACGCTAACGTATAAATGAAACCCATGCCGCCATCTAACAACTCATTCAACCGGAGCGCGAATAGCATTGCTTTTATCGAGAACTTGTCCGCACCGACATTGAATGCGCGCCCGGTTAATTTGGGTGTCAGACGCTTATTATCCTCAGACTAGATGTGTGTAAACTGATGAACATGAGAACAAAAATCCACCAACTTATCCTTCTAGCGGCAACATGGTTTCTCCTCGCCACGATTTGCGTCGCCCAAATCGCGCCTTCCGGCCAAGAGGTTAAAGGCTCGATCAAGGGCGGAATCGGCGCGAAACTGGACGAACTTTTGACCCGTTATGCGATGTACGGTTTTTCTGGAACTGTCCTCATCGTCAAAAACAATCAAGTCCTTATCAGTAAAGGATATGGTTTGGCAGACGTGGAACGCGGGAAAGCTAATACTGTAAATACGCTTTTTGATGTCGGTTCAATTGCCAAAACTTTTACGGCGACAGCAATTCTTCAATTGGAAATGCAAGGTAAATTGAAAACCGATGATTCTATTAACAAATATTTGGGCGAATTCCCGAAGGATAAAGCCAGTATAACGATTCATCACTTGCTAACTCATACCGCCGGGTTAAATCTCGATGCCAGAGATGCGGGTATAACACCAACAGATAGCCGCGAAGAATTTTTGCAAAAAGTGAAGGATGCTCCATTACTTTCCGCTCCCGGAAATAATTATAATTACTCGAATCTGGGCTACGGGCTTCTGGCAATTATTATCGAAAAAGTTTCCGGGCAAGATTGGCGGATTTATCTGAAAAAGCATCTTCTGAAACCGGCGGGGTTATCTCACACAATGATTTATGGCGACGCTTTCCCTCAAGGTTCTCTCGCTCGCGGTTATACCGGAACGCCTGAGGAGGATTTAAAGCCCGAAGAGCATTTACAACAAGACCGGCAAGATTCTTACCTATGGGGAAAATACGTTACCGGCTCGGTCGGAGTTGTCACTACGACCGGAGAGCTTTATAAATGGTGGCGTGCACTGCACTCCAAACGTATTTTATCTGAACACGCTCGCCGGAAAATGTTCACGATTCAAGCGGTCAACCAAGGTTACGGCTGGAATATACGAGCGACGGAAAACGAGACCACGCGGATTCATCGCGGCGGTCAGCGCGGCGGTTTCCAATCTATGCTCGCCTACTATCCTAAAGAAGATGCCGTTTTAATTTTCGCCCTTAATAAAAATATCGTCGAAAACGGTGCGCCTTTATGGGCGAGCGTCGGTTGGGCTAATCTCGAAAAAGTCCTTTTGGGCAAAGATTACGTCTTGCCGCCCACCATCTTTTCCCTTGCTCCAACCAAACTTCAGCTTTATGCCGGAGAATATGAACTGCCTTCAGGAGAAAAGTTTGTCATTTGGGTAGAGAAGAATTCATTATATATTGGCGCATACGGGCAATCCGCTATTAATTTTCTGGTGTATCCCCAACAATCTCCCCCGGAATTTCAGAATGATGTTAACGAAGCGGGGAAACAGGTTATTGATTGGCTGAATAGAAATGATTTATCACAAATTAAAAGCAGTGACTATCTGTCGGAAAAGGATTTAACGGCATTGCAAACACAATGGAATTCGTGGATGAAGACTATCGGAGACCTGAAGTCTTTTCAGATACTAGGTGCTTCACCGGGTTCGGGAGGTAATCTTAGAACATTCGTCAAACTTGACGGCGAGAAAAACTCTCTCGTTGTTCGGCTATTATGGAATTGGAAGCAAAAAAAATTGCTTGCCTGGGGCGACGACATTCCGTTGCCTGCCATCACCAAATTTATGCCCGAATCGGGGATGGCTTTCATAAATTTCGATTTTAACAAGTCGCAAACGGTTCGCATTCATTTTAATACATCGGCGGACGGGAAACCGCTTGGATTAACTGTGCGCTCAGCCGATGGCAAAAGTGATATTTTTGCCCGTAAGACAAAATGAGGTGAAACGACATCGCGATTTCAGTATTATGAAATTAGCTTTTCAGCAAATCACGCATTTAATTTACAACCGAAATCAACGAGCGTGGAAGGTCGAGTAATCAAGCTGAATATTCCTCTGTAAGCCGCGTCTAACAATTAATTGGAGGTGACTTTTTGCCCGCCGCGTTCTCATTAATTAAGGTCGCGCAGGGCAGAAAGCACCTCAATTCCAGCGTTAGATTTCTTTCTCTTAGCCGAGGCCGAATAAGATATGTCTTCACCTACGACACGGAGAAACATTTTCCTGGCTTTGTTGCTATCACTTCTCCTTACATTTGGATGATTGCTCCGGCCATGCGCTTCAATTGAAATTCAGATGAAGCATAGCGGCCACGGATCAGGACGGCTCATTTTCAAGCAACTCTTTCGCTTTCAAAAGCTCCTGGAGGTGCGCCTCACTCATTACCGGATAGCTTAATTTCAGAGATTTAAGCTTGGAGATAATCACGTCGGCGACCGCTGCGCGCGTGAACCATTTATTATCTGCCGGAATGATGTGCCAGGGAGCCCATTTCGTGCTGGTGTGGCTGAACATATCCTCGTATGCCACCATATACTCATCCCAAAAACCGCGCTCTTTGGCATCGCCCAACGAGAACTTCCAATTCTTCTCAGGAGTATTGATCCTGGCAAGGAAGCGACGTCGCTGTTCATCTTTCGAGACGTTAAGAAAGAATTTCAAGACGTGTATGCCATTGCGCACCAGATAATGCTCGAAGTTACACATCTCTTCAAAGCGGTTTTTCCAGATGCTCTTTTTTCTTGCCTCAGGAGGTAATTGCTGTGACTCCAATATCCCGGAGTGTACCCGTACGACGAGCACCTCTTCGTAATAAGAGCGATTAAAGATACCGATGCGCCCGCGCTCGGGCAGCGATTTGAAACTACGCCACAGGTAATCATGGTCGAGTTCTTCGGCTGACGGGGTCTTGAAAGAGAAGACCTGCGTCCCCTGTGGATTGATGCCCGACATGACATGCTTGATCGTGCCGTCTTTCCCCGCCGCGTCCATCGCTTGAAAGATGATCAGCAGCGCGTGCCTGTTTTGTGCGTAAAGAATGTCCTGGTACTTTGCCAGCCTCGTGACATCCTTCTGTAGTTTGACCGCTACCTCGTCCTTATCCTTGAATTTTCCCGTGAAGGCCGGGTCGTAATCTTTAAGACGGATTTTCTTGCCCTGAGGAACAATAAAATGATCATGTCGCATGTGTTTGGCTCCTGATGATTGCAAAGAAAGAGACGGGCGCGAAGGCGATATGCGCCTGGTCATCTGAAAAACATCTACTCGACCGGTGCTGGCTGAGCGCCTGAAAGATGATCACGATGCGCGCAGATGGCTTTGAGCGTTGCCATGACCTCTTTATGGGACACATGCGCACCTTTCTTGCTTTCACCTCGCTTGGCGTGGAGTACGATGTCGTTAAGGGATAGGATGCCTGAAAGCAGACCGGCGGCATTAACTACCGGGAGTCGCCGCAGTTTTTGGTTACTCATTATC
The DNA here is from genome assembly GCA_046714695.1 of Pyrinomonadaceae bacterium. Taxonomy (GTDB): domain Bacteria; phylum Acidobacteriota; class Blastocatellia; order Pyrinomonadales; family Pyrinomonadaceae; genus DASQYE01. The sequence goes on from JBKKAL010000103.1 coordinate 4,031, forward strand.
TCAAGCACATCCTCTATATTATCGTCTGCGTCACACGTAAAAACCGGCCCGCTGATTATCTCGCCGACCGTGACATCAGAAGCGATCCGGTCGCGGAAAGCCAGGGCCATGCAGATGTCGCGATCTGTAATTATACCGATAACTTTTTCCGCATCGTCCACGACAGGAACAGAACCGCAGTCGTTGTCCCACATAATCGTTGCCGCCGCCGCCAGAGTGCTATTCGCCTGACAAGATTTCACACCGCTGGTCATTATATTTTGAGCTTTCACTGCATTCTCCTTATGAGCTGCTGAAGTTGTAGTTCTTCTATTGACTGGGCGGCCAACTCTACCGGCATCCACCGCCGCCGTCTTGAACCCGATTCCGGCCAGGTTTCCAGAATAAGATGCACCTCCATTGTGAACACCTTAACCGTACATACGCCGCCCCATTTATCGTACCGGTACTCTCCAATCGGGGTCGGCGACACTTTGCCTCTAACGCCAGCCTCCTCGTAGGCTTCCCGGCAGGCAGATTCAGCGGCACTCATGCCCGGCTCAATCACCCCTTTAGGAATAATCCAGCGCCCTCGACGACGAGATGTTATCAACAACACCTCTACCTTATCTTGTTCAACCTGATACGGAATGACGCCTGATTGTTGGTAGAACCACCACGGCCTGAGTTTCATGTCTCTTCTTCGGGCATCCTCGCTTGATCTATTATAAGCCGCCAGCTAAATGACAATGCAAGCCTTAGATAGCAGACTAACAGAGTCATGGAAAGTTAGATAAAAACTTGAGATGAACGGGAGCTGAACCGGAACCGCTTGCCCCCAATTGATTGACTATCAAAAAAATTATCACCTATACTCTCACCCGCTAGTTTATAAAGTTACGAGCAAAACAACGGATTATCCTGAATTATTCTCACAGCTAGCCCTCGCAGTCTCTCGTTTTTATAAAGGTAGTTTCACGTTTCTGTAAGAGTCTTCGGCATTTGCTATCTAGAGGTCAGCGTGAACACGATGTATTGTCCAAATTGCAGCGCAGTAATTCAACCTGACGAGAATTTTTGCAGGGAATGTGGGCAGAAGGCCGCGCCGCGCTCACAATCCAGTCATCGCGCTCAGTCAACGCTGATTCTCCCGGAAGCGAACACTACAAAAATACAGGATGCCGGAGCAGGCCCGCAGACAAACCTGATCACACGGGCTCAAACAGGCGCGAACGGTCGCCGCAAACGTCTTCTCCTCGTCATTGGCACACTCATATTGGCGCTTTTATCAATTCCGCTAGGGCTCTGGTACTGGCTACGCTCATCAACTCCGGGAAGCGAAGCGGTAATCCTGCGCCTGCACGGCTCTAACACGATGGGGGCCAAACTCGTCCCCGCGCTGGTCGAAGAATTCCTCAAGCAACAGGGTGCGAAGGATGTCAAGCGAGTGCCCGGACAAAAGGCTGAAGAGATGACTATTGAAGGCATCTTGCCTGGAGACTCATCGCCGAAGCTGATAGAGATCAAGGCTTACGGTTCGGACACAGCGTTCAAAGATTTAGCCAAAAATGAATCTGATATTGGCCTCGCCTCGCGCAAGATCAAGCCGGAAGAGATACAGCAATTGGCGAGTCTGGGAGACATGACCTCTCGCGCCAGCGAGCATGTGCTGGCGCTGGATGGCATCGCCATCATCGTCAACGGTGATAACGAGGTCACGAAATTAACTAAAAATCAGATCGCCCAAATCTTTGCTGGCGAGATCAGGGATTGGTCTGAGGTGTCCGACGCGCGCGGGGCGATCACTGTCTATGCGCGCGATGATGCTTCGGGAACATTCGATACCTTCAAGTCCCTTGTGCTCGGCAAAGAGCGAAAACTCGTGAGCGCTGCCAAACGCTTTGATGATAGCAACCAGCTTTCAAAGAGCGTTGCCACAGACCGTAATGGAATCGGCTTCGTCGGTCTTCCCTTTATCGGCAATTCGAAATCGGTTGCTGTTTCGGACAGCGGAGCGACGCCTCTCAAACCCAGCCAGTTCACCGTCGCGACGGAAGATTATCTTCTCACACGGCGTCTCTATCTTTACACGGCGTCCAATCCACAGAATCCTCTGACCGGAAAGTTCATCGAGTTCGCGCTCTCGCCGAAGGGACAGGAGATCGTGGAGAATGAGAAGTTCGTATCGCTCACGGTGAAGACGGAAAGGCAGGCCGCATCGAAGGACGCGCCGGACCTTTATCAGGAATTAACGAAAGGCGCGGAAAGGTTTTCGCTCAACTTCCGATTCAGACCCGGCAAAAAAGAGCTGGATAATAAGGCACTGAACGACATTGACCTCGTGGTCGCACAGTTGGGCAAGAACAAAAACGCAAACCAGAAAGTTTTACTGCTCGGCTTCACAGACAACACGGGAGGCTCCGATAAAAATATTCAGCTCTCGAAAGAGCGCGCGGAGACTGTCGCCGAGGAGTTCAGGCAAAGAGGAATCACACCATCGGTTGTCACGGGCTTCGGCGCTCAGATGCCGGTCGCGTCAAACGATAACAAAGAAGGACAGGAGAAGAATCGCCGCGTCGAGATATGGATGAAGCAGTAATCCACGCTTTTTGCTGACAACCTCTGCATAGGCTTCAAGTTCTTCTGCGCGGAGCCTCGCCTGTAGTCGCTGCCCGGATAAACATCTTTATCGCCTCTTTCCTCGGATTTTCAAGCGTTTCACCACTAGTTGATTTTTTAAACTTCTACAAATCTTCCCCGAACTGATAGTTCTCCCTGACCAGAGTAATACACGTTCTCTATCTTTTGTGACCTCAACAAACAAAGTATTAAGCAACACTCTTGTAATCTCACGAAGATAAACTCTATTCCGGCTATTAAGGACACACGTGACAAAACCGTGATAGTAGGAGGTTGAAAGTATGGAAAAAGAGTTGAGTCGTGCAGCACGCAGGGCCATAAATGATCTGGAACTGCCTTGTGAAGTGGTCAATGTCCGGAGCATCCCCGGCAGCACAGACTGGCATATCCGGTTTACTCCCGGCTATGGACAGTTTTCAGGTAGCTTCCATGACGACAGTGGCCGAAGATATTCTGATGATGAAATCACAGACATACTCAAAACCCACCTTCTCTCAATGGAAGAGGTGCGAGTACGCCACTCTGAAAGATAGTCATTAGGCATCTTTACTGGCGGCTATTACTACGTTTACTATGCGCTAGGCTTCTGAGTTCAATAACAGGAGATAGATATGAGAAACGTAGTAATAATATTGCTGGCAATAATTTTCATTGTTTCCTGTCAGCCGGGCGTGTCTTCAACCTCACAAAAGAATAAACCTGCCAAGCCATCTCCTAAACCCACTGAAATTCAACAAACATCTAAAATCTTTTCCTTGCCTGAAGTGCAAAGTGTCATCCAAATTGATGTTTGGAGAGAATCGAATGTCAAAGATAAACACGGCTTTGATCTTCCGCCTTATAATAAGGTTAATCTCAATCATGTTGGTTTTGACCAAAAGCCCAGTATTGGTGGAAAGGTCACGGTAGTCCCGCTTGAGGTAAATGTTGCTCCAATGGAGTTGAAAATATTGAAGGCTACGGAAGGTGATGAATCTTGCGTTAAAAGCTCGAAGCTTTACTGGGAGATCGAGCTTGAACCGATCACACAACAAGAGTTCTTTACGGTTTCAGCAATCCCTAATCGAAGAGAAGATGCGCCCTTTGATGTTTGTATCATCTATCCGGCAGTCGAATTTGCTCGCCAAATTAAGAAGGAACAGTTAACGAAAGAGATGATTCCCGACGGCATCACAATTAGAACGGTAACGGCAGCCATTGATTTAACTAACGATCTAAAGCCGGATATTTTAATCGCTAAATTCTGTTGTGGTGATTCTACGAAGCCACGCGAAGAGTGTGATCTTACTTGTGGAAAATACTTCAAAAAGGTAAATGATAAATGGAAGCTTGTTGAGACATCCACGCCTTGCTGAAAGTACCCTGCCATCGGCGAAGACTGACAATTCATTTAACCTTCGCGGAATTTGCAAGCATCTTAGATTCAATGTTGATTGCGCGACAATTAATTCGAGCGTTCGGCGTCTCTTCTTGATGGAGGTTGCATAAAGTTGATGTCGTTTTGGCGTGTCGCATTGCATTTTGCTGTGTGGTCGGGCGTATTCTTCTTCTGGCTCGTGGTAACGCGCCCGCATCATCCAACCCTGACTATCGCAGCATCCGCCACAGCAGCCCTGGTGTCATCCTTCGCACTTGCGGTTTACGCAAACAGCCTTTTTCTTTTGCCTGGATTCGCCCAAAAACGACTCTGGTTACGATATTTCATCTCTCTTTTGGCGACCGTCGCGGTTCTGGACCTTGTAGCGGTTCTGCTGGTTCAGTTCATCTATGACCGGCTGTGGGGAGCAGACCCGCTACGGTATGGCTTCTGGTTCAACATGGTGTCGGACGGGCTTGGTATCACGGTGCATCTTGTGGCTGCGATGTTGGTGATATGGATTGCCAGGTTTCTTCGCAGGAGTGGGCCGCCGCAGCCGAGCGCGTTGTAGCTGTGAAGGTCGCCGAACAAATCATTCAACCCCGCGCCCGATAGTATGTCTTTCACGGTGTCCACTCCGACTGTGTTGTATGCTTCTCGCTCGGCGCATATTGATTCGGGCGTTGTGCGCGTATTCGAAGTAAACAACTCGACCACTCTTGCGTATCAATGAACGCGGCACTGAGTTAGTGTTGGGGAGAGCCAAGATGCAAGCACCTACACAAAAAAGCGCGGCGTTCGATGATGTTTACGCTAAAGTTCCCGTTGAACAGGTCGCCCGGCTGAAAGAGTTTCGTCTCGCCCACCCGTACAAGCGGCTAACTATTGGCGGCACGAAATGGGAGTACATATCTTGCGGGCAGGGAGAGCAGACCCTGCTTTTATTGCCCGGAGCATTATCCGTCGGTGAATCAGTATTTCCGCTCATCACGGCTTTTGAGAAAGACTACCGTATCATCGCACCTTCTTATGCGCTGTCGCATACTATGACAGGGTTGTGCGACGGTCTGGCTGATATTCTGAAAGCAGAGTCTATAAATCGGGCTCATGTGCTCGGCGGGTCATACGGCGGACTCGTGGCGCAACATTTTGTGCGCCAGTATCCAGCTAAAGTGCGTAGCCTCGTCCTGTCACATACCTTTGTCCTCACTCGGAAGTATGCGAAACCATTATGGATCGCTGGCAAACTGTTTCCCATGTTTCCGCAAAGCCTGTTCGTTCCTATTCTCAAATTGCGGCTTGATAAAATGCTGCTCTCGACACTTCGCACAACCAGGCATCCTGAGGCTGAGTTCTGGCGCGCTTACCTGAACGAAGCAATCGCCTCCGACCTTCTCAAAGAGGTTTTCATACATCAAAATAAATGCCTGCTTGACCTCACGCATGAGCCCCAATTTACGCCCGATGACCTGAAGGAATGGTATGGGAAAATTCTCATCATTGAATCAGAGGATGATCCGGCAATCCCGATGCGGGAAAGAGAGTTGCTAAGAAACCTCTATCCGCAAGCTCAGGTGCATACCTTTCGCGATGCCGGTCATGCGTCATCCATTCTGAAGCGAAAAGAAGTATCTACAATCATTAGAAGTTTTCTTCATAGTGTTGTTCGAGATGAGTATTGTAAATAGAACGCCGTTTCAAGAGACCATAAACCGAACCGTGCAATCGCTTTGAGCGGGAAACGAACCGCCGTGCCTGGCTCGTCACATGAACAGCAAACGGCCGCGTCGTGGGGCTAAACTCCGGCTCGTTAATTCCCGTAAATAATGAGAAATATGTAAATCGAGATTTGTTAACTGTGGGGGCGGGGGTGCAAATCCCTCCGCCGGCTCCAAAGGTTTGGCTGGCAGAGTTCCGAAAGATATAAGGGTAATCGCACGGCCGCTTTTTTTATTTCATAAGGCGGACCTGATGTTCTCTGAAATATCGGCGATCACTATCGGAAACAGCGCAAGCGGAAGAGAGTTCGCGAGGAGAAGCATAGGGTAGTGAACTCCCCGCAAGCCCAGGCCGTAAAGAACCGCGCCACACACTTGCAAACTAAATAAAACTCAGTTAAAGTGGCCGTTTTGTAGCTGATGGGATTTTGTCGCCAGAGTGGTCAGGGGTTTGAATTATTATCAGCTTCAAAAGGGTTTGATAAGACGCGCAGGGGTGGTCGAGTGGTTAATGGCACCGGGCTGTAAACCCGGCGGGCTCACGCCCTACGTAGGTTCAAATCCTACCCCCTGCACCAGAGGGTAAGGGATGAGAGCGGAGGGATGAGGGATGAAATGATTTGGTTCATCCCTCATCCCTCATCCCTCATCCCTTAGTTGAGCGGGTGTAGCTCAGTTGGTAGAGCATCAGCCTTCCAAGCTGAGGGTCGCGAGTTCGAATCTCGTCGCCCGCTCCAGATACCTTTGAAGGCAGGATTCGCGCCCGCGTAGCTCAGGGGTAGAGCGCCTCCTTGGTAAGGAGGAGGTCATGAGTTCAAATCTCATCGCGGGCTCCACTACTGTTGCTGGCGCTCGTAGAGGTTAGCAAAAAGTGGCGCAAGATT
>JBKKAL010000104.1:0-33734 GCA_046714695.1 Pyrinomonadaceae bacterium
GAAGAGAGGAAAGTCGGGTGAAGAAAAAGGAGGGTTAAATGCTGAGATCGCTAGATATAAGAATGGTAGGCGCGCGCGGATTTGAACCGCGGACCCCTACCGTGTCAAGGTAGTGCTCTACCCCTGAGCTACGCGCCTATACCAACAAAAAAAATTGCTTCAAAACACGCTTGAAAAGCGAGTCCGTACGGTAACAAACGGCTTAGACCTGTGTCAAGCACTCAGGTATTAGTCGCTTCGGCAGCAACTCGATCCCATTCTTCGTAGAGCAAGCGTAGGCGCGCATCCACTTGTTGATAATCATCATTAAGCGCGAGCCGCTGGTTGTGGTCGCGCGCGACCTCCGGACGGGCAAGTTTTTCTGAGAGTGCAGCCAGTTGTTTTTCCGCCTCGGCGATCTCCGCTTCAACTGATTGCGCATCACGTTCAGGCCGCTTTTTTGCGCCTTTGCCGGAAGGTTTTTTTGCGCCTCCCTTGCCCCGCGCGGGCTGCGTGGAGGCTCTTTCTAACAGCGTAGCGGATGTCTCCTTCTTTTGCGCGGCAGCCTTCGCCTCCGCTCCCCTGCTCTGACGTTGCGCGGCTTTCCAGTCGTGATATTCAGTATAGTCGCCGTCGTAATGCTCTGCGCCGCCCGCGCCGTCGAGGGCTAGTATCTGTGTCGCAACGCGGTCGAGAAAATAACGGTCGTGGCTGATGGTAAGGATCGTGCCCTGGTAAGCGTCGAGTGCTTCTTCAAGCGATTCGCGCGATGGTATGTCCAGATGGTTCGTCGGCTCATCGAGCAGCAGAACGTTGACGCGCGAGTAGATGAGTTTGGCGAGAGCAAGCCGCCCCTTTTCGCCTCCTGAAAGATCGCGCACGTGCTTGTAGACATCATCACCGGTAAAAAGAAATTTGGCGAGAAAAGAACGCAACTCGCCCGCGGTGGCTGTCGAGAGGGCGACGCGACGCAGTTCCATGATGATCTCGTTACGGTCATCAAGATCGTCAAGCTGTTGTGCGTAGTAGCCGACCTGGACCTTAGTTCCCCAGCGTACTTCGCCCGCGAGCGGGATGAGTTTGCCGAGCACGGTTCTGATAAATGTCGTCTTGCCGGAGCCATTTGGGCCAATGATGCCAAGGCACTCGCCGCGCCGCAGGGTGAAGGTTATGTCACGCGCGAGAAGTTTATCGGGATAGCCGACCGAGGCGTCCTCAACGGTCAACACCTGCGTTCCTGCACGCTCTATCGCACGTAGGCGGAAATCTCCGGACGATTGATCGGCGCGCACGCCCTCGACGCGCTCTAGCTTCTCCAGCATCTTGCGCCGCGACTTGGCCTGTTTGGTTTTCTGCCCGGCGAGGTTGCGGCGGATAAACTCTTCCGTTTTGGCGATCAGTTGCTGTTGATTATCAAAGGCACGCTGCTGCGCTTCGCGACGCTCCTCACGTTCAATCAAAAAAGCAGAGTAGTTGCCGGTATAGCTGGCCGCGCGCCCGTTCTCAAGCTCGACGATGCGCTGGCAGGTGCGATCCAGAAAGTAACGGTCGTGGCTGACGATGACAAAACCGGCGGCGTAAGTCGAGAGAAATTCTTCGAGCCATTCGACCGAGGTAACATCCAGATGGTTCGTCGGCTCGTCGAGAAGAAGGACATCGGGCTCAGCCAGTAGAAGGCGCGCCAGTCCCAGGCGATTCTGCTGCCCACCAGAAAGTTTTTCAGTTTCGAGTTGCCACGTCTCGCGATCAAAACCGAGCCCCTGCAAAATCGCCTCGGCCTTGGCGGCATATTCGAAACCACCCTCGCGCTCGAAATCATGTTGTAGATCGCTATAACGAGCGAGGATCGTTTCCAGATCGTCGCCCGCCTCGGCCATGCGATGCTCAAGCACGTGCATCTCATGCTCTATCTGTTGAAGATGGCCGAAGGCGGAGAGAGCAGATTCGTGCACGGTCGAGCCCGGATCGAAATGCACGTGCTGGGCGAGCAGTCCCAGGCGAACCCCGCGCGCGCGCACAACATCGCCGCGCTCCGGCGTCTCTTCACCGCTGATAAGGCGAAATACGGTCGTCTTTCCCGCGCCGTTGCGTCCGACGAGGCCCACATGTTCACCGGGATTTATTTGTAGCGATGCTCCTCGCAAGACTTCCTGCGAGGCGTAAGATTTATAGACATCGGAGAGTCGAAACAGCATGAGCTATAAAATTCGCCTTGAATCAACGCGCGAAGCGGGCGCGAGCGCTTCGGCAAGAAGCCAGCCCGCACCCGCTCCGGGAGCGTTCGTGATCGCCCGCACTTAAGGTGTCGCCGAAGCCCTGGGCGAAGCCGTTGGTGAAGGCGCACTACCACTGCGCGGCGCGTTGTTGTTATTGCTGCCGTTGGCATTCGCCGCCGGAGATGCGCTGCCTGCCGCCGGGCTGGTCGCCGTTTGGGGCGTCGCGGCCGGTGCTGCCGCATTTGAATTGGCGGCCGGCGCAGTTGCACCTGCCGGACGCGGGCCGCTCAGATTGCTCGGGCTATTGAGCATATTCGTCGCGAGATTATTAATGATCTTCGTATCGTTCATCGCGACCTCAAGAAGTGCGGCGTTCAATATCTGCTTGCGCTGATTGAGAAGCGCATCCGTTATCTGCTGCCGCACGCCCGGGCTTTCCAGTGTCAGGTTCTCGGTTTGCAACTGCTTTCTCTTGAGCTTGAAGATGTACCACTTGCCTGTGCCGAAGCGAAGAGGCGCGGTGTAGCTTCCGGCCTGCATCTCGGAACCGAAGAGTTGTGTGATCAACTCCTGCGGGAAACCGTTTTGTTTGAGATCATCCTCGGTGGCGAATCCGACATCGCCTCCACGCACGTTGCTGGGGTCTTCGCTGCGCGCGCGCGCGACATCAGCGAAATCAGCCCCGCTCTTTAACTGCTGATAGATGAGATCTATCTTTTGTTTAGCCTCGGCCTCGCCCTTGGCATCATCCTGCGCGCCGTTATCAGCCGGATCAACGACGATGTCAGCCAACTCGACACCGCGCGCGTTGACGAAGACCTGCCTGTTATTGTTGTAATAATCCTCGACCTCTTTATCGCTGATCGTAATCTTGCCGTAGGTCTTGTCCTGTAGTTTTTGAATCGCGAGGTTCTTGCGCGCCTCTTCCCGCAACGATTCGAGGGTCTGGCTCTGTTCCTTCAATCTCTTTTGAAACTGTTCCTCAGTCATATTGGCCTGCTGCTTCATGTTAGTGATGAACTGAGTCAGTTCCTCCTCGGTCGGCAGGAGTTTCTCTTTTTCGGCGCGCTGAAAGAGCACCTCTTTTTGAACGAGCGTGTTTAAGACTTGCAGGCGTGCCTGCGCCAATTCAAGCGGGGACATCTGCCCCTGCTTGCCCTGGACTTGATCGCTTATGAGCTTATCAACTTCGCTCAGCATGATGTTTTTGCCGTTGACGGTGGCCGCGACCGCCGCATTGGTGGCTTCGCCTCCGCCGCCGCCGGCTCGATTACAACCGACGACGAGTAACGCGGCAAGTGTGACGAGGGCAATAATAAAAACCTGTTTGACAACTCTTTGCACTTTGGCTCCTGCTCCTTCAGACTAGACGATAACTGGTATTGATGGAGGCCCCACAGTGGGCCGCCCATGTTTGACTTTATGGAAACCTGTTTGCTATAAATTCTCGTTTTGAATTCGTTTCGCTTTTTCAGGCACTATCAACTGATAAGTCGTCACGTTCTCTTTAACCATTGGAGGTATTGATTAATCATGGCTAAACGATGCGAAGTCTGTGGTAAATCCCCGCAGTTCGGTAACAATGTTTCACACGCGAACAATCGCACGCGCCGCCGCTTCGATCCAAACCTGCAATCCATACGAGTGCAGCGGCCCAAGGGCGGTGCTCAGCGCATGAAGGTTTGCACTTCCTGTATCAAAGCTGGCAAGATCGCGAAGGCGGCCTGACGGCTTTTAATTTCAGTTTTCAAGATCACAAGCTACCTGTCTTCTGCCCTCTAGGATGTTCAATATCCAGTTGGCGTTGGGCAGGTAGCTATTCTTTTCCCGCGCACGCGATGGCTTCGATCTCAACACGCGCGTCGCGCGGCAGCCGCGCGGCCTGAACGGTCGCGCGCGCCGGCGCATCCCCCGTAAAATAACGCCCGTAAATCTCGTTCATCGCCGCAAAGTCGCTCATGTCGGCGAGGAAGACAGTGGTTTTCACCACGCGATCAAGACTTGAACCGGCCGCTTCGAGCACGGCAGAGAGATTGTGCAAGACCTGATCGGTCTGTTCCGCTATACCTCCGGCGACGAATTCACCTGTCCTGGGATCAATCGGTATCTGTCCAGATGCGAACACAAAACCGCCTGCCCTGATGGCCTGCGAATAAGGCCCGATGGCCTGCGGCGCTCTCTCCGTCTTGATGATCTCCCTCACTGTCGGCGATGTCCTTTTTGACGTCCTCGAAAACAAAACACGCATTCTAACAGAAAAAGGGCGAAAAGGTGAAAAGGGCAAAGGGTAAAAAGTAAGAGTTGTTAATCTCTTGAAGTTTCCCTCGGCCTGTTCCCCTTCTCGCCCCGGTTGATCTTTAGGCTACCCCCTGCTGGCGCTCAACGTCTATCACGCCGGGCACGCTCTTGATCGAACTGATCACTTTATCCAGGTGCTTGACATCGAAGACCTCGACCGTCACCTCTATGCGTCCGCGCTCGTCATCGGCAACCGTGGCGCGCGCGTCCCGTATGCCCGTCTTCATGTCCGAGATGGCCCCGGTGATACCGGCGATCATGCCCGTGCGATTCTCCGTGATGGCAAGTAGTTTGACGGCATATGCCTCTTTATCGGACTTGCCCGCCCACTCAACTTCGACGATGCGTTCCGGGTTGACCATCAACTGCTCGACGTTCTTGCAGCCTTTGGTATGCACGGCGACGCCCTTGCCGAGCGTGATGTAACCGATAATATCCTCGCCGCGCAGAGGATTGCAGCAACGCGCGCGTATCACCATCAGGTCGTCCACCCCGCGCACGACGATTGAGTCGTCGCCGAGGCGTATCAGACGCTTGACGGCACGCACGCTGCTCGACAGACGCGATTCTTTCTTTTGATCCAGTTCGTCGAACTTTTCCGGCCCGAGATATTTCGCGATCACATTGCGCGGCACGAGTTTGCCATAGCCAATCGCCGCCAGAAGATCGTCAATGCGCCCATAGCCGTATTCGCCCGCCACACGTTTGAATGCGCCGTCCGCGTCATTCATCAATTTTTTGGAGGACAGTTGAAAGCGCGTCGCCTCCTTCTCGAAAAGCTTGCGGCCGATCTCTATGGATTGAGCGCGTTGTTGCTCGGCGACCCAGTGGCGCACACGATTGCGCGCGCGCGACGTGACGACGAAGTTCAGCCAGTCGCGGCTCGGATGTGAACTGGCCGTGGTGAGAATCTCGACGACATCGCCGTTCTGTATCTGCGTGCGCAGCGGAGCCATGCGATTGTTGATGCGTGCGCCCGTGCAGGTATTGCCGACCTCCGAGTGGATCATATAGGCGAAATCCACGGTTGTCGCTCCGCGCGGGAGTTGGATCACCTTGCCCATCGGCGTGAACGCATAAACATCCTTCGGATAAAGATCGAGCTTTAGCGAATCGAGGAAATCTTTGGAATCTTTAACGTCCTGTGTCCATTCGACGAGCGAGCGCAGGGCTTTCAAAGCCTCGTCATCATCGTGCGCGCCGCGCTTCCCTTCCTTGTATTTCCAGTGCGCCGCGACACCCTCTTCCGCGATGTGATGCATATCTTCAGTGCGAATCTGTACCTCGAAGGACTGTCCCTGAGCACCGATAACGGAGGTATGCAGCGACTGGTAAAGATTATCGCGCGGCGTGGCGATCCAATCCTTAATGCGTCCCGGCACAGGTTTCCAGGTGTTGTGGATGATGCCCAGAGCGGCGTAGCAATGGCGTACCTCGTTCGGCGTGATGACGCGCGCGGCGACCAGATCATAAACCTGATCAAGCTCGATTTTTTGTCGCTTCAGCTTTTTCCAGATTGAATATAACCGCTTGACTCGCCCCTCTATACGCGCATAGGGCACTTCATCCTCATGCATTCTCTCTTCGATGCGCGCGGTCACGCCTTTGAGAAAGGCTTCGTTCTCGGGGCGACGCTTTTCAAGCTGTGCTGCCAGCTCGCGATATTCTTCCGGGTGTAGATGCTGAAAGGCCAAATCTTCCAGCTCCCCGCGCAGCTTACCCATGCCGAGGCGGTGCGCGATGGGTGCGAAGATGTCCATCGTCTCTTGAGCGATACGCTGGCGTTTTTCCGGCTTGAGATGATGAAGCGTACGCATGTTGTGAAGGCGGTCGGCGAGTTTGACGAGCACGACTCTCACGTCGTCAATCATCGCCAACAGCATCTTGCGAACATTTTCCGCCTGCTGCTCTTCGCGCGAAACAGTGCTGATCTGCGCGATCTTGGTCAGGCCGTCAACGAGATGCGTGACCTCATCGCCGAAGTACTGTCTGATGGTGTTCAAGTCAACCAGCGTGTCTTCGACGACATCATGCAGCAAGCCAGTAGAGACCGAGACGGCATCGAGCCGCATGTCGGCGAGAATATTTGCGACTTCGAGTGGATGGACGAGGTAGGGTTCGCCCGAAGCGCGCGTCTGCCCCTTGTGCTCGCGCGCCGAGAAAAAATAGGCGCGGCGCAAAAGATCAAGGTCTGCCTGCGGGTGATTGCGCGCGACCTTCTCAACGATGTCTTCGATGCGAATCATAAAAAAGCAATCAGCAATCAGTAGTCAGTTATCAGTGAAAAGCTTTTTGGCTGATGACTGACTACTGATTGCTGATTACTTCCTATTATAACAATAGGTGATGCTCGACTTTCGAGTCGAGCATCACCTTTAGGAGAGTGGCAAGCGTCTGGCGCGGTGCGCAGGCTAAAGGCTCTCGCGGGAGCTTTAGCTGGTCTTCGGCTTTTGACCCTTTTTGGCTTCCTCGGCCTCTTTCTTCCGCTCGTTCTCTTCGCTTAGTTTGATCGTCTCCTTCTGTGCCGCGTCAACTTCTTTCTGGAGGCGTTCCTTGTCCTCGGTCTTACCGTCCATCTCGGCCAGCTTGACCCTTTCAAGCAGCAGGTTGGTCTTGAAAGACCAGGCGGACTCGTTGTTGGGATCGAGACTAATGGCCTGGTTGGCCTCCTCTAACCCGCGTGTGACACAGGCGACGGCGGAGTCGTAGTCCTTCTGCTCCTTCGGCTTCTTATAGACGATCTTTACCCCCTCGGTCGTCTTGACATCGGGTTGCTCAGTAATGGTGAATGAGCAATTCCAGTCCTGGCTGGCGAGTACGACATAAGCCTCGGCGCGTTTCGCCGCGTCAACAGAGTTATTGGCGGCGCGCTGCATAATCCACTCGCGCTGCTTCTGATCTTCTTTGATCGCACCGTAAAGAAAGGCGATAGCTTTGTATGCCTCATCATTATCAGGATTAGTCGCCAGTAGTTTCTGGTAAGCCTCAATGGACTGGCGCGCTTTCTCAATATTCTCCGGCGTATCTACGCCCGGCTTGTACTGTGCGTGAATTGAGCGAGCAACAAAGGCGGGCGCGGTCTTGTTGAGCGGATCAAGCTCCATCGCACGGCGCGCGCGCTGTTCCGCCTCGGCGAAGCGACCCGCTTTATAGGCGCGAGCGGTTTCGTTAAGCTCATTTTTAGCGCGGATGCGGTTGATGACAGTACAGCCGGAGGTGCTCGCGAGCACAACCAAGATCAGGAGCAGGACCCTGACTTGAGAGAGTTTCATCGGTTAATGGCCCCCAATTTTAAGTGATGAGCGATGAGCGATGAGCGATGAGCCGAATCAACACGCCCATCCCTCATCGCTCATCGCTCATCACTGCTTTTTACTGCCCCAGGTCGTCTATCTGTAGGCCGACAGGATTTGCGCCTGCGCCCTTGATAACATCTATGACTTTAACGACATCGCCGTATTTTAGTGAGCGTGGCGCTTTGATGAAGACAGTCTTCTCGACTTCCTCTGTCCCGGGTCGGTATGCGCGCTGTTCTTTGCGCTGGGCAAAGAGGCCGCTCAACCGCTGGCCCAGTGCCGCCGTGTCATTGACCGAGCCGATCTCATCCTGATTCAACTTGAGCTTGAGATCATTGGCAACCGTCACAACGAGCGTGAGCGGATTCGGCTTGATCTGGCTCAAGTCCTGCTGCGGATCTGGCTCTGACGGAATTTTGGCCTCAAAGCGACTCGGCTTGAGCGGCGTGACCACCATGAAGATGATCAGCAGCACGAGCAAGACATCAATCAAAGGCGTGACGTTGATATACGGTACGGCGGTCGCGCCGCCGCCGCCACTACTCATCCCCATCGTTGGTACTCCTCTGTTTGTGGCCCAAGCACGCCATCTCTGATATCAGGGCGCCTGCGCCGGACTACTTTTAAACCTTTAACCGGCTGGTACGGCTGCGCCCTTTTTCTTCTTGTCGGCGACCAGCCCGATCTTATCCACACCCTGCTTGCGAATGACGTTGATCACTTCCACGACAGCACCGTAGCTGACACCGACGCCGCTCTTGATATAGACGATCTTGTCGGCCTCGGTCTTATTCTTCAACATGCGCTCAACCTTTGCGCCCAGGTCTTCTTTCGTGATCCTGTCCTTTGCGATATAGAACTCCCCGTCGTTCGGGATCGAGACGACGACCGAAGACTCTTTGATGATCGCAGGGTCAACATCAGGGCTGTTCATGTCGCGCGGGATGGCGACCGTCACACCCTGTTGAAGGAAGGGCGTGACCACCATAAAGATGATGAGCAACACCAGCATAATGTCCACCATCGGCGTGACATTGATCTCAGATTGGAGGGCACCGGCCCCACCACCAGATGACATTCCCATAGCTAAATCTCCTGACGGCGAAAAATTTCAACACAAATGGGCGCGCCCGTTAAGCCACCTAAAGCTTGACGCGCCCGTTGCCGTCCCTCTCTCTTACGGGTTCAACTTGGAGCTTGGCATCGTCGCCCCTGCATTCAAGCTGCGCGTGCGGTTCTTCAGGAAATAGTCAATCAATTCCGACGCCGAGTTATCCATCTCGACGATAAAGCCGTCAACCTTGCCCGTGAAATAGTTAAAGAGCCACACGGCGGGGACGGCCACAGCCAGCCCAAGGGCGGTCGTAAAGAGCGCCTCCGAGATACCGCCGGCGACCGCCGAGATACCAGCCGATTCCGCGTTCTTCATACCCTGGAACGCATTGATGATGCCGAACACCGTGCCGAAGAGTCCGACGAACGGGGCGGTCGAGCCGATGGTCGCCAGACCCGACAGGCCGCGCCGGAACTCAGCCGTCTTGATCGCGATGGCGCGTTGCAGCGCACGCTTGGAGGCTTCGATCTCGTCACCGGAGATGTCGGATGTTCCCTCATGCGCGCGGAACTCCTGAAGACCGGAATTGACGACCATCGCCAGATGCGACCGCTTATGCTTGTCGCTGATATTGATGGCCTCTTCTATGCGGTCGTTCTTAAGGGCCTGCGCCACGCGTGGCGCAAATTCGCGCGACTGCTGTTTAGCGGCCCTATAAGTCAGGTAACGCTCGACCATGATAGCGACGGCGTAAACTGACATGATCAACAAAATAAAGACCACGCCGAGGGCGACGCCGCCCAGGTTCTTGATCATCTCTGTGATCGTAAACTGGTTCTCCTCAGCAGCGGGAGCGGCGGCAGGGCTGGTAGCAGCTTCCTGCCACAAAAAGACTAGAAAGCTCAGGGCTTTCATTCCGAGAAGGCTTGTTAGAATAGTCACGGTGAACCCCTCCAAAAGGTTTTGCTACAAACAGTTCGAGAGCTGACGCGCGAGCCGCTTTTGAGCAGTCTTCATCCCTTGCTATCAGGTTAAAAGGCTGTTCTCCCGGCTGCCTGAAAGCCCATTACTATTGCGGAAGAAAGTTATAAGTGATCACGCCTGTGACCTTCACGGGCTGCCCCGATAACTTCGTCGGCGAAAAGCGCGCCCCACGAGCTGCCGCGACTGCCGCCGCTTGCAACAATGGATGGCCGCCGACGGCACGCGCCGAGATCACACTGCCGTTCTCATCAATAGTCACCTGCACCGTAACCTGACCCGATGCGCGCGCGGTGCGTGCGATGGCCGGATACTGCGGTTTAGGCAGACTAATCGCTTTACCATTCAGCACGCCGCCGGAGATCGGAGCGGTCGGTTTCTTCGGCGTTGGCGCGGGCGGCGCAGGCGGCGGATCATCATCAAGTTTGACAACAGGGGCAGCCGTACCGCTCCCTGTGCCGCCGGGGATACCGCCGGAGCCCGAACCGATGGGCCCACTGATTGTCGCCTCAGTATTTGATGAGCCGATTGCCACTGGCACGCCCTTTGGGATGGGTGGAACTTTGCTGGCGACAGCAGAGACTTCTTTGGGAGCAATCGGCTGGTCAACTCTGGCGACCAGTTCCGTACGGGTGGCGACAGCCTGATCCTTCGGTTGGTCGGCCGGCTTTGCGGCCTGCTTCTCAGGCGCTGACTGTTGCGGCATCACGGGCACGGGCGCAACCAGCGTTGTCAATTCCAAATTCTGGTTCTCCAACTGTGCGTCGTACCAGTAGATGCCCCCGATAAACAGCGCGACTCCAAGGATCAGGTACACCACGACGGTGCCAAGAATAAACGAGCCCTTTCGCGCAATATCATCCTTGTGCGAAGTGGACTCAACCAGGTGTTCGAACATTTTGTGTGTCCTCCCTATTCCGGTGCCAAATGGATCAGGGTTAGCGAAATTTTAAGAACTAAATATTACTTTCAAACGTTTACGTCTGTGCCCGCTTGAGCATTAAAAGTATGGAGGAGGGGAGCAGAGCGGTGATCCGGCGCTTTAGATCACGCCGTTCGAGCTAACCGAAGCCAACCGCGCCTGCGGGAAATGACACCACACGACTGGCCGCTCAACATAGACCACCGCGCCTCCTGGCCGTTTCAGAGACTGAAACGCGGGCACGATTACAAGACTATTTAATTGGCCAGCAACGCGGGCAGTCTATGCCGCAATGACCGGGAAAGTCAAGCGCAAAATAAAATTTCAACGAAGCGAAACATAGGCTGCCTGTTGCTCTTACAACGCGGCGGCTTTTGCCTTGCTCGTGCGCGCTGCGCTTCCCGAAGCCATTCCGCTTTTCGCTGGGGGGGCGTTAACGCGCCCGGCATCCAAACGCTGCTGCCACCAGACCATGATCGGACTGGCGATGGCTATCGTCGAGTAAGTGCCGGTGATAATGCCGATAAACAGTGCCAGCGAAAAGCCGCGTAAAACTTCGCCTCCGAATAAGACCATCGCCAGCACGGAGAGGAAGACCAGTCCGCCCGTGATAATGGTGCGCGAAAGCGTCTGGTTAATAGCCTCATTCGTGATGTTGTAAAGCGTGTCGCGTCTGCGCAGTCTTAGATTCTCACGCACGCGATCAAAGGTGACGATAGTATCGTTAACGGAAAAGCCGACGAGTGTGAGCAGCGCGGCCACGACCGTCAGGTCAACCTCCCACTGAAAGATTGAAAAGAAGCCAAGCGTCACAAGCACGTCGTGAAAGACGGTGATAACGGCTGCTGCGCCATAAGTCCATTCAAAACGAAAGGCGATGTAGAGAAGAACTCCGACCAGGGCCAGCAGCGTCACCGTGATGGCCTGTGTGCGCAACTGGCGACCCGCGACCGGGTCAACCGCATCCGTCTTGATGATGGTCGCGCCGGGAAAGGTGGCGACGGCCACACCCAGTTTCGTCCGCGCCGGGTCAACCTGACTTTCTCCTTCCTGCGGCGTCGTAGCTTCCGCCGTGGCGGTTCGCGGAATCTTGACTATGACCTCATCCTCTTTGCCGACCACGGGCTGGATAATGGCTTCGTTCAGACCTACGCGACCGAGGGCCTCGCGAACGG
Organism: Pyrinomonadaceae bacterium; assembly: GCA_046714695.1. Taxonomy (GTDB): domain Bacteria; phylum Acidobacteriota; class Blastocatellia; order Pyrinomonadales; family Pyrinomonadaceae; genus DASQYE01. Next base: position 11,922 of record JBKKAL010000104.1, read on the forward strand.
CGTCAACCGACGGAGGCTGCTGAAACTTGATGGTCACTACTGTTCCCGGTTTGAAATCAACGCCGAGATTGAATGCTTCCGTGCCGCCCGGTACGAACTGTCGCACCATCGCCGATCCTAATCCTGCGAGCAACAATAAAACCGAGATGGTGAGGAAGATACGGCGCTGACCGAGCCAATCGAAATTTGTGTTCTTAAAGAGTTGAATCATAGAGTTTAATTCATACGGTGCGTGTTGAGGGGTTTCATGAGCTTTTTGAATACCCTCAACACGTACCCGCTTTTCGGACTAAATACTGAGCGTTTCTGCGCGGTGGCCTTTGCGATTGAGCACCCACAAAAAGAGCGTGCGAGAAACATAAACTGCCGAGAAAAGATTGGCGAGCAGCCCCAGAACGAGCGTCACGGCAAATCCGCGAATCGGGCCTGTGCCAAAGACGAACAGAAACAGCGCGGCCACAATCGTGGTCACGTGCGTATCAATGATCGTGGCGAAAGCGCGAGAGAATCCCTGGTCAACCGCCGAGGGAACTGTCTTTCCCGTCTGCCACTCCTCTCTTATACGCTCGAAGATGAGCACGTTGGAATCCACGGCCATACCGATTGAGAGGATCAACCCGGCGATGCCCGGCAGCGTCAGCGTGGCTTTGAAGAGCACGAGAGCCGCGAGCGTCAGGACGAGGTTCAGCAGCAGAGCGATCACGGCATTGATGCCAGCGCCACGATAGTAAAACACCATGAAGATGACGACTAAGATCAGTCCGGCGACAGAAGCCGTGACTCCCGCCCTGATCGAGTCTGCGCCGAGGCTCGGGCCGACCGTGCGCTCTTCCTGATATTCGATGGGCGCGGGAAGCGCTCCGCTCCGAAGTGTCAACGCTAAATCTTCAGCCGATTGCTGTGTAAAGCGTCCTGAAATCTCGCCCGAATCCGTGATCTGCGACTTAATGTAGGCGATGGATTTGACTTCATCATTTAATAGTACGCCCATGTACTGATTGATATTGGCTCCGGTCCACTGGCCGAACTTGTCGGCTCCACCGGGTTTGAGCGCAAACGAAATTTGATAGTCATCGGCCCCGCCGCGCCCCTGTATTGCCGAGGCGCTACGCAGTTCGTTTCCGTCCACCACGGCCGGATACTCGATGACGACGTACCTTTTCTCCTTCGGCGGAGCCTGCTGATCTGCTCCGCGTGCCGTCGGCTCATCGCGCTCCGTGTAGGGCATCACCTTGCGATTAGATGGCAGGGTTCCACCGAGCGACGCAACAGCCTCTTGTTCGGTCGCATAAGACTGTACAGGGGAAGGGCTCGCCGGGCTGACCACATGCACGAGTTCTAGGCGGGACTCAGCCTTAAGCAACGCCTTGACGCGCTCAGGGTCCTGAATGCCGGGCATCTGCACGAGTATTTGATGAGAGCTTTGCCCGCCGTGACGCTGCACCAACGGCTCTGCGACGCCGACCGCATCGAGGCGGCTGCGAATAATCCTATCGGCTTGATCGGTCGCCTGCTCGGCCAGTATGCGCTGCGCTGCGGTGTTGAGCGTCCAGGTGATCGAGTTGCCGCTGTTTGATTTAGACCAGTCGGCAATGTCAACCTTTTTCCTGACGGCCTCGTCAACCTCGTTGATCTTCGAGGCATCAAGAAGTTCGACCGCGAAGCTATAGTTACCGCCGGAAGTGTTAGTGGTAACGCCCTTGACCGGGAAACCATCCTCTCTGGCCGCTTTCTCCACGGCCGCAGCGTTATTCTCCGTCAATTTCTTCAAGAACTCATCGGTCTTGACGCGCAACACAAGGTGCGAGCCGCCTTTTAGGTCTAAGCCCAAATTGATGTTCTCGGAAAGAGACTTTTTGATTCCGCTCCATTTGAAATCGTTCAGGTGTGGCCGGCGGTGCGGGCCGATCACGATATAGAGGCCAAGGAGCGTGACTGCGAGAATGATGATAAAACGTTGGAGCAGATTCTTTTTCTTCATGGATTAAAAATGGTTCTCAGCGCTCAACGGATTTCGCGCTTCGAAACCCGTGCAAATTATTTCTTTCCTTCTTCGACCTGGAGACCGGCCACGGCCGAGCGCGCGACCTCGATGATGGACTTATCGGCGCTTCTCAAGAGCAGGCTCGTCTCGCGTACAGTCGTAATGGTCCCGATAATTCCGCCCGTGGTAACGATGCGGTCGCCCGCCTTCAGGTTCGAGATGGTTTCCTGCAACTCTTTCTGACGCTTGCGTTGCGGCACGATCAGCAGAAAATAGAAGACGGCGAAGATCAAAAAGATCGGAAGGAACTGAACGATAAAACCGCCAGCCCCGCCGCCTTGAAAAAAGAGAGCTAAAGTAGTCATCATTTTTAGATGCGAAACCTGATCTTGATGATTATCCGAAGGAACAGACCGCGCTTCGTCTCTCTGCGCCCGCGCCCGGCGCACCTTCGGCAGCGCGGCGGGTGCTCCGGTCAAAGCGCATACTTACTCCACGCCGTCGCCGATCTGCTCTATAAACTCTTGCCGAAATCGCGTGAAATCGCCAGACCGGATAGCTTGCCTGACAGACCGCATAGTGTCAAGGAAGAAGGCGAGGTTGTGATGGGTCAATAAAATGCTCGCGAGCATCTCGCCCGTCAGGTAAAGATGGCGTAGATAGGCGCGCGAATGGCGGCGGCAGACAGAACACGGGCACGATTCGTCGAGCGGGCGGGTGTCCGTGGCCCAGCGCGCATTCTTGACGTTAAGCTTGCCGCGAGAGGTAAAAGCCTGGCCGGTTCTGCCGTTGCGCGTGGGTAGAACGCAGTCGAACATATCAACGCCGCGCGCCACGCACTCCAACAAATCCTCAGGCGTTCCCACCCCCATCAAATATCGCGGGTGATCGGCGGGCATCGCGGGCGCAATCTCCTCGACGACCTCATACATCACGCTCTTTTCCTCGCCGACGCTCAGGCCCCCGATGGCGTAGCCGTCAAAGCCTATCTCAACGGTGCGCTCAAGACTCTCGCGCCTGAGTTCCAGATGCGACGCGCCCTGAATGATGCCGAAGAGCGACTGTGCCCCGCTCAATCCATCATCCGGCGCAAGACGGCCAGTATCCATGCCCTTTTGTTGCAGCGCATCGAAGCTAAGGCGCGAGCGATTGGCCCAGCGCGCCGTCAATTCCATGCTCCGCCGCGCTTCACCTTGCGTCGCATCTCCCGGAGCACATTCGTCGAAGGCCATCACAATATCGGAGCCGAGCGCGGCCTGCACCTCCATTGAAACTTCCGGCGAGAGAAAACGCAGGCTCCCGTCAACATGCGAGCGAAACGCTGTCCCTTCCTCGCTGATCTTTCTGAGCGCGCCCAAGCTCCATACCTGAAACCCGCCCGAATCGGTGAGCAATGAGCGAGGCCAGCCGATAAATTTGTGCAGCCCGCCACAAGCCCTGATGGTTTCAGCACCGGGACGCAGCCACAGATGATAGGTATTACCGAGAATGATTCGCGCATCAAGCTCCGCCGATTCGAGTGGCTCGAACCGCGTGCCCTTGACCGTGCCGAGCGTACCGACCGGCATAAAGACGGGCGTTTCGATCACGCCACGCCGCGTCCGAAGAATGCCAGCGCGCGCTTCACCCTCAAGCGCGACCCGTTGCCAGTGGATGGCACGCTCTTTCTCCACTTCCCTTTTCATCACAAAAGATTGTTGATCGAAGTGATTTTCCTGAAGGTCAATTTAGATGCCGCTTCCCGCCTCTTTGCGATGACGTGGTTCTGAGAGAGATTCATCAATGCCCTGCGGAATATTTTCAAGTGGAAAGCGCACGGTAAAGATCGTGCCGCCCGTATCACTTTTCGCCTCGACGTGCCCGCCGTGCGCTTCGACCAGTTCCTTGACGAGCGCGAGGCCGATGCCTAAGCCGCCGTGTCGCCGCTTGGATGATCCGTCCGCTTGACGGAAGCGATCCCAAACGAAAGGGAGAAATTCCGGCGGAATGCCCTCGCCCGTATCCTCGACCTCGACTACTATCCAGCGCACGGGGTCGCCCTCATCCTCATCAATCAGGATACCGTCGGGCGCGATAAGCCGCGAGCGCACCGTTATGCGTCCGCCATCGGAAGTAAACTTGATGGCATTGGTCAAAAGATTCCAGAGAATTTGCTGCACTCGATGCGGGTCCAGAAAAGCTGTCGGCAAACTCTCTTTCAGTTCCAGCCGCAGCTCCTGATGGCGCGCTATGGTGTCCTGGCGAACGGCCTTAACGGCTTCGAGCACGGCCTTATTGACATCGCATGCCCGTCGTTCGAGTTGCATCCCCTTGCGCTGGATGCGCGACAGATCGAGCAGGTCTGAGATCAACTGAGAGAGAGACGCGGTCGAGGTTCTAATCACGCCGAGTCCTTCTGCAAGCTCCTCATCGAGGAGTAGCGCTTCGCTCTCGCTCAGAAGCTCGACCCAACCCTTGATCGCCGTCAGGGGCGTGCGCAGCTCGTGCGAGAGTGTAGCCAGAAACTCATCCTTGAGACGATTGGCTTCGCGCAGCTCCGAGATAAGGCGCGAATTCTCAAGCGTTGACCCGACTTGTGTGGCAATTGCCATCAGTAGCTCGACATCGTCCTGTGCCCACATTCGACGGGCGCGCGTATGATGCGCGCTGAGCGAGCCGATGACGCGTCCCTGATGCGTGATGGGCACGACGGCGAGACTACGCAGATTCATTCTCTCATTCAAATCCTCGACGCCTTCCGAGAGGATGTGCTTTTCGACATCGGCCATAATGAGCGGCTGGCGATGCGTCTTCATCCAGTGCGCGATGGGCGAGCGCTCCATCACCTCTCTGTCTTCGCAGATGGGAGCAACCCCTTCGGCGCACCATTCGCCCAGAAAATCGGCGCGCTCCTCTTCGCCAAAGAGCATGACGATACAGCGATCCAGTTCCAGAAGCTCACCGACGCGCTCGACCACGACCTCGGCTCCGCGTTTTGCCTCGTTCGTCTGCTGCAACGAAAGGACGAGGCGATTGACGACCGCCTCGCGTTCGGCCTGTGCCTGGATGGTGGAGAAGAGTCGCGCGTTGGCGATAGTCTCAGCCGCCTGTGCGGCAAAGATTTCGAGCAATTGCACATCGCGCTCGCGGAATCCGCCCGGACGATTGGCGACATAAATAAAGCCTATCAATTCGCGCTTGATGCGCATCGGCACGGCGAGCACCGAGCGCACGCCGTAGCGCGCGATAAGGCTTCGATTAAGACGCGGCTCATTTGACGGATCATTGGAATAGAAAGATTCGCCCGTGCGATAGATATATGAGCTTGCGCCGTCCTGATCGAGCGTGAAGCGAAACTCTTCAATCAGTTCCGGCAGCGTGTTGTAGCCCGGCGCTTCGGCGCGCACGGTGTTGCGGCGGCGATCATAAGTGGCGATCAGACAACGCTCCGCGCCGACGAGCTGTGCGATGGCGCGTGTCAACTGCCCGTAGATTTCCGAGATGTCTGTCAGCGTCGAGAAGGCGCGCGAAATCTTGTAGAGTCCTTCAAGCTCTTCGCTGCGCCGCCGGCTGGCCTCATACAGGCGCGCATTCGTCAGCGCCAGAGAGACCTCACGGGCCACCATGCCCAGAAGCCGCGCGTCGTCCTCCGTCCAGCCACGCGCGCCCGCACAATCATGCAGCTCAAGTATGCCTTCCGGCACGCCGCTCATGATGATGGGCGCAGCCAGCAACGCGCGCACGCCGAGTCGCTCGTATAAACGCAGCAGGTCATCCTGCTCCATTTCTCGGATGTCGCTCGTGGCAAGGGGCGTTTCCGCACCGAGCACACCCTGCGCATACTCGCTTGAGCGTAGAGGTATGCGATGCCCGCGCATCGAAGCAACACTGGGACGCGAGCGATATTCGTAACCGACGAGCGCGTACTCATCCTGACCTTCGAACAATGTGATGTGACAGCGATCCGCGTTGAGCGATTGTCCGAGCACATCAACCGTTTCCTGTAGAACGGATGAAGGATCGAGAGAGCTTGAGAGCTGGCGACCGATGTGTCCGGCCAGCTCTTCACGTCGCGCGAACGCCTCCATCTCTTTTGAGCGCTGCTCAGCCTGTTCCAGCATCAGAACTTTTCCGATGGCGATGGCAAGCGGCGCAGCGAGACGTTCAAGCGCCAGCAGATGCTTACGAGCGTAGGCTGCCGGAGTGCGGCTCGTCAGGTTAAGACTGCCGATTGGCCCTTTGTCTGAAAAGAGCGGCACGCAAACGGCGGAGCGGAAACCTTTACTGCGCAGATCGTCATAAATATTGAAACGCTGTTCCGCGCTTAGCTCAGCAATGACGATCATCTCGCGCTGCTTGAGCGCCAGTTCCGTCACAGAGCCGTGCATCGAGGCGCGCGCTCCGACGGAGAGCGGCCCGGCGTATTCACCGGAGAGAGCAAAAACTCTGAGGTGCTCGCCGTCCCCGTCAATGAGAGCGATGGAGGCGCGGTCGAAAGGAATCAGGGCGCGCATCTGTGTGCTCGCCAGGGTAAACACCTGATCTATCGTCCGGCTGGAGTTGACGGCGGCGACGACGCGATTGACCACCTCCAGTTGTTCCGATGCCTCGCGCAGGTAATCGAAAAGGGCGCTCGCTTCATCGCTCGTTACCTCGTCCTCATCCGTCTCTTGTTCGGTGCTCTTGATGAGACAGAGCGTCGCACGCATCCCTTCCCACTCACAGGCGATGCATTCGACCTCGATGTGCAAAGGATACTCGCCGCCCGCGAAGACGGTCGCGCGATTGTATTTCTCTTGATCGACACCCTCGTCTTGCGCGCTGTTTCTTTCAAAGGTGAGCGATGAGGAGATGTCGCGGCCTGCAAGCGAGGGAAACGAACGCAGCACGAGCGCGGCAAAGGACGCGTTGCAGGTCAGCACAAGTTTCTCCGTCTCGTCAACGACGATGGCCGGGTCGCTCATGTGCTCGAACAACTCTGCAAACTCTTTCCTCTGCTCTGTCATAACTGTTTAGAGACTATAGAACGGATGTCGAGATGTTGGAAATTGAGAAGCGCCGGGTCAAGCTTCAAACCAAACGGCCTCCCCCATCTTATTCAAAACTCAAGGCAGCGGCGGCGGAATCTTCTAAGGCCAGGCGTATGGCCTCTTTCATACGCAGCGCGCGGCCCTTTGCCCACGTAGCGGTAAACGAATCGTCGCCAAGCGCAGCCCGCGCCTGAGCCGCATATCGTTCGCGGAACTCGCGATCTTGCGGTTCCAGTTCGTATCCTTTTGATTCGAGCAAGTGCTCTGCCGCGCCGAAGAGCCCGGCAGCCCCTGACATCTCGCCGCCCAAGACCAAAAGCGCCCCGAACCCGTTGAGCGCGTAGGCGACCTGTATGCCGTCGCCCAGTTTCTCGGCTATCAGGATGGCTTCTCGATTGCAGGTCGAGGCTGCCTTTAAATCTTCTCCCAGACAGGCTACCGCGCCGAGGTTGAGCAGGTTAACGCACACGTTGTACTGATTGTCCGATTGCCTGCATAACGCCAGGGACTCCTCGTATAAAGCGCGCGCCGTTCCAAGCTCTCCCTTTGTGCGTGCCATCTCGCCCAGAGTGATAAGCGAAGTGGCGACTCCCCGCGTATCGTTGATCTCCCTGCACACCATTAGCGACTCTTCTAATAAAGCGCGCGCCGTCTCAAGGTTGCCCTGTATAAAGGCCACTGTTCCCAGGCCCCTACTCGACATAGCGACCAGTCGCCTATCACCCGCGTCGCGGCTGGCGCGCAGGGCTTCTTCGTAGAGGGAGCGCGCCGCGTCCAACTCGCCCTGTTGCCACGCTAACTGAGCCGCCCCGTGGAGCGCCTTCGCACGCGTCTGCGCCTGTGCCCCGCCGCCCTTCTTGAGCGCGCCTTCGAGCCATGCGCGTCCCTCCGTCAGGTGCCCGCGTCTCTCCCAGAACGGACGCGCTGCCCCGGCCAGACGCAACCCCTTCTCGGCATCTCTCTCCAGCAGCCAACGCAATGTAGCGCGCAGATTGTCATGCTCCTCTTCGAGCCGGTTGAGCCAATCCCCCACCTTCGCGCCCCCTAACAACTCAGGCTGGGCCTCTTCGACGAGCCTCAGATAGGAGTCTGCGTGACGCTCCCTGATAGCCTTCGCCTCTCCGCTCTGTTCAAGACATTCCAGAGCGTACTCACGCACAAGCTCCAACATGCGGAGGCGAGATTCACCATCACCCTGCTCTTTCTGCATCAACAGACTCTTGTCCACCAGTGAGGCTATTCTATCGAGTATGTCGATTGCGGAATGCAGATCGCGGTTTGCGGATTCGGTTTCATCCGCTACTCCGCTATCAGTACAAACCTCTTCGGCTGCTTCAATCGTCATTCCACCGGCGAAAACAGATAGACGGTTGAGCAAGCGTCTTTCGCTCTCTTCAAGCAGGTCGTAGCTCCATGAGATTGCTCCGCGCATCGTCTGCTGGCGCGCGGGCAAGTCACGCGCTCCGCCCGTCAGTAGCCTCAGACTACGCTCCAACCTTGTGAGAATCGCCTGCGGAGAGAGAAGCTTGATACGAGCAGCGGCCAACTCAATCGCCAGCGGCAATCCGTCCAGCCTGCGGCAGACCTCGACGACTGGGAGCGCGTTCTCTTGCGTGAGTACGAAGGCGGGCTTGATCGCTTGTGCCCTCTTAACGAAAAGCGCGATGGCCGCATGATTCATCAACTCTTGCAAAGGGGGGAGCCGTTGCTCTGTCTCCGGCAGTGCGAGAGGTGGAACCATGTATTCGTGCTCGGCGCTCAGGTGCAGAGAGACACGGCTCGTCACAAGCACCTTCAATCGTGGCGAGCAAAACAGAAGCTCTGCGACGAAGGGCGCGGCATCTATCACCTGCTCGAAGTTATCAAGGACAAGCAGCATCTGTTTCTCCCGCAGGTATTTCTTCAAGCTCTCTTTGAGTGGAGTGTTCCCTGTCTCCTTGACGCCCAAAGGCTGGGCGATCACCGAAGCGACCAGGCCAGGCTCGCTGATCGCCGACAGGTCAATGAAGAATATACCGGACGCGAATTCTGTGAGCGATGCGCGGGCGACACGATGAGCGAGGCGCGTCTTGCCCGTACCACCGATGCCTGTGAGCGTCACAAGGCGCACGTCTTCGCGCCTGAGCATCTGCCTGAGTTCAGCCGTCTCACGCTCGCGCCCGATCAGCAGCGTCAACTCCGCCGAAAGGTTATGCGGGTACTCGGCGGCGGCTGTCAACTCCGACGAGCCCGCTGAAATTTCATCCTTATCACTGCCAATGACAGTGTCGGCATGTGAGCTTTGATTCCCGCCGCTCTCTCTGCTGTTATCCGGCTGCTCCGGCACGAATGAGCGTTCTAATGGCCTCTCTAAATTAATCTGGTGCTTCAGACGGCGTAACTCCGACAGCAGGTCTTCCGCCGTCCGGTATCGCTCGTCACGATTCTTTGCTAGCGTCGTCTGGACGATCCCGCACAGATCAGCGGGAACATCCTGCGCAGAGCGCGCGAGCGGCACAGGCTCTTTGTGCAGGATGAGCGCGAGCGCCTCGACAGGCGTCGCGGCCTCGAACGGCCTATGACCGGCCAGCATCTCGTAGAGCATGACGCCTACGCTCCACAGGTCTGTGCGCGCATCCACCTCCTCTGCGCGCGCCTGTTCGGGCGACATATAAGAGACGGTGCCGACAATTACGCCCTCCCCTGTGGCGAGCAAGGTCTCTGCCTCGACACGGGCTTGCGACTTCTTGCTCACTCTGTCCGTCAGCTTGGCGATGCCGAAGTCCAGGACTTTCACCAAACCATCGCGCCGCACCATGACGTTCTCCGGCTTGATGTCGCGGTGAACAATCCCTGCTGCATGTGCGGCGACGAGAGCCGAGACGATCTGGACGGTGATGTCGAGCGCCTCGACGGTTTCCAGACGCGCCGCCTTCATGCGTTCACGCAGGGTCACGCCGTCAATAAACTCTGTAACGATGAAATGCAGAGAAGCGGCCTGGTCTATCTCATGAATGGTGATGATGTTCGGGTGATTGAGAGCAGAGGTGGCCCGCGCCTCCTGCGTAAATCGGCTCATGCGCTGAAGGTCTAAAGCCATCTCTGCGGGGAGAATTTTCAAAGCGATGGTGCGCCCCAGCCTCAAGTCCTCTGCCAGATATACTTCGCCCATCCCGCCCGCACCGATTGAGGAGCGAACTTCATAGCGACCGAGCCGTGTGCCTTCCGCGATAGTCATACCTTTTTGGAGAGTTCATACAAACCGGATGGCAGAAACGGCCATGCGATTAGCTACGCCATTTTAACTATGTCCGTGCAGAGGCGCTAGAGTATGTAAGGGGCTAATGGAGATTGAAGAATATTGCGAAGATTTACAACTCTTTATCAACGAGAGGTTTTTTCGGCAAGTCCCGTGAGTATATTCTGTCGTCAGTTGTCCGAGCTGAACTGCTTTTAACTGACATCATGCCTCTGATCTCTAACTCCTCTTTTTTCGGCGATGGCGCTCGACGATGCGTAAAGGAGTGGCAAAGAAATCGAACTCTTCGCGCAGGCGGTTTTGTAGATAACGCTCATAAGAGAAATGCAGCCCCGGCTTGCCGCCAGCCGTAAAAAGGATGAAGGTGGGCGGGCGTATCCCCACCTGTGTCATATATTGAACATGGAGGCGCGAGAGGCCGCCCTTGACGGGCGCTGGCGCACTGCCCCCGCGCGGCTGTGACACGGCACGCTCGAAGAAAGCGTTGAGCTGCGAGGTCTGGATGCGACGATTACGCGCCTCGTTAGCGCGCAGCACGAGGGGGAGAATCTTATCCAGTCGCTGTCCTGTCAAGGCCGAGATGGTAATAACCGGAGCCCACTCTAGGAACTTCATCTTATCGCGTAAATTTCGTTCGAAGGCCGCCGGTGTTCCGGTCACTTTATTCTCAAGCGCGTCCCACTTATTGACGGCGATGATGATCGAACAACCCGCCTCGTGCGCGTAGCCCGCGATGTTGGCATCGAGCGCGGCGACGCCATCTGCCGCATCGATGACGACAATGGCGACATCCGCGCGCACGAGGCTGCGCCGCGCCATCAAGACAGAGAGCTTTTCGGCCATCTCCTCCGTCTTACCCTTGCGGCGAATGCCAGCCGTATCAATGATGCGAAACGATTGGTCGCCGACCTCGAGCAAAGTATCCACGGCGTCGCGTGTCGTCCCGGCCAGTGGCGAAACGATGACGCGCTCTTCTCCAAGCAGCCGGTTTAGGAGCGAAGACTTGCCTACATTCGGGCGGCCGATGATCGCCAGTCGAATCTCGCGCGCCGCATCTTCCTTCTCCTCAACCTCGGGCGCGGCCGCGAGCCCTTCTGTCAAAGCGTCGAGCATGTCGCCCAGACCATTGCCATGCTCCGCAGAGACGGCGAAGACCTCATCGAATCCGAAGCGATAAAATTCACCGGCCTCTGTTTCAAGTCGCTCGGCATCCGCCTTGTTGGCGGCGATGAGCACACGCTTGCCCGTCGAGCGCAGTAGATGGGCCAACTCTTGATCGAGCGGCGTGATACCCTTGCGCACATCAACGACCCACAGCAGCGCCGACGCTTCTTCAATGGCCGCTGCCGCCTGTTTCAAGATATTTGAAGGGATGACGGCATCGTCGTCAGGCACTATGCCGCCCGTATCAACGAGCGCGAAACGCCGACCGTTCCATTCCGCTTCACCATATATACGGTCGCGCGTAATGCCTGGCTCGTCTCCGACAATCGCGCGGCGCTGCCCCGTGAGACGATTAAAAAGCGTGGATTTACCGACGTTTGGCCGGCCCACCACGGCTACAAGCGGTAAGGCGCGGCGCGTCTCATCCACGCGGCGTCGTTCAGCGCTTCCGCTCGTCGGGGTGCTTGATACTTCTTCCGCCTGATCTATACCTTCCGGCATCTTCATTCTTCTCGCATCAAATATTTTGTGAGCAACACAAGGCAGGGACTTCGTAGAATCTCTCCATGCTCTTTGCTCATTTGAGTGTAACGCGCGACCGTGTAGCCCGCAAGGATGAGAAGGATAAGCCGGCCCAAAACCCAGGCGCACGCCCCCCGGCGTACGATATGCAAAGCCCTTCGCCGATCTGCGAGTATCCCCCTGTGCTTCGCCATTCATCCGCGTGGCGGAAAACAGTTTTGAGGTTGTCGCCAACATCAAAGCCATTTTCCTTCCCTACGCTTGGTTTGAGATATATATTAGGGCGCACAGAACGACTTTTAGAAACGGTTCGAGCGGTAGTTAAATTCATGCGCTGGCAAAATCTCGACCCGCGAAGATGGAAGAATGCGGCGGAACAATCCACGTTCAGCGAGAGTGCGTCCGTCCCCGATAACCACAGAGAGTCTGAACTCGCGCCGCATCTCGTGCTGGGAAAACGCGGTGAAGCTCTGGCGGCGTTGCACCTTGAAGGCGCGGGTTATCGCCTCGTGGCCTCAAACTTCACATTGCCCGTCGGGCGCAACCTGCGCGGCGCGCTTCTTCATGCAGAGATAGACATCGTCGCCTACGACGGGCCCACGCTCTGCTTTATAGAGGTCAAAACACGCGCATCCGACTGGTTTGCTCCGCCTGAAGCCAATGTTGACCTGCGCAAACAAAGACAGGTCGCACGCGCTGCGCGCGCATACCGTCGTATGTTTGGCCTCTCAAACGCGTCATATCGTTATGATGTGGTCAGCGTTGTAGTCCCCCATGAGGAGGCGAACGTCTCCCAACCCCCACCGCGCCTTGAGCTGCTCAGGAATTTCTGGACGGACGACAAATTTCGCAAGCGCCGTTGGTCCGATATACCCTACGATTTTTGACACATCGCCCACATATAAGGAGCCGCCACGGCTCATTTATCTGCTGGGGCATCATCGCACTTCGGAAAAGGGGCTTCCTGAGCAACGTTCACATCCATCACAGGTGACCGAAGCATTGAATGCGGGTTTGTTTCCCAGTCGGCTCCGACAATCCCGGCAGGCACGCTTGACAAGGAAAGCTGAATCTGTAGAATCCCTAACTACGCAAGCGGGAGTAACTCAGTGGTAGAGTGCGACCTTGCCAAGGTCGAAGTCGCGAGTTCAAATCTCGTCTCCCGCTCTTTCAGAGCAAGAATGAAGGCGGAAGGATGAAGGATGAAAGCCACAGCTTTCAATCGCCTGTTTTTACTTCATCCTTCCGCCTTCATCCTTCATCCTCAACATTAGGCGGCGTAGCCAAGTGGTAAGGCAGAGGTCTGCAAAACCTTTATTCATCGGTTCGATTCCGATCGCCGCCTCCAATTTATATCTTTACACCTCAACAGCTTAGAGACATAGGCGCCTCTCCTATTTTAGCCCCTAAAGTACCACTGTAGTAAAAAGTGTAGTAACTCTTCGCACCTTTTTCATGAGAAAGGTGTCGCTACCGCACTCATTCGGCGTGCTTTTGAGTTGCTTGTTTCTAAGCGGCCTTTAGCGCGTTAGAGTTGAGGAGCACGCTATAACCAACGTACTTGGATTAGAAAAACGTTTCTGGCCGTAAATCTGTCGTCAGAATAACGTATCTATCAGTATCATGCCGAGCCTATAGGTGATTCATGGTGCAATTGGCTGCTTTTTATGGGCACGCACTTGGAACCAGATATTTTCAGTTAAAGCCCCGATTTTTGACTCTCCGGCTTAAAGGGGTTGTGTTATAGTTGGAGCACCTGGCGATGTTTGGCAGCCTGCCCCTTCAAAGTTATCCGGTTACAACTCACCTCATTATTTCTTTCGTGGCGATTTGCTAAAGAGAGCGATTTTCTTATGAGAAAGAGTCTTCCCCCGCGCTTGTTCAGAAGCCTGTTAAGGCTCCTGAGGGTCTGCGCGGTTCTGTTCTTCTGCGGCGCGTTCAACTTTGCTGAAGCTGCCGGCGGCCCGACGATCCTAACTGAAGCGACTTCGACGCGGGCAATCGCGCTTGAAGCTGTGATCTTCAGACGCGATCCTTTTCCGCTCACGATGCCGGTGTCGTTCAGCGCAGACACGCGCAATCGCATCGTGTTCTTCGTGATGAACCTGGACTTGCTGGCGGGCGAGGGGACTAACGCACTGACGGCTGATGCCGAGGATGCTTCACATCGCCACTACACTTTCAAAGTCGAGAATGTCACGCCCTTGCCCGGCTACGAATGGATGAGCCAGGTGACGGTTCGCCTCAGCGACGACATAGGGGACGTGGGCGATGTGCTGGTTCGCTTTAACCTGCACGGCATGTCGAGCAATCGCGTGCGCGTCGGAATCGGTCACGTAGGTGGAGGCCCGTCCGATGATGCCAGCACAATTATCGCGGCTGCGCCGTTCCCTGCTCCTGCGCCGACACCTGTGCCGACGCCGAATTCTTACACGGGCGCGGCATCCACAGCCGACACCGTACGCTTTTTAGAACAGGCTACCTGGGGGACTACTAATGCCGAGAGAGCGCGTGTTCAGGCGATGGGGTTCCGCGCCTATTTGAATGAACAGTTCAACCTCCCTGCCTCCAGCTATCCGAATCTGACCTTCCCGCCGGATGATGCATCTCAAGGGTGCCCGACCGGAAGCCCGACCGAATGCTCCAGAGATAACTACACTTTGTATCCGATTCAGAAGACGTTCTTCACAAACGCTCTGACCGGGCAAGATCAGTTGCGGCAGCGCGTGGCGTTTGCGCTGCACCAGATAATGGTCGTGTCCGGGCGCGAAATTAACCGTCCCAGTTGGATGACTCCTTACCTTCAAACCCTGGATCGCAACGCCTTCGGAAACTTCCGCGCCCTCCTTCAGGAAATCACGCTCAACCCGGCGATGGGCGAATACCTGGACTTGCGGCGCAGCACGACCACGAACCAGAACGAGAACTACGCGCGCGAAGTCTTGCAGCTCTTCTCAATAGGCTTGTACGAGTTGAACCGCGACGGGACGCTCAAACTTGACGCGCAGGGAAATCCAATCCCGACCTACACGCAGACGACCGTCAACGAATTCACACGCGTCCTGACGGGATGGACTTTCGCGTCGATCATTTCCTCTGGCATTACGAACTACCGCGACCCGATGGTGGCTCGCGCGAACAATGCCGGACACGACCTCGGCTCGAAGACACTTCTGAACGGCCTTGTCACGCAAGCCAATCAAACCACGACTCAGGACTTGAACACTGCGCTCGACAACATCTTCAACCACCCGAACGTCGGGCCGTTCATAGGTAAGCAGTTGATACAGCACCTGGTAACCAGCAACCCCAGCCCGGCTTACGTTGAACGCGTGGGGCGCGTCTTCAACAACGACTGTGACGCGCTCTACGCGGACAACTGCACGAACGCGCGCGGCAACCTGCGAGCTGTCGTACAGGCGATACTGCTAGACCCAGAGGCGCGCGGGGATGTGAAGACCGACCCGAACTACGGCCACCTGCGCGAGCCTGTCCAGTTCATGAACAATGTGCTTCGCGCCTTCGAAGCGAAGTCCTTCGATAAGAGTTCGACGAGCGATGGCGTGCTAGCGATAAGGTCAACGACGGACTTCCCGACCGCTATGGATCAGCCGCTCTTCCTGCCCGCGACCGTTTTCAGCTACTACCAGGCTGACTACGCCATTCCGGGCACAAATCTTCTAGGCCCCTCGTTCCAAATCCTCTCCACCTCGACCACGCTGAGGCGCGCGAACTTCGTCAACAGCATGGTCTATTCGGGCATAGCGCCCACTACGGGGACGAACACGGACAGGCCGCGCGGAACTTCGCTCGACCTCAGCCCGCTCGAAGCGCTGGCGTCTAACCCTCAGCAGCTAGTTGGCCAGTTGGACTCGCTCCTGATGCACGGCACGATGTCAACCTTGATGCGCACAGAGATCGTCAACGCCATCTCAAGCATCCCCACGTCGGACGCGAACTTCGCAAGGAAGCGCGCGCAGATGGCTGTTTATCTGGTCGCCACCTCTTCACAGTACCAAGTTCAGAGATAAAGTTATGACAACCACACGCAGAGATTTTCTACGAAAGACGGGTTGCCTGCTGGGCGGAGCAGCCATTGCTTCCACGCTCGACAGCTTCGGGATGTTGAACGTTTGCGCCCAGAGCGGAGCGACCGATTACCGCGCGCTCGTCTGTGTCTTCTTAAACGGCGGCAACGACGGCAACAACATGGTCGTGCCGCTCGATGCTGAGTTCACCAGCTATACAAATGTCCGCAATGCCAACAACGCGGGACTCGCCTTGACGCAGCAGCAGCTTCTACCGGTCAATCCGCTCAGCGGCAGGCAATTCGGTTTTCACTTCAACATGCCGGAGATGCAAGACCTCTTCAACCAAGGCAAGCTCGCCCTTGTACCTAACGTCGGGCCGCTGGTCGAGCCGCTGACGCGCGCCACTTACCAGAGTGGCACTGGGAAGAAGCCTCTACAGCTTTTCTCTCATTCGGATCAGGTGAGCGAGTGGCAGACTTCCATCGCCAACGTCTCCAGTCAGACAGGGTGGGGCGGGCGCATCGTCGACCGCACGGCTGGTCTGAACGGCGCGGCGACGTTCCCGCAGTTAATCTCCATCGCGGGCATCAGCACCTTCGTCATTGGAATGAACGCGCGTCCACTCGCCATCTCCGATTCGCGGACAGCTTTGAGCGCCGTTCTACCCCTTACAGACGGCGCTGGCTCAACCGCTTCAGAGAACAGCACGCGCCGCGCGGCGATGGATCGCCTACGCACGTTCGATACGGAATTAACTCTCATCAAGGCCGCTAGCGATACGACGACGAGCGCACTTCTGACGAGAGACATTCTCATCAATGCTCCTGTGCAGAACTTCGCCAACATCCCGGACACAACGCTCGGCTACCAGTTGGAACAGGTGGCGCGCCTGATAGCTCTGCGTGACACGCTCGGAATCAAACGCCAAATCTTCTTCTGCCAGCTCGGAGGCTTCGACACGCACGCCAACCAGCGCACGAACGGCGGGCAGGATGGGCTCCTGCTTCAGTTGAGCCAGGCGATGAAAGCCTTCTACGACACGACCGTTCAACTTGGAGTTGCTGACAGGGTAACGACCTTCACGCTCTCGGATTTCGGGCGCACGTTCCAGCCTTCGGGTGCGGGCGCGGCTGTTGGCTCCGACCACGGCTGGGGTAATCACCAGATGGTGGTGGGCGGCGCGGTTCGGGGACAGTCTTTTTACGGTACGTTCCCGACGCTCGCTCTGAGTGGACCGGACGACACGGACAATCGTGGCCGCTGGATTCCAACCACATCCGTAGAGCAGTACGCCGCGACGCTCGCCACATGGTACGGCCTGTCGAGCAGCGATCTTTCTTACGTCTTCCCGCTAATCGGTCGCTTCTCGAACCCAAATCTCGGATTTATGTTCTAGAGAAGCTTGAAAACGGCTAGAGTTCCAGGTGCTTAATAGAAGAAAGGATGGCGACAGATTGCCGGGCTGTCTTTAAGCGAATTCACGATCAGAGCCTGAAATGTGCGAGGCATGGGATTGCGATGTCAAAGGTTAACAGAGTCAAGCTTTTAATTCTTTCACTTTTCATCGCCGGCTTTATTGCCATTCTATTTACAAATAACGTTGTCAATCGGACTGCTCAGGCTTACTCATCAGGCCCCCCAGCCGGGTTCACGCACGCTCCGGGCGAGTTCGACTGCTCCGAATGTCACCTGCCGCAGCAGGACGCCGGGACTGGGCGCATTACTGTGACAGCACCACAGAGATATGTACCTGGGCAGACCTATCAGATCACTGTCACACACTCCAACTCAGACCCGACGCGACTGCGCTGGGGCTTTGAGTTGACCGCGCTTGATGACCTGGACTCGAAGGCGGGCGAGTTACAGAGCACAAGTATTCTAACGCAGGTTTTGAACAATCAGGGGCCGGGCGGCGCGCGCCAGTACATCGAGCATACTTCGAGCGGGACTTTTATCAACCAGCAAGGCGGCGCAAGCTGGACTTTCAACTGGACAGCTCCTCCGGTTAACGTCGGCCCCGTCACCTTCTACACCGCAGGCAATCAGGCCAATAACGACGGCAACACCTCTGGCGATTACATCTATTACACCTTTGTTCAGGCTCAACCAGCAGTAGTCACCCCCGACTTTTCGATTACGGCAACTCCCACGGTGCAAACGGTCGCGCCCGGAAATGGAACGACCTACAATCTCACTCTCACCCCGTCCGCAGGCTTCACAGGCCAGGTCTCTTTGAGCGTCACCGGCTCGCTCCCGACAGGGGTGAGTGCCACACTCAATCCTTCCAACGTCATCATCAACGATGCTTCATCGAAATCTTCGACGCTAACTGTGACGACAAGTGCAAGCACACCCGTCGGAACTTTCCCGCTCACCGTTACGGCAATCAGCGGCAATCTCCAACACACGGCTACGGCTTCTCTAAAAGTCGTGAGCAGCACAAGCTCAGACCTCTCGCTCACTCAAACGGCCTCGCCGAATCCGGCTGCCGTCGGCACGAACATTTCATACAGGCTGTCAGTCACAAACAACGGCCCCGCTTCGGCAACAAACGTGAACGTGACAGATACGCTTCCAGCGGGCGTCACGTTCGTCTCTTCTGCAACAACTCAAGGTTCTTGCAGCGGGACGACGACCATTATCTGCAATATCGGCACACTGTCTAACATCGCGAGTGCCATCGTAACAATCGTCGTGACCCCGACAGCTTCGGGGCAGATTACGAACACCGCAAACACGATCGGCAGCGAAGCAGACCCGGACACAGCCAACAACGCTGCGTCCACCACGACAGTCGTTGATAATCCGCCGCCCAGCCCCGTTCTTCTAGACCAGAATCTTTCGGTGAAGACAATCATCAAGGGTTTGAATCAACCGACCAGCGTAGCATTCTTAGGCGCGAACGAATTTTTCGTGCTGGAGAAAGCGACAGGCAAAGTGCAGCACGTCTTTAACGGGCAATTGCAGAGCGTAGCGCTTGACCTTGCGGTCAACAACGCTTCTGAGCGTGGCTTGCTCGGCATCGCGCTTCATCCGAGCTTCCCTGCGACACCTTATGTCTATCTCTACTGGACGGAGAGCACTACGGGAGTTGATACGAGCAACACAGATGAAATCCCACTGCTCGGCAATCGCGTTGACCGCTTCATCTGGAATGGCTCAACACTTACACTTGACCGCAATCTCATCAAGCTTCGCTCGCTTCAAGCCGACGCAGGGCAACCAACACGCGGCAATCACAACAGCGGCGTGATTCGCTTCGGGCCGGACGGCAAGCTCTACATCATCATCGGCGACAACGGCAGGCGTGGCCTCCTACAAAACATCACGAGCGGCGGGCCTGTGCCCGACGATCAGTTCGGTGGGCCTGAGCCTGACGACGCGCATTTAGCCGGAGTAATCCTTCGCCTAAACGATGATGGAACAACGCCGACCGACAACCCCTTCTTCAACGCGAGCGCAGGCTTGGCGGGGCAGGCCGCCGCGAACATCAAGAAGGTTTTCGCTTACGGCATTCGCAACAGCTTCGGGATGGCCTTTGATCCCGTCAGCGGAAATCTCTGGACACAGGAAAACGGCGACGATGCCTTCGACGAAATCAATCGTGTCGGGGCTGGCTTCAACGGCGGCTGGATTCAAATCATGGGGCCATCAAGTCGCGTCAGTGAGTTCAAGTCAATTGAGACCACGTATGGCGTAGGTAACCTGCAACAACTACGCTGGTCGCCAACGCTTATCGCAGACACACCGCAGCAAGCGCTTTCTCGTCTTTACCAGCTTCCCGGCTCCAATTACACGGAGCCTGAGTTTAGCTGGAAGTATGCTGTCGCTCCCTCCCCAATTGGCTTCCTTAAAGGTGGCGCGCTCGGCTCACAGTTTGATGGTGACCTGTTTGTCGGCGCTTCCAGAACCACGCTCTACAATGGCTATCTGTTCCGCTTGAAATTATCGAGCGACCGACTGCACGTTGCCACAACCGACACGCGCCTACAGGACAAGGTTGCGGACAATCTGGACAAGTTTGACATCACCGAAAGCGAAAGCCTGCTCATCGGTAAGAACTTCGGCGTCACCACAGACATTCAAACAGCCCCGGACGGAAATCTCTACGTTGTCTCGCTCTCAAACGGAGCCGTCTATCAAATCTTCGCGGCCAACAGCATCCAACTGAGTTCTTCTGCTTATTCTGTCGGAGAAGCCGGGGCGAGCGCCAAAATCAACGTCACACGCACAGGCAACACCTCCAGCGTTGTAACGGTTGATTACGCCACTTCCGACACGGCTGAACTCGCGAATTGCGATGTAGTTAACGGCATCGCCTCCTCGCGTTGCGATTACGCGACGAGCGTCGGCACACTGCGTTTCGCGGCGGGAGAAACTTCAAAGACCATCTTCATCCCTATAGTGGATGACAACATCACTGACGGTAGCGAGGCGTTCACTATCAGTTTGAGCAATCCAGCGGGAGCGAACCTCAGCAGTATCACAACAGCCACAGTTACAATTACGGACAACGCTAATACCCCCGGAAATCCCATTGACCAGGCTGCCTTCTTCGTTCGTCAACATTACATAGATATTCTTGGCCGCGAGCCGGATCCAATAGGCTTCCAGGGCTGGCTCAATGAACTCAATAACTGCACGTTGGGAGACACTACCTGCGACCGGATAGAGGTTAGCTCAGGCTTCTTCCGCTCGCCTGAGTTTCAAGATAGAGGATACTTCATCTATCGCTTCTACTCGGTTAGTCTGGGACGAAAGCCGAACTACGTAGAGTTCATGCCTGATCTGGCGAAGGTCAGCGGCTTCCTCACTGATGCGGAGAAGGAGGCTAACAAAGTAGCTTTTGTACAGGAGTTCATGGCAAGAGCAGAGTTCAAGAATCGTTATGATTCTTTGACGGCTCCAAAAGCTTATGTGGAAGGATTATTGCAGATGGCAGGGCTCCCGAATCATCCGTCACATGATGGCTGGATTGCGGGATTGACGAACGGAACTTTGACCAGGGCGCGCGTCCTGCGCGAGTTAGCAGAAAGCGCGGAGGCTTACAATAAGTTCTACAATGAGGCGTTTGTCGTCATGCAATACTTCGGGTATTTGAGGCGTGATCCTGACATTCTCTATCTGGAATGGATCAGGATTATGAATCAGAACGGCGGGGATTATAGAGGCATGATTAACGGCTTTATCAATTCTCCTGAGTATCGCCAGCGTTTTGGACCTTAGAGAATTTTCAAGGTCACGCATTCTTCTTCAATAAATTGGCAACCCAATTCTGGCAATCTTCTGTCATACGAACACGTGGCTTTTAATAAATAGGGTTTACGCCCCGGAGGGTCTTAAAAGTGTCTTTCTCACGCGAGCAATTCTTTTAGCTCTCAACTGTAAGACGTGCGTACTCCGGCTATTTGAATTTTAGAAAATGATTCTTTACTTTTTGAGAATCTGTGAGTGCCTTCGCCGCGAGTCTTTTCTTCCCCGCTCAATTTTGACTGTGGCCGAAATTGTGGCTAGTACCGATTAATCCTGAATGATACAGAGTTATAACCATGCCCTCGAAACCCTTATTTTGTAAGTCTATAACCCTCAGTACCACTCAGTAATACATAGCTTGCAAGGTCTGCAAAACCTTTATTCATCGGTTCGATTCCGATCGCCGCCTCCATCTTATACTTACGTGAGTTCGACGTAAGAAATTGAAAAGAGAACCCCAAGCGGTAAGATGTGGTTGACCAAAACGACATCCTGCTGCCACAAGGAGTTCTCTTCATGAACATTCTATCCATTTTCTGTGACATAGACGACTTCTGCCTGCTCTTTGAACCACACTGGCGCAAACGATTGTTGGCCGACGTGCCACGCCAA
>JBKKAL010000105.1:0-59798 GCA_046714695.1 Pyrinomonadaceae bacterium
CCCGAGGCCGAGAAGATCAAGCGTGCCGTCGGCTGCGCGTCCTCGCTGAGCCTCACGGAGATGGAGCGCGGCGAGCTGGTCGAAGTCCCCTCGGTGGGCGGGCGGCCCCCGCGGCAGCTCTCGCGCCAGATACTGTGCGATATCCTCCAGCCGCGCGCCGAGGAAGTCCTGACTCACGTCGCCGACGAGATTCGCGAGGCCGGCTGGGAGGGGCAGCTTTCGAGCGGCGTGGTCCTGACGGGCGGCGGCTCACTGATGAACGGCATGGTCGAGATCGCCGAGCAGGTCTTCGATGCGCCCGTCCGTCTGGGATACCCCGAGCGCGACCGCTTCGGCGGGCTCGTCGAGGACATCCAGAGCCCTGCGTGGGCGGCCGCGTCCGGCTTGTGTCTGATACGCCAGCGCGCGAAATCCGCGGAAATGCGGGCGTCGCTCGCGCGTGCACAGGCGTCGGGCGGACTGGGCGCTCTCGTCTCGAAATTTCGCAATCGTTTTGGTGGTATTTTCTGAGTAGATGTTGTATGCTGCCGCGCCAGCCGGCACAAGATGTAGTCCGCAATATATAGATGCCCCCGGCGCGTACGGCCCAAGATAACAGTATGCAGTGCTTTGCAGACTGCACAGGCTCCAAAGAGAGAGGACATGAAAACTATGACACCGGACGCTCGCCAACCGGGAAGCGGGATTAATATTTTTATTGATGATGATCCGCCGATTACCGGCGCACGGATTAAGGTGATAGGCATCGGCGGCGGCGGCGGCAATGCCGTCAATCGGATGATCGAAGCGGGCATCGAGGGCATCGAGTTTCTCGTCGCCAACACGGATTTGCAGGCGCTTAAACGTTCGCGCGCGCCGATCAAGATTCAACTCGGCGGGCGCTTAACCAAGGGCCTCGGCGCGGGTGCTGATCCGACCATCGGGCGCGACGCCGCGCTCGAAGACACAGAGAAGATTATCGAAGTCTTAGAAGGCGCTGATATGGTCTTCGTGACGACGGGTTTGGGCGGCGGCACGGGCACGGGCGGCGCGCCGATCATCGCCTCGCTCGCCACAGAGCTTAACGCCTTGACGGTCGCCGTCGTCACCAAGCCGTTTCATTTCGAGGGACGACGCCGTATGCAGCAGGCCGAGCAGGGGTTGCGTGAGCTGCGCGAATGCGTTGATACCGTCATCACGATCCCGAACGAGAGATTGCTGCACATGGTCGAGCGTAACGTCTCGCTCGCCGATTCATTCAAGATCGCCGACGATGTATTGCGCCAAGCCGTGCAGGGCATCAGTGATCTAATCACCGTGCCGGGACTCATCAATCTTGATTTCGCCGACGTGAAGGCGATCATGGCCGGGATGGGCCTGGCCCTGATGGGCGCAGGCCGCGCCTCCGGCGAGCATCGCGCGATGGAGGCCACACAGCAGGCTATCTCCAGCCCGCTGCTGGAAGAGGCGACGATCGAGGGCGCGAAGGGCGTGCTCATCAATATCACTGGCGGGCCGGATTTGACGCTCTACGAAGTTAACGAGGCGTCTTCGATCATACGCGAAGCGGCGGACGAAGATGCCAACATCATCTTCGGCGCGGTGATTGACGAATCCTTACGCGACGAGATGAAAATCACCGTCATCGCCACCGGCTTTGACAAGGAATCTGCGGATTCGGGCAGGATCGCGGCCAACGCCGCAACGCCCGCGACCCCTCCACGCTATACCAGAACGCCGGGCGATGATCTAACCAGACCCGCCGTCAACCAGGCGCGCACAGACGATCTGGACGTGCCCACTTTCATTCGCAAGAAAGCGGACTAAAAAGTAGCCAGTAATCAGTAGTCAGTAGTCAGCTAAAACATATTAGCTGGCTACTGATTTATTTTTTACTGATAACTGACTACTGAATGCTGATTACTGCTTCTTCAGCTTTGCCTTTTTCCTTTTACTCGTGTAGCATGTCGCGCATTCCTTGCAGGATTTCCATTACGGGTAACGCAAAGCTTCTCTCCTTGAATGGCCGTAGCCTGCGAGAGTTGTAATTGGCTTCACGTGTAGTGAGCGCATCCCTGGGCCGCCGGTGCGCTTTCTTAACAATAAGCCATGCAAATCCCTTCTTAACTGTTGGAGGTAAGAAATCACAGTGAATCGCAAACTCATCAGAACTACTTTGGCAGATGTGAAAGCAAAGGGGCGCGAGTCTTCGCAGCAAAATGACCGTATTAATGGAGGTGGATCGCGTGCCAGCAGCGGCGGCAGCGACGGCGGCGGAGGCGGTGGGTCGTCGTCACGGTCTTCCCAGCATTCATCCTCAGCCGCTGCCGCTGCTGCTGCTGCCGCCGTGCAGATACGCAAGCGCATTCCTCCGCCGTTGGAGACAAACGCGGAAATCTTCTACTACAAAAAGCAGATTGACGCGCACACGCCGATGGTGATCGTGTTGCAGGACGGCGAAGAGATCGAGGGCACGATTGAGTGGTATGACAGGGGCGCGCTCAAGGTCAATCGCAAGTCAGCGCCGAATCTTCTCGTCCTCAAGCATAACGTCAAGTATATGTATAAGGCTGACGAGCGCGACGGCGAATAGCCGCGCGCGCCGCTCACGAATCGTTCTTGCCGGAGGGGCCGATAAAGGCCCAAAGACATTCAGCGGATGAGCCGCCGCCGAGTAATGACAGAGTTGCCACACAACTCCTCGCCGGTTTCGCGCAGCACGAGGCGCAACAGGCTGCCGCGCGTCGGCATCACCATGGGCGACCCCGCGGGGATCGGGCCCGAGGTGGTCTTAAAGGCCGTTGCTGAAGAGGATGTGCAACGCGCCTGTCTTCCGATCATCGTCGGCGATGCGCAACTGCTGGCGCACACAGCGCGCACTCTCGACCTACAGTGCGGTTACGACATCGTACGACATGATGAGCGGCTTCCTGAGCGACTCACGAATGGCCCCGTCATCTATCATCTGGACAATATCGGTGGTCATATTGAGCCGGGCCTCGAATCGGGTGCTGCCGGTAAGGCCGCCGCCGGTTACATAGAATCTGCCGTCAGGTTGTGCGCCGCCGGAAGCATTGATGCCATCGCGACCGCTCCCATCAACAAGCGCGCTCTCTTTCTCGGCGGTTATAGTTTTCCGGGCCATACGGAATTTCTCGCGCACCTCACGGGCACGGAAGAGTACGCGATGGGATTCGTCGCCTCTAACCTGCGCATCGTGCTTCTCTCAACACATGTTCCGCTGGTCGAGGCGATCCGGTTGGTTCGTCGCGAGCGTCTGATCAAGACAATCAATCTGGCCCACAGAGAGTTGAAGCGTTGGGGGATAGAACGCCCGCGCCTGGCCGTGGCCGCTCTTAATCCGCACGGCGCTGAAGGAGGACTGTTCGGAGTGGAGGAGGCTGCGGAGATCGCACCGGCGGTCGAAGCCTGTCGAGGTATGGGCGATATGAATGTCAGCGGGCCATATTCAGCCGATACAGTTTTCCTGCGCGCCTCGCGCGGTGAATTCGACGCGGTCGTCGCCTGCTATCATGACCAGGCGATGATTCCCGTCAAGTGTCTGTCCTTTGGCGAAGCCGTCAACATCACTCTTGGACTGCCGTTTATACGAACCTCCGTTGATCACGGCACGGCCTTCGATATTGCGGGCAAAGGGCTGGCAGAGCATTCAAGCATGGTCGCGGCAATCGTTCTGGCCGCCGAGTTGTCGGCGCGTGCAGAGGAATCGGGCCGCGCTGTTGAAGTATGATTTTAGAGAGAGCCGCGAAATTGTTATCCAACCCCTCAAGCATTAGGGCGTGTAAACCCCACGCCCGGCATCTACGCATATGTGAGCCGGGAAAGCTGATCGGCCTTTGGACGCTGTGGCGGCGATGGCTGCTCGCCTTCAGCCTCGCGCTTATCTGTCTGTTTCCTTCGAGTCGGGACGCGCTCGCCAAAAACGAGCCGAGCGCGAAAGAGGCACGCAATCTGATCAGGCGCATGGCGGGCTTTGAATTGCCGTCCGGAGCAGTCCGCATCAGGACAATCACCCCAATCGGTTTATCAGAGGCGGTCGTGCGTGCGCAGATCGAAACGGCGTTTCGTTTCGAGAGGACGGACGAAGACCGTTGGCGCATCGCAGAGATCAGGACTGGCGACAGACGTTGGGAAGAGGTTGATTTATTCGTGCGCGCGGCGCGCGGCGAGGTTTCCGCCGGGCCGTCTGCTGAAGGGATCGCGATTGCAAGTTCGCGCGCGGTCGTCAACCTCGATGTGCAACTCGCGCGGGAGATGATCGCGCTCCTTGCGGGTATAGAGTTGCCGTCCGACGCCGTACGTGTCAAAGAGATTTCCTCGCTCTACAAATCGGCGGTCGTCGTGGCTCAGGTCACGACAGAGTTTCGTTTTGCCAGAGGCAGCGATAAAAAATGGCGCGTCGCCGGGATTAGAACGAATGATGGCGAGTGGACGGACGTTGAAAACACACTGCGTACCGTTAATGAGGAAAAGGCCCGGCGCGCTCGCACTGAGCTTGAGTTGCTGGCCGCGGCTTTAGACTCTTTCCGGCGTGAGCGAGGTTTCTACGTAGTCGCGGACAATAGCAGCGCTCTGCTGGATCAACTCAACCCGCGCTATCTCCCGCGCGTCATTCGCCTTGATCCGTGGCAACGGCCCTTTCTCTACGAAGGCGAGCGGGATCGTTACCTTTTACGCTCCGCCGGGGCGGACGGCGAGACGGGCACAGCCGACGATATTAACGTATCGAGCCAGGGGTAAACCGTTGGGAATGCTGTGCGTTAACCTCCTGGGGCGAAGACCCGTTTCGAGCCCGGATAAAGGGCCTGATCTTTTTTCTTCCGATATAAAAGTCTTGACGCGCCGTCGCGACGGATGTTAGGTTTCTAATAGCGGCCTCTGGCCCTGCACGTGCCAGGTCGCATAGTAGTTCTTTACTTGCCCCGCGCCATCTATCTTACAAGAAGAAGCCCGCTCGGATGGCGCTCGCCTCAAACAAAGGAGACTGGTCTTGGTAGCCGGACGCAAACTGTTGCTTGCCGATGATTCGATTACGATTCAGAAGGTGGTGGACCTGACTTTTGCCGATGAAGGCATGCAGGTAACGACCGTGAGCAGCGGCGCGCGGGCTATCGAAATGCTGGAAGAGATAAGCCCCGACATCGTGCTCGTAGACATCTTCATGCCGGGAATGAACGGTTACCAGGTTTGCGAGCATATCAAACGGGACGAGCGTTTTCGCCACATCCCTGTCATGCTCCTCGTCGGCTCCTTCGAGCCGTTCGATGAAGCGGAGGCGCGCAGAGTCGGCGCGGATGATCATTTGACTAAGCCTTTTCAATCAATACGACAACTGGTCAATAGGGTGGGGGCGCTTCTGGGCCGCGAAAGCGCCGAGGATGAAGCTCCGACAAAAGACCTCTCTTTACCGCCGAGCCTGGCAGCGCCGCCCGCGAGCGTGATGAGCAAAGCGGAGTTGGAACGCTCGACCGCCAATACGGCCCCACTTTCAAGCCCGACGCATATGGCGCAGGAAGTGCGGCAGGCGCAGAGCAGCGCGCTCGTAGAAACTTCGCCCACAGATACTGTTCAGGAGGACGAGTTGATAGAAGCTGTACCCAAACGGGAGTTTATAGAGCCGGAGATGGAAACCTCTCATCAAGATGATTCTTATGCGCAGATGGAAGAGACAGTCTCCAATTATCATCCGCCTGAAAAGAGCGCGTCGGTGGTGGTCGCCTCCGCTGCTGGCGGTGGCAGTCCGATGATGGGCACGCGTATGGCGAGCGCCAGATTGAGCGACGAGGCTCTTCTAGACCTCGACGATGTGTCGCCGTCCCGCAACGCACGCGAGGCCGACGACTTTATCCTCGATCTACAGGATGAAGCGTTCGCGATGGACGACGAGACGCTTGGGGAATACGAAGAAGAGCTAACCGCAGGAGGCGGGCAGGCCGCAGCATTCGCCGAAGCGCAAATGACGAATGATGAGCAGCGCACAGATTTCTCTCTAGTCGAAGAGCCTTCGATGCAGACCGCTACGGCGGCGCAGAAGGAGTCGGAAGAGGCCCCGACTACGAATGAGATTGCGGCTTCAGTCGCTCCTGCTCAGGCACTGCCCGTCGGCCAGATTACTCTGAGCCAGTTGTCTCCGGAGGTGATTGACGCGATTGCGCGCCGCGCCGTTGAACAGATTTCCGAGAGAGTCGTCGAAGAGGTCGCCTGGGAAGTAGTCCCTGAACTGGCCGAGCTTCTCATCAGGCGTCATCTCGAAAGAGAAAGGGCGCAGACGCCTTAGTCCGAATATCATCAGCCCAGCGAGGGGCCAAAGAATGTAGCTCACGGCGCAGGTCGTGAGCTATTTTCTTTCGCCTCTCGCATGGCTCAATCTACTTTCCCACTACCAACTTCATGATGAAGCCTGATTGCTTTACAATGAACGGCGACGTTTAATAAAAACTGATAGCTGACTAATGATTACTGATTACTCTTTAAGCATGGACATTCCGAAAACGTATGACCCACGAGAGGCCGAGCAGCGTCACTACGGGCGCTGGGAGGCCGGAGGGTGCTTTGCGCCGGAGACGAACCGTGACGCGGGCGCTCCGGTCTTCACCATCGTTATTCCACCGCCTAATGTGACGGGCTCTCTGCACATGGGACACGCCTTGCAACATACTTTGATGGATGTGTGCGTGCGTCATAAGAGGATGTGCGGCTTTCGTGTGCTGTGGCTGCCGGGGATGGATCACGCGGGCATCTCGACACAACTGATGGTCAGCCGCGAGCTGAAAAAAGAGGGATTGACGAGGCACGACCTCGGACGTGAAAAGTTCGTCGAGCGCGTCTGGCAATGGAAGCACGAATCTGGCGGGCAGATCACAAAGCAGATGCGCCGCGAGGGAGCGAGCGTTGACTGGTCGCGCGAGCGCTTCACGATGGACGAGGGATTGTCGCGCGCCGTGCGCGAAGTCTTCGTTCGTCTCTACGAAGAGAACCTGATCTATCGCGGCGACCGGATCGTCAACTGGTGTCCGAACGATCAGACGGTCTTGTCGGATTTGGAGGTGGAGAAAACTCCGCAGGCGGGCAAGCTCTATTACCTGCGTTATTCGTTGAAAGGCGAAAACGCCAACGGACGAAGTATCACGGTAGCGACGACGCGACCAGAAACGATGCTCGGAGATACGGCTGTTGCCGTCAATCCTGATGACGAGCGTTATCGTGATCTGGTGGGCGCAACACTCGCGCTGCCGCTCACGGGGCGCGAGATTCCGGTAGTCGCCGACGAGTTTGTCGAGCAAGCGTTCGGCACGGGCGCAGTCAAGGTGACGCCCGCGCATGACCCGAACGATTATGAGATGGGTGTGCGCCACGGCCTCGCGCAGGTGGTTGTGATAGACCAGTTCGCGCGGATGACGGAATCGGCCGGTGCGGAATTCTTCGGCCTTGATCGCTACAAGGCGCGTGAGCTGGTCGTCCAGAGACTTGAAGAGCTTGGTTTGCTTGAAAAGGTTGTTGACTACGAATTCTCCATCTCGAAATGCGAGCGCTGCAAGACGGTCATAGAGCCTTTGATCTCGACGCAATGGTTCTGCCGGATGGAGAGCCTGCGCGACCTCGCGCTGGGCCTTGCGGCGGATGAGAAAAAGCCGCGCTTCGTGCCCGAAGTTCCATACAAAAAGGTTTACACCGATTGGCTTGAAAACCTGCGCGACTGGACGCTCTCAAGACAGCTCTGGTGGGGACATCAGATTCCGGCATGGTACACAAGTGAAGGGCGCGTGATTGTCGCGCGCTCCGAAGAAGAGGCGCGCGCACATGCCGGGACGGATGAACTGACGCAGGATCAGGACGTGTTAGACACCTGGTTCTCATCGGCGCTATGGCCCTTCTCGACCCTAGGCTGGCCCGATGAGACCAGCGATCTCAAAACTTTTTATCCTACGTCTGTGCTCGTCACGGCGCGCGACATCATCTTCCTGTGGGTCTCGCGAATGGTGATGATGGGGATGAAATTTATCGGTGAGACGCCCTTCGACGATGTCTTCGTGACGGGAACGATCTTCGATAAGCACGGGCAGCGCATGTCCAAGACGAAAGGCAACGGCGTTGATCCGCTCGAAGTCTTCGACAAATATGGAGTTGATGCGACCAGGCTAACATTAGCTTCGATTGGCAGTACGGACACGCGCTGGAACGAGAATCAGGTCGAATCCTTTCGCAACTTCGCCAACAAAATCTGGAACGCGGCGCGCTTTTGTCTCATGAATTCCGAAGGCGCAACCGTCGGCAAAGGTTTTGCGGATGATCGCAACAGTTGGGCCTTGCATGATCGCTGGATCATGTCGCGTCTTAACAAAACGGCGCAGAGCGTTGATCAATCGCTCGCCGGGTATGACTTTCATGCCGCCGTGCAGACGCTCTACCATTTCTTCTGGGACGATTTTTGCGACTGGTACATAGAGCTGACGAAAACTGAGGTCACGGCGGCGGATGCTTCTCCGGAACGCGATGCGGCCCGCAGCCGCCTTGTCACCGTTCTGGAACAGGCGCTTCGTCTGTTACATCCTTTCATGCCGTACATCACTGAAGAGTTGTGGCAGCGCCTTCCGGGCGTGAGTGCGGAGTTGCTGCACGAGGCTTATCGCGGGGCAGAGCCGACCATCATGCTCACCTCTTACCCGCAGAGCCGTTCCGAGTTAATAGATGAGCGCGCTGAGTGGGAGATGCAAACAATTATTGATCTGGTCTCGCGCGTGCGCAACATTCGTTCAGAGTTAAGTCTCAAACCGAGCGATAGTATTCATATGATCATCGGGACTGCGGATAAGAGTTTGCAGGAGTTGTTTGGCTCAACGCAGAGCATGGCGCAGGTAGGGCGGCTTACTCGCGCAAACAGAATCTCTATACAAGACAGTCTGGAGGCAGCGCCGCGCGCCTCTGCGAAACAAGTACTGATGAGCGGGGCGGAGGTGGCCGTGCCCTTTGAGGGCCTGATTGATTTTGCGCAGGAGAGTGCCCGGCTGGAACGTGAGCATGAGAAGTTGCAGAAGGAAGCAGGAAAGCTCGAAGCGCAGCTTGCCAATCCGCAATTCGCCGAGCGCGCGCCTGCCGAGAAGGTCGAGGAGATACGCGCTCGTCTTGAAGACATCGCGCAGCGCAGCGCGGCCCTGCAACAGATGATGGAGGCGCTCGTATGAACTGGCTCGACGAAGGCGCGCTCTTTAACCAGATCGGAGCATTCTTGAGTGAGGATTTGGGGCGCGGCGACATCACGACGCAGGCGACCGTCGTGCGTAACGCGCGCGCGCGGGGGCGTTTCCTCGCCAAAGAGCCGATGGTCGTCGCCGGCCTGGAGGCAGCCGAGGCAGTCTTTTCAACGCTCGACGCGCAGCAGCAGATCGAAGCATTCGCCAGCGACGGCGACGAGATCGAAGCGGGCAAGGTAATTGCGCGCACGAGCGGCTTTGCAGACGTGCTGCTGGCGGGCGAGCGCCTCGCGCTCAATTTAATGCAACGCCTGTCAGGCATCGCGACCTTGACGCGCAAGTACGTACGCGCCATCGAAGGCACGAGCGCGCAGATCGTTGATACTCGAAAAACCACTCCGGGCCTGCGGATGCTGGAAAAGTACGCTGTGCTTTCAGGCGGCGGGCGCAATCATCGCTTCGGTTTGGATGACGGCGTGCTTATCAAGGACAACCACATCGCGCTTGCGGGCGGCGTCGGCTCGGCTGTCGGCCATGCGCGAGAGAAGGTAGGACACCTGCACAAGATAGAGGTCGAGGTCTCAAATGAACGCGATCTGCGCGAGGCGATCAAAGAGGGGGCAGACATTATTCTGCTCGATAATCTGTCGCCGGAAGAGACTTCGCGTCTGGTCGCCGTCTCGCGCGAGCTTGACCAGAAGGTGATGCTGGAATCATCCGGGGGGATTACGCTGGAGAACGTGCGGGCCTATGCGTCGGCGGGTGTCGATCTGATCAGCATCGGCGCGCTCACGCATTCGGCGCGCGCCATGGACATCAGCTTCAAAATTCAAGCCGGGTGAATGACCATTTGGGAGCGCCCTTATTCTTATCGCTTTGATAAGCAAGACTCGTATTCGATTTCTCATCGCCCGTGGAACGGCGTAAAATATGCGGGAACGGATAGTGGTTGGGCGGCGTGTAAATCATTAGAATTGTCGCTCGCGGATGGTTTGAAGGCATCCTCAAATTGATACTTTGTGATCTTTGCCGGGAGGTTTGGTCATGCGTTGTCGCTTAATTATGCATCGGTTGTTTGTGTTGGTCATGCTCTTTAGTATCGGCCTCTGTTTCGTTGAGACGAGTGCGCAGCAGCGTCGAACGAGGCGCTCGCGGCGCGTGACGAACCCGATTGTCTCAAGAAGCCCCCGCCCCGCTACTGATACGACGAGCACGCCGACGACCTCGACAACCGCGAGTGATCCAAGGATCGTCAGCACTGCCGACGATCAGTCGGATGAGGCGAGCGGCACAGGTAGTAGTTCCGGCGCGAGAACAGGCGCGCGTCCCCGCGCTGGAGTCTCGATGGAGGAAGAACATGATTCGATGCGCGGCAGGATGAACAGATTATCAAGACAGGTCACAACCCTGACGGACAAGCTCACCGAGATGGAGAAGCAGCAGCGCACACTGGTTGACCTGGAACGGCTCTCTCGCGCCGAGCAGCGCGCGGAAAACCTGCGAGCGCAGTTGCGCGATGTGTTTATGAAGGAGGCCGATCTACAGGCGCGCGCCGATCAACTGGAATTCGACCTCAAGCCTGAGAACATCGAACGGATGACGGCGAACACGGGCTCAACCAGACCGGAAGAGATGAGAGAGACGCGACGCCGCCAGCTTGAGAACGAAAGGACGCGCGCGCGCGCGCAACTCGATTTGATGACCCAGAGTCGCACGCGCCTCGAAGCGGCCATCGCCACCGCTGACGCAGAGGCAGAACGTATTCGTCAGCGCATAGATGAGACGCCCGGCGCTTCCGCCTCGCAGACCGGCGCTGGTGATAACAGCAACGTCACCGAGGGAACATCAACGACAGACACGTCCGCGCCGACCCCAGCGCCGCCGCCATCGGGCACGCCTCGTTGATTTAAGCAGTCAGCCATCAGCGTTCAGTAGTCAGCCAAAGAAGGCTTGGAGTGGACAAATTCAATCGCCGCCAAACGCAAAAGCTGAAAACTGATTACTGACTGCTGACAACCTCTAAAGATTATGGGCACGATTGCGCAGGGCGATCTTTATCGTTTGATCAGCGAATCAAATGCGCGCGGCGAGCGAGTAGTCGTAGCGACTGTGGCTCATACTCGCGGCTCGACTCCGCAGCGGCGCGGGGCAAAGATGCTTTTCTTTGAGAGCGGCGAGGTCGCGGGCACGGTCGGCGGCGGATGTATCGAAGCAGAGGTCTGGGCCGAAGCGCGTGAAGCGATGCGCCACGGCACAGCCGCCCTTCACCATTTCCAACTGACGGCGGACGAGGCGAGCGAAGAAGGCATGGTGTGCGGCGGGACGATGGAGATTTTTATAGATGTATGGAAAAGCAAGAATGAGAAGACAGATGTCGGATGCTAGATTTTAGATACTGGTAAAAGCTTTTCACTGACATCCAACATCCAGCATCCGACACCTGCTTTTGGAGGTTGATATGCCTGCGTCATTTACTGAGAATTATAAAGAGAAGCATCAGCATCCTTTGAATCGTTTGACGCACAGCATCGGGATACCGATGATCGTCGTCTCGCTGCCTCTGTTCTTCTTCTACTGGCGTTGGGCGCTGGGGCTTTTTATCATCGGGTGGGCGTTGCAGTTCCTGGGCCATGCGATTGAAGGGAATCAGCCAGCCTTCTTTCGCAATCCAATGTACCTGCTGGTCGGACCATGGTGGCTTTTGCGGCGCATCGGCGTCCGGCTAGGACTGGTTAAGGGTACACCCGCCAGGCATCCGACCGAGAGTCTGTAAAGACACGAATCGCCTTCATGTGCGACTCCCACGAACAGCAGTCTTTATCCGCATCGATCCCTCAAGCTATTACGCGAGTGCTCAAGGAAAGCTCTGTGGCCGCACTGGCGACGCTCGTCGAGGCCCGGCGCAGCATCGGCGCAAAACTTCTCATTGAGGAGTCCGGCGCGCGCACGGGTAGCCTTACTGATGCGGTGCTTGATGAGGCAATCGCTCGTCACGCTACCTCTTTCTTAGCCTCGCGCGCCGAGGCCAAAACTTTCAAGGTCGAAGAGTTTGCGCATGTCAATTCGGAGTGGGACGAAGCTCGCGTTCTCTTCGAGCGCATCGAGCCGGAGCCGCGTGTGGTTATTTGCGGCGCAGGGCATGTCGGCGCATCGCTCGCACAGCTCGCACGCACAGCGGGCTACCGCGTGACTTTAATAGATGATCGCGCTGATTTCCTGACACGCGAGCGTTTCCCCGAAGAAGAGATTGATCTCGTTATTGCTCGAACCTGGACGGATGCTGTGCGCGAGGTGGTCGGGCGGGGGCGCGGCGTATCGGTCGCCGTCGTCACACGCGGCCACAATGAGGATGAAGAATGCCTGAGGGCCGTCGTTGAAGCCGAGCCCGATTACGTCGGATTGATCGGGAGCAAGCGTCGCACGAATATTGTGCTTGAGCGCCTTCGCGCAGGCGGAGCGGATGAAACCATATTGAGCAACGTAAGAGCGCCCATCGGTCTGGATATCGGCGCGGTCTCGCCGGAGGAAGTAGCCCTCTCTATCCTCGCGGAGATCGTGGCCGAGCGTCGCGGCGGCACGGGCGCTCCGCTCTCCGCATGGCGAAGAGCAAGGATGAGTGATGAAGGATGAAAGAATAATTATTCAACTTGGGTCAGCACGCTTTCATCCTTCATCGTTGCCGCCTTCATCCTTGTTTTCTACCGCTTCGTCATCTGCGCGCGACATCTGATCTTTATCATGTCGTTTTATTTATAATGGTCGAGCATTATTGATGGCTGCACAGATAGAGAAGGTCGAGCCGGGAGCGCACGAAGCGAAATCTGCGGGAGGAATGTTCCGTGCGCTTTCGCATCGCAATTTCAGGCTCTTTTGGGCGGGAGCGTTTCTCTCCAACGTCGGGACGTGGATGCAGGCGGTGGCCCAAGGGTGGCTCGTTCTGCAACTGACAAACTCGCCCTTCTGGCTCGGCGTGGATGGATTTATGGCGACTGCGCCGGGCCTCTTGCTCACCCTCGCGGGCGGCGTCTTCGCAGACCTTGTTGATCGAAGGCGGCTTCTTCTCTACACACAGATCGCCGCTGGCCTGTCGGCTTTTGCACTGGCGACGCTGCTCTTCACGGGCGTGATCCGCGATGCATCTCACGTGTGGATTATCCTTTTGCTGACATTCTGGACGGGTTGCTGTATGGCGCTGGCGGGGCCCTCATACCAGGCGATCACGATTGATCTGGTCGGTCGTGAAGACCTTGCGAACGCCATCGCGCTCAACTCCACTCAGTTTCAGCTCTCGCGTGTCATCGGGCCTGTCTTCGCCGGGCTTGCTCTGACGTTCGGATTGGCCTTCTGCTTTTTCGCTAACGGCGTGTCGTACATCGCGGTCGTCGTGGCGTTGATGATGGTCCGGTTCGACGGCGGCGGGCAACATAAGCCGACACATGCGGTCGGAGATAAGCGCGCCTTCTGGCATGATTTGACGGAAGGTCTGCGCTACGTTCGAAGGCGGCCGCGCGTCTTTATGCTGCTCATGATCTCCGCCGTGACCAGTCTATTCGGCGCTCCTTATCTTTCTATGGTGCCGCTGTTTGCGCGCGACATACTTCATCTTAACGAGTCGGGACTGGCGTTAATGATGGGATTGGCCGGGGCGGGAGCATTCTGCGGCGCGCTGTTTGTGACCTTTCTCGGCGATTTTCGTTATAAGGGATGGTCTGTGCTGGGCGGGGCGTGGGCCTTCGGTCTGTTTTTGATCGGCTTCTCATTCTCCACGCGTCTCGCTGTTTCTCTGTCCTATCTGTTCGGGATGGGATTCGCAATTGTCTGTTCGGTCGCCGTCGTCAATACGCTCTTACAAAAGCTGGTCACGGACGAGATGCGCGGGCGCGTGATGAGCATGTTTATTCTCTCCTTCATCGGTGCGATGCCCATTGGCAATCTGTTGGCGGGAGCGGGGGCTGAACGCTTCGGCGCGCCGCGCACGCTCGCCGTGGGCGGTCTCATCATAGTGCTGTTCACCATCGTCGTGACGATTCGCAACAAGCGCCTGCGTGATCTTTATTAGAGGCTCTCGCCGAAGCGCGCACAGAGAGCCTCCCCTATTGAACCGCTTTAATACTTTTTCCCGCAAGAAAAGGCGGTAGGGACGTTCTACATAGCGAACGTGCGCGCCCCCGCACCGCGCATCTTGAATGATTGAGGAGAGACCTGATGCTAACCATCAAAGCTTCCGCCTGTTTGATCTTTTTCCTGTTATTGCTGGCGTTTGTGCCAAATGTGAGTGCGCAGGGCGTGATCGTGCCCGGCCCCTGCGCGCGCGAGCGTTGCCCGCGCCCGCCACGCCCCATCACACTACCGCCCACCCTGCCTATTAAATCAATCAAGATCGAGACGAAGATCAGCGCGCAGGTCGCAACCACGCACATCGAACAGGTTTTTCGCAACGATACGGACGCCACGCTCGAAGGGACATACTTTTTCCCGATCCCCGAAGCCGCCTCCATTAGTGAGTTCGCCATCTGGGATGGTGATCGTCGCCTGGTCGGCGAGGTTCGCTCGCGCGAAGAGGCGCGGCGTATTTACGATGCGATCGTCAGGAGCAAGCGCGATCCGGGTCTTCTTGAGTACGCCGGAAAAGACCTTTTTCAGGCGAGCATTTTCCCCATCCTGCCGCACTCGGATAAGAAGTTGGAACTGACCTACACACAGGTTCTGCGCGCGGAATCGGGGACGGTCGGTTATCGCTATCCGCTCGGCACAGGACACAACACGCAGCAGATCGGGACTATCTCAGGCCGCGTCGAGATCGAAAGCCGTGATCCTTTGCGCAACATCTATTCGCCGAGCCACCAGATAGATATCACGCGCAAATCGGAAGAGCGCGCCGCCGTCTCGTTTGAAGCACCCGGCGGGCAGACGCCGCAGGATTTTCAACTCTTCTACGGGCTTTCAAAAGACGACTTCGGGGTTTCGCTCCTGACCTATCGCGAGCCCGGCAAAGATGGTTATTATCTACTGCTGATCTCTCCCAAGAACGAGCTGACTGAACAGGAGTACGCGGCCAAAGACGTAGTTTTCGTGTTTGACACGTCGGGCTCTATGGCCGAACAGGGCAAGATGGAGAAGGCGCGTGCAGCCCTCCTCTTCGGTATCAGGGGTCTGCGTTCGGAGGATCGCTTTAACGTTATCTCGTTCGCGGGTGAAGAGCGTTTGATGGAGCAGGGCCTGATCGCCGCGGATGAGCGTGGGCGCGCGCGCGGCATAGAGTATGCCAATTCATTAAAGCCAACGGGCGGCACGAATATAAACGATTCTGTGATCGCTGGTTTTCGCCAGTTCACTGCGAGCGAGCGCCCGCGAATGATCGTCTTTATGACGGACGGTCTGCCGACCGTCAGCGAAACCAACACACAACGAATAATCGAGAATGTGCAAAAGGCGCGTGTTCCGGGCGTGCGCCTCTTTACCATTGGCGTCGGCTATGATGTCAACACGGCTCTCCTGGATAAGCTAGCGGCAGAAAACGGCGGCGTCGCCGAATACATAGAGCCGCGCGAGGACATTGAGATCAAGGTCTCAAGCTTTTTTGCAAAGATCAACTATCCTGTCCTGACAGACCTCAAGCTTGATATGGGCGGCGTGCAGACTGATTTCGTCTATCCGCGCAATCTGCCCGATCTGTTCAAGGGCACGCAGATAGCTTTGATCGGTCGCTATCGCAATCCGGTTGATTTGAATCCGGTGCGTCTGAGTTTGACGGGACGCACGGGCACCCGCTCGCAGACCTTTTATTATGATAACCAGCGCTTTCCCTTGAGGGCTGAGAAGAACGATTTTCTACCGCGTCTCTGGGCCACGCGCCGCGTCGGCTGGCTGATGGAACAGATTCGCACCAACGGCGAGCAAAAGGAACTGCGCGACGAGGTCGTTGACCTCGGCACGCGCTACGGCATCGTCACGCCATACACTTCTTACCTGGCGCTTGAATCGGACGCGGCCACACAAGCGACCGCCGGTAATCAAACGCTGGATGCGCAGCGAAGAAGCATCACCGGCCTTAGTGGATCGGCTGCGGGTGGGTCTCCGACCACAACCAGTCCTAAGAATCGCGCTCCTGTTCCGAGTGCTGCCGCGCGGGCCACGACCGGCGCAGTCGCTGTGCAGCAGAGCAAACGCGACCGCGCGCAACAGGAGAGCGTTCGCGTCGAAGCGGAATCATCAACGGGCGGAGTGCGCGCCGTCGGGGGCAAGACCTTCTACCTGCGCGACGGCATCTGGACGGACGCGGAGTTCAAAGCGGACGCTCGACAGCCGGAAACCACGCTCACTTTCGCAAGCGACGATTATTTCGCGTTGATAAAGCGGGAGCCTCGCCTCGCTGACTTCTTCGCGCTCGGCGAACGTGTGATCGTCGTTTATCAGGGGCGCGTTTATCGAGTCAATGCCGCGACGAAATAGACTGCGTTCGGGAAGGGCCACGCCCTCTGTTTATCTTGAGACAAAGCGCGTCTCGACTCGAATGAGTCGCGCTTTGTCTCAAGTCTTGTGTTGCGGGTGCAAGTTCGTGTACAACTCTTCGGAGAAACTAACTTCGAGCAGGAACATGAAAGACATAGAGGTGAGCGCAGGCTGACGAGGCGCATCCCTATCATCCCCTATGAAGAATTTGATCGTAATTGAACAGGCGTATGAAAAGAGGTTGCGGCTGATCCTGGCCGCGCTTCTTTTTATCGCGGCTTTCTGCGCTACGGCGAGTGTCGCTGTGGCGCAGAACGGCTGGACAGCGTCGCGGCGCGGCGAGGAGGGCAAAGATTTAAACACGGTCTTTTTCGCCGACCAGAAGCGCGGGTGGGTCGCGGGCGATAACGGTTTC
Source organism: Pyrinomonadaceae bacterium (assembly GCA_046714695.1). Taxonomy (GTDB): domain Bacteria; phylum Acidobacteriota; class Blastocatellia; order Pyrinomonadales; family Pyrinomonadaceae; genus DASQYE01. The sequence goes on from JBKKAL010000105.1 coordinate 17,059, forward strand.
GTGAGCCGCACGGATGACGGCGGCCGTACGTGGGCACAGCAGCCGGTTGGAACCAACGAAGCCATCAACGACATCTACTTTCGCAGCAAGGATGAAGGTTATATCCTGGCGGGCAATCGTATTTTCAACACGCGCAACGGCGGCGCGCAGTGGCGCGAGATACGGCGTTTCTCTGCGGATGAGTTTGGCGGCGCAGAGCCGGAGCTTTATAGCCTGCGCTTTTCCGGCAAGAAGAGGGCCTGGATTGTCGGCGCGGCCAGTCGGCGCGATGTGGTCGTTGATAGTTTGATGATATATACGGACGACGGGGGCGCTTCATGGGTGCGCCAGCGTGTGCCGACCAAAGAAGAGTTGATCCATGTGGATTTTGTCAGCGATAAGCGCGGGTGGGCCGTCGGCGCTTCCGGCACGATTCTGCATACGGGGGACGGCGGGCAGACGTGGACGGCCCAGACTCCCGGCACGAATGCGACGCTTTACCATATAGACTTTCGCAACGAACGCGTGGGCTGGGCGGTCGGCGAGCGCGGCACGATCCTGCGCACGACGGACGGCGGTGAGAGTTGGTTTCCAGTTGACGTGCCGGTGCGATCCACACTCTTGAGCGTCCAGTTCGTTGACGAAGATGAGGGCTGGATCGTCGGGCGCGGCGGCACAATCCTTCGCTCCGAAGACGGGGGCCGGACATGGGTGCGACAGGAAAGCCAGACAAAGCAGAATCTCTATGCGCTCTTTATTGATAAAAAGAACGGCTGGGCCGTGGGCGGCAACGGTAGTGTGTTGCAGTACGAACGGTGATGATTGCAGGTTAGAGAATCGGAAGATAAAAATAAGCGCATGTATATTGCATGGCTGTCTTACGAGGTTGTACAGACCTTCTGCGTCATCCCTGGCGAATTGCCCATGCATGGCATGCATGAAAGCATGCCGCCTCCTTGACCGGCAGCCAGTATAATTCATGCTCACCCGTGCCACCACTGCGAGGCTCATTCGTAAATTCGCCTGCGAAGAATGCTGCCGGCATTTTGTAATGCCGGTCGTCTGCGGCGGAGTAGAAGTGCTGAATGGCATCACCAAGCCTGCGAGTCAGCCGCACGCTTCGCGCTAATTCCTCTTGCAACTCACGAATAGCCGTTTCCTCTGCCGCTTCGCCCGCCAAAGAGCCGCCGCCTGGCAGATAATGTTTTTGCCGACCCTTGACCATGGCAACTTCACCCTCCTCATTGATAATCACCACATAGGCTGCTCGCCTCTCTGTATATTGAATATCAGGCTGGGGAGAACCGAAGATAAGCATCTCGGCCATGATCTGCGCGTATCCGTTCAGGGTTGCTGTATAACTTGTATACTACTGTAAAAGCGGGGCATAAGGTTCCTCAATCCATCCAATATGGGATACCGGTGCCAGTTCGAATATGGATACAGAACGAAAGTTCGGGCGTGAGCAACCCTATTCCCCAGGCGAGGCATCTGAGGTTTTGAGGTTACTTTAAAGAGCCGCACGGGGAAAGCGGTCACGTAACTCTCGATTCCTCCTGTAATCAACCGCCCGACATGAGCGTTCATGCCGGGCGGCTTTTTTGATTTCGGAGCTGAAACGGGCGAGCGCGCTATTTTTTCGAGCGCGTGCCTGTAAAGGGGAGCGGCGGCATGTTCGGGACTTCGAGAATAATCGTGCCCTTCATACTGTCATTGCTCTCCGTACTGCCCGTTACCTTCCCATTCACCGACTGACCGGGCGCGCCAAAGATGAGCTTCGCATCGAAACTGCTCCCGTTTAGCATTACCTCGCTCAAAGATCCGTCGCCCATCTGCGTCTGCACCGTGCCCTTAAGATTGCTGCCATCCTGCATGATGGTAAGCGTCGCCGGGATGGTCTGCCCGTTCGGCGATTGAATCTCCAGTGACCAGACACCCGGTAGAGGGGCAGCGTTCGCGCTGTTGTCGGTGATGGTTGTTGTTGTCGTTGTTGTCGTATTGGTTGCTGTCGTGGTTGCCTGTGTGCTCGCCTCTCTGCGCTGGCCGGAAGCATCGTATATTTCGACGGCCGGGGCGAAGGGCTTGATCTGCTCCATGATCGCCGCCGCATCGCCGACGATCACGATCGCTGCCTTGTCGGGCGTGATGTACTGCTGCGCGACACGCTGAATATCACGCGCGGTGACGGCATTGACGCGCTCGTTATAGGTTTGCAGATAGTTCGCGGGCAGCCCTAGCATCTTGATCAGGACGAGCTGGTCTACCAGGCCATTCTGCGTCTCCATTCTGATGGGAAAGACGCCCGTTAGATAAGACTTGGCGTTGTTGATCTCTTTTTCCGAGACGGGCTCGGTGCGAATACGATCAAGCTCGTAGAAAAACTCTTTCAATGAAGGGCCGGTGACGGGCGTGCGTACTTCAGCCGTGGTGCTAAACAGTCCTGCGGAGCGTCGCGAATCAAGACTGGAATACGCGCCATAGGTATAGCCTTTAGCTTCGCGCAGATTCATAAATAGTCGGGCGGAGGCGGTCGCGCCCAGAACCGTATGCAGCACGACCATCGGAAAATAGTCGTTACTCGTGCGAGTAATCCCAGAGTTAGCGATGATGATGTTGGACTGCGCGGAGCCCGGACGATCTACCAGATAGATGGCGCGGGCCGAGCGCGCGGGTGGGACCGGAAACTGTTGCGTCGCGGCTGTGCCTTTCGTCCACTTGCCGAAAAGATCACTGATGCGTTTTGTTACCTCATCCCGCCGCACATCGCCGGCGACGATCAAAACGGCATTATTCGGAATAAACATCGTCTTGTAAAACCCAACCAGCTTCTCCCGCGTCATCGCATCGAGAGCTTCAGGAGTGGTCGAGACTCTACTGTAAGGATGCTCGCCGAAGAGGGTACGTGCGACCCTTTCAGTGGCGAGAAATGAGGCCTGTGCGCGTTGTTGTATGAGTCCCTGTTTCCTGTTCCGCTTGGCAAGCTCGAACTCGCCGGCGGGAAACGTCGGGCGCAGGGTAATGTCGGCCATCAGGTCAAGAATCTGATCGCTGTACATGGAGAGCCCGGAGGCGGCCACGGACGTGTAATCGGCATTCGCTTCCGCGCTCAAGTTCGCACCGATGCGCGCGACCTCGTCAGCGATCTGCTTGCTCGAACGCGACTCCGTCCCCTCGTTCAACATATTCGCCATGATGGCCGTCAAGCCTTGCAAGCTCCCCGGATCGTCCGCATTGCCCGTGCGAAATGCCAGACGATAACTGACAAGCGGCAGGCGATGATCTTCGACGACGACGAGTTGCAACCCGTTAGCGAGCGTCGTCTCGTAGGGCGTCGGAATGGCGAGCGGCTTGGACGCCAGCGGTGCTGGGGGCTGGCGTCGAAACTCTTCGGCCTGGTTCATGGGCTGTGGCGACTGGGCAAAAACGGGTAAGACGAACGCGCTCGACACGAGAAGCGCGAGGCCCTTAAACATTTTGTTGATGCGAAGCATATTGTTGATCTCTCCTTGCTCGAATTACGGGCGTGACACCTCAGTGCCGAACGCTGGTGGCTGGGGCTCTGCGCGGCAGGCGGCCTGCTGCTGCTCGCCCTAGGGTTGCGCCGAAGCGGCAGCGGGTTTGGCCGGGCGTGCCGGAACGATGTCGAGCACCGCCATGTTGCTCGTATCGAGGTGGCGTGCGACCGCATCTTTGATCTGCGCTGCCGTGATCGTCAGGTAACGCTCGAATTCAGTGTTGAAGAGATTCGGGTCATTATCGTAGAGCGCGAACTCGGCCAGCCGTTGAGCACGCGAAAGCGATGACTGGCGCTCGCGCACCGCACCGTTGCGCAGGTTGTTGCGCAGTTTCTCCATCTCCTCGACGCTTGGCCCTTCGGTCGCGAGCCGCTTGATCTCGCTCATCACCGTCTGGCGAATCTGTGCCGCGTCCTTACCCGGCTTTGGAATCATAAAGATCACTAACGAGGACGGCCCCCGCCGCTCGTCCAAACCGCCCTGTAGGCCGACGACCGATTCGTCACCCTTGATAAGCTTTTGATAGAGACGCGAGCTGTCGCCTCCGATCAGCAGATCGCTGGCAAGCGAGAGGGCATAATAATCGGGCGTGCGGCGGGCCGGTATCTTCCATCCGAGCACGAAGGCCGGAGTCGGCGCGAACTGGTCTTGAAAAGTCTCCTGGCGTGCGGCGACTTCCGCAGGTTCTTTGACATCCAAAGGGGGCGGGGCCGGCTGGCGCTTGATCGTACCGAAGTATTTCTCGACGAGGGCGCGCGCCTGTGCCGGCTCAAAGTCGCCGACAATCGTGAGCACGGCGTTGTTCGGCGCATAGTAGATGCGGAAGAATTCGCTCACGTCCTCGACTGTCGCCGCATTCAAATCTTCCATCGAGCCGATGGTGGAATGCGCATTGGCTGGATTTTTGAAGATCAGCTCGTTGATGCGCAGGAAGCCGTTAATGTAGGGCTTGTTATCGAAATTAAGACGCTTCTCCTCTTGCACGGCCTTTCGCTGATTGTCCAGATTTTCCTGAGTTATCTTGAGCGAGCGCATGCGGTCGCTCTCCAGCCAGAGCGCGAGCGGCAGTTGATTGGCCGGCATCGTTTCAAAATAGTTTGTGCGCTCGGTAGATGTCGTCCCGTTCAAAGTACCGCCGTTGTTATAAACGTACTGAAAGTGCGCGGCCTTCGGAACATTCTCCGAGCCTTGAAACATCATGTGCTCGAAGAGATGAGCGAAACCAGTGCGGCCCTGTTTTTCGTTGCGTGAGCCTGTATCGTAGTAAACAGCGACGGCAACGACCGGCACAGCGTGATCCTCACTGAGGATCACGCGAAGGCCGTTGGGCAATGTGAACTGTTCAATCGGAGTGCGTGCAAGCTGAAATGTTTGTGACACGTGCGACCTCGATTGTCTATCGTCGTCACGGCGCGTAGGTGTCTCCTCCTGCGCGAACGCGGACACACAGAACGACGCGACGACGAGAAGCGTGGTGGCAGCGGTACGATTCAATAAGCGTCTCATTAAAACTCCTCACAATTTTGTCTAAGATGGCAAACGGGCGGTCATCACGCGGCCCGGGTCGCAACTATTGAGCGCACGAGGCCTACAGCGGAGGATGACGGCAAGATGAGCCTGTGTAATACGCAGGCAACGGACAAAGAGTTGCAGCCCGAACAAGCCGGAATCCGAGATAAAAGCGGACGGCCCCGCTTCGCGCTCGGAGAAACCCATTCGTTTCTCAGATTCCGGGTTTGCCTTCGCCCACCATCCCGCGCAGTTCTGCGCGCAGGCGTTCGATCTCTGAGAGCTTCTGCTGCACCCGATCAAAGAGGGCCGATTGCGTCTTGATGCCTTCGTCAATCAGGTACGCGGCGGCCTCCGCGCGGCTGCGAAAGACTCCGGCCTGGACGAGCTGTTCGAGTTTCTCCTGCGCATCGGGCGAGACTTTAACGGCAACCACGTAATCGTCCTTGGCGGCCATGGCACGCTCGATAGTGCGGCTGATGTCGCGTCCAATCGCGCTCAAAGATTCAGGAATGCGCGATGCTATGTCGCGCACGGAAGAGGCTGTGCGCGAGCCCGTTGCATCATCATCCAACTCATTATCGCGCAGGATGAGATCATCAACAGGCTCGGGCTCATTAGGATCGCGGTGCGGGTTATAAGGATTACTCATTTTGGGCCAAACTCCTTCGACCTGATTAGGGCGCTGGGGGTTAAAAACCCGCTCGCGCCACAAAGATGGACGGACTAACGATGCTCAGATGCAGTAAAGGTACGCCCGTGCTGCACGCGCCATATTGTTTTACTAATGATTTTCTGAGAACCGGAGAGCATTCTACGGATGGGCTGAAATGGTCGTCAAGCGGCCAGGCGCGCCGCAGGGGTGCGAAAGAGATCGATACCACCAGACTCCTTTTCATCTTCGGGCAGTAGATAAAAAGCGGCGAGCGCGTTGCACCCGCCGCTTTTTCAGGAGGCTGCCATCAGTTTTAGAAGTCGAACTTGATCGCCAGTTGCACTTGTCTCGGCGTCAGAAAACTGCGCGGCGTATTGAACGGTGTGGTGACGGCGGGCGCATTTAAAGCAGTCCCCGCCGCGGCATATATCGCATTGTTGTTCGTCAATACGTTCGCACGGTTGAAGATGTTAAAGCCTTCGAGGATGAGACGAAGACGTGTCTTCTCGCTGATGCGAATCATGCGCGTGATGCGTGCATCGAACTGGTAAGTCGCGGGTGTGTATAAGCTGTTACGCTCCGTCCCCGGCAGGCGGTCGTTCGACGAATTACCATCGCGGTTCGGATCGCCACTGACAAAAGCCGAATAGGCGAAACCGGATTGCAACTGCACGATGCCGCTCAGTGTGTAATCGCTCAGGAGCGCGCGCAGCACCGTGTTGTCGCTGCGTGTAAACCGTCCCAATTCGTAAACGGGGCTGAAGACAAAGCGATGGCGCAGGTCTGTGTCGGATGCCGCGTAGTCGGCGCGAGCATTGAGCTGATTCTGTACGATCTTGCTATCGTCAGCGCCGACAACCACCGCCGTCTGATCCGGCTTATCATCACGGGCGTGCGAGTAAGTGTAAGCGGCCAGGAACTGGAATCCGTTCGAGAAGCGACGCTGCGCCTGAATCGCCAGCCCGTTATATTTAGAGTTGGCGCTGCTCTCAAACAGGCTGATGCGATTATAAGTGATACCCACGGCGCGAGTGATAGGTCGTGTTGCCGGGAATCGCTCGAATACAAAAGTCTGACCATCGAAGGCCGTGAAGGTCGTCGGCACCGGAGTGCCAAGGTTGACATCTCGCGTGCGCGTCAGGTGGACGCCCTTGAAATACATGTACGTGATCGAGAGGCTCAGGTTCGGGAGTATCTCACGCTCGAAACCGATCCGCGCCTGTTGCACGTACGGCTGCCTGTAGTTCTCCGCGAAGAGGAACAGGTTCTTCGGCGCGCTCGTTGTCGGGACGGCCGCCAGAACGTTAGGGAAGCGCAGTCCCGCAGCGATAATCTGCGCAGAGTTGAGAGTCACGTTGATGACGTTGATGCCGTTATTGGAATGGGCCGTGCCGAGATCAATGGCCGTGGTGCGACCGTAGAAGATGCCGTAGCCTCCGCGCAGCACGGTCTTGTCATCGAATGCATAACTGAAACCGAAACGCGGCGCGAAGTTGTTGCCATCCTTCGGGCAGCGGCTCGTATCCAGATTATTATTGAGAAGCAATGGATCGGGATTCTGCACGGACGGGCAGGCCAGCTTTTGCAGGTCGAAGCGCAGGCCAAGATTAAGCGTGAACTTGGGCGTCACGCGCCAATCATCCTGTGCAAACACAGCGTAGTCAGAACTGTTCGGATGCGTCGTCGCACCCGTTGTTCCCTCGCCAGGGAAAGATTGCGAGTAAGTGAAAGCGCTCGGTGCAGCAGCCGGGTCGAAGTTGGCCGCGTAGGCCGTATAACCGGTTGTATAAGTCGCCGTGGGGAATCCGCCGCCGGAAATGGTGGCGTTCCTGAAGGTATAGGAGCCGCTGAACAGTCCGGGGAAGAAATTAAAGATGCGGTCGAAGTTGAAATCCACGCCGAACTTGAAGGTGTGGCGCTCGCGCACGTAGGAGATGTTGTCTATAAACTGCGCGCGCTTGATCGTGGTCTCGCGCGGGCTAAAGTTGTTACGCCCGAAATTGAGATTGCCGCCGTTTGTATTTAAGACGACCTCGGGTTCTTCGCTATTGGCCGTGCCGGGCTCGCGGTCGCGCGCAAATTGAAAGCGAAACTCGTTGACCAGCGAGGGCGAGATGGTAGTGGCGAGTGTGCCCGACAGCGTCGTGCTATACACGATACTATTGCCGGAATGCTCTTCAGTGCTCAGGGGGCCGCCGTTTTCGTTGTTGAGCCCCGTAAAGTTTTGCTGGTTGAAGCGAACTGAGAGCTGATTGTTCCTGTTGATGATAATGTCGGTCTTACCCAGGAACACGTCTTGCGAACGCCCGATCGAGTAGTTGTTCAGCCTCGGCGCGAGGAGGTTCTGAATGGACACAGGCTGTAAGTTGAAATTCGGCGCATCAATGATGTTAGGTAAATCCTGGCGCTGCCCATCGTAAGTAAAGAAAAAGAATGCGCGGTTACGGACGATTGGCCCACCGAAGCGACCGCCGAATTGATTGGTCTGTGACTTGGGGCGTTTGTTAAGGCGTCCCAGACGAGCCTGCAAAGCTTTATTGTCGGGCGTGTTGGCGTTCAGGGATTCGTCGCGGAAGTACTCAAATGCGCCGCCGTGAAACTCGTTCGTCCCTGACCGAGTAACGACGTTGATGACCGCTCCGCCCGCGCGCCCGAACTCGGCTGAGAAACCATTCTGGTTGACTTGAAACTCCTGCACGGACTCTTCAGAGAATTGATATGGAGGACGCACGCCGCCGCGTCCGAATGCCTGGCCGAAGAAGGTATTGTTATTATCAACGCCGTCAACCTGTAGATTGTTGAGCGTGCCCTTCTGGCCTCCGACTGAAATGTCGCCGCCACGTGTGCGATCAATAACGACGCCCGGAGTCAAAGTGGCAAAATCCTGATAATTGCGTCCGTTGATCGGCAGGTTCTCAATCGAGCGTTGATTAATGGTCGTTGAGACGGAGGTGCGTGCGGTTTCGACGACCGGCGCTTCGCCCGTCACTGTGACTGATTCACTGGTGCCGCTGACCGTCATATTAATGTCGAGCGGAGTCTTACTGCCGACCGTTACCGTCACGTCGCGCAGCTCTGTCGCCGCGAAACCCTGCGCCGTCGCACGGATGGTATAAGTGCCGGGCGGGAGCAAAATAAAGCGATAGCCTCCTTCTTCGTTGGTGCTCGCACTTTTCTCCAGACCGGTCTGCTGACTTGTCGCCGTCACGGAAGCATTAGGCAAGACGGCCTGCTGCGGGTCGAGCACACGCCCTTCAATGTCTCCCGTGGTTGCCTGGGATTGAGCTTGAACGTTTGCGATGGTCGCCACAAGGCAAACCATCAGAACCAATAGTCTGGAAATAAGGGTAGTAAATTTTGTCGGCATCTTATCCTCTTCGGTGAAAATAGTATTGGAATCCGGCGCGGTAGCCGGACATCGCACATTTACAAGCGAAAGTTTTCTATAACCTTGGATTGTTGCTGAAACTTGTTTGAAGACTACTCGTAGGACGCGAGGCGATATTAAATCAGACCGGTGATGGAAGGCAAGGAAGGGAAGGAAATCGCGATCTGTTATTTACATGTGGCAGCGTTTTTTTTGCGGCATGAACAATATGCCGGGCTCTCGGTTCCGGCGGCGAGCCTTCATCCGGTTATTGACACCGCCTTTCCATAGAACATTCGGGCGGTTGCGGGCGTAAGTATGAGAGTGCGTGACAGCCTCAGAAAGTTTCGAGTATATTTACCTTCTTGCTATGTAAATAGCGTGAGATGATTTCGCGCCTCTTCAAGGTCTGGCTGCTCAGCCGCGCAAGATCTCTTTGGCGTTGAAAGAAAAAACAGAACACCCTCGCTTCGCCCCGGACGGGAGCAAAAACTTATGTCAACTAATAGACTTGAACTCGCCGAGCGCGAGAATGGAAGCGCCGTCGTCATTGAGATCATCGGTGAATTGACGGTCGCCAGCAGTACTGAGCGCGTGCTGGATAAGATACGCAAAAACATTGAGGCGGGGCGTCGTCTCATTCTTATTAATATGGCTCAATGCCGCCGCCTTGACAGTAGCGGCATTGGCGAGCTGGTGACCTCGCTGGTCACATCAGCGCGCCATGACGCCCATTTACATCTGACGAATGTGCCGCAACAGATTCGCGGCCTCTTAAAGATGACCAATGTTCACAAAGCCTTCCAGATTTTCGACACAGAGGAAGCCGCGCTCGCGGCCTCAGCTTCCGGTTCAAAACCGGTGGCATAAGACACACATGACGGTCGGCGAGTACCCGACCTCTCATCAATAAAATTCCGAGGAAGAGAACAAAATATGGATTCTGCGATGGAAACTTCCACAGACGCTGTGGGGACGCCCCCCGCCGCTAAGCCGCAGGAGCGAGTTGCCGCGCATCTTTCCGAGGCTTTTGACCTCAGACGGCAAGGGAATCATCAAGCGGCAAGCGCGCATCTGGAGGCTGCGCTTGCCGAGTCGCGCGCCACGCCCTACGAGATAGAGTTTCGCACGCGCGTTGATGTGGCGATCACGCTTGCCGAACTCTATCTGGCCTCGGAAGAGATGGCAAAGGCGCGGGCGATGCTGCGCGAAGAGGCCGACTTCGCTGAAAGAATTTTTCAAATAGTGCAGGTGTCCGGTACGCCCGATCAGAAACGCGCAGCAGCAGGGGGGCGAGTGCAACTACGCGACCGCGCGCGGCAAGTAGAGATTCTAGGGTCGGCTGCTCCGGAAATTACCGTCAAGACGTGGCTCAATAATGAAGCGACGACGCTTCGGAGTTTGCGTGGACGGGTCGTCTTGCTTGAGTTCTGGGCGACGTGGTGCAAGCCCTGCCATGAGATGTTTCCGAAGCTGCGCAAGCTGGATGAAGAGTACGGCCCGCGCGGGTTGGAAGTCATCGCATTGACGCGCCACTACATGGCTTATCGCGCGACCGCCGCTTCGCAGGATGAAGAACTGGAGTTGATGCGTAAAGTAGTGCGCGACGAGAGCCTGGCTTTCCGCGTCGGCGTGGCCGAGGACGAGCATACGCAGGAACTTTACGGCGCGACGGGGCTGCCGATGCTGGCGCTTATTGATCGCAAGGGGGTAGTGCGCTACGCTCACTTCGGTGGCGGCGAAGACCCGAAATTTAACGAGACCTTAACAAAATGTTTAGACGGCCTGGCTTGATGCTCCGTGACCGTACCCTTTGGCCCGGAATACTTGATCGGCGAACACTCTCCAGCGCGCTCTGAATTAAGCGAGAAAAAACTTGCGCGCGGACGGGTTCGCTGCTAGGATAGCGCCCGCTCAAATTCAAAAGTGCCGCAAGAGCTTCTTCAGCGGCGACGCACCGTGTTGCCTTCGAGCACAGAATCGGGCTTCGGATTCAGCAGTGTTCGTGCTCATCGCTTCATTTAATTAAGAGACGGCGCGCATTCCATAATCGCAGCTTGACGTTTAGGACATTGTGTCCTGCGATAGCAATTTTTGTCTGTACGTGGGTTGATGCGGCCCTTAAAAATTCGCAAAACCAGCGGTCGCAAAAACTGTTCGGAGTCACGTCAAGCATTTGTATGTTGAGCCGAGACAAAACAGAGAGAGGTGGACGAGACCTCGTTTCAATGCTTTTTCGGCCAACAGAGCTGCTGAAAGCTATAAAAATTGCAGCCATAAATTGAGTGGACGGGCGGCGAGCCTAAAGCTTGCAGAAAACCATAAAGAGGCCACCCGCCCGGGCAAGTTTTGTCACATGAGGATGCGCTCATCCTCTTAACCCTAAAGGAGAATAAAAAAGCCATGGCGATAGTTAGCAAACCAGACAAAGAGAACAATGTATCACTGTACGATGTGCCGGATGCCGAGCTTGAGAAATACAAAATCCCCGCCGACAAGCTCGCCGAGATGTTCCCCAAGAAAGATAACCGGACCAAGTCTGATGCTCAGGCTGTAGCCAAAGCCGGTTCACAGGGCGGCGACGTGCAGGCCTACAGCAATCAGGATGTTTGTTATGCCTGGGAATGCGACGGCTACGGAAACTGCGTGTACGTTTGGTGGTACTGCTAATCAACCGAGACGCATGCGAGGTGGGAAAGCAAGCTTAAACCGGCTTCTTTCCCACCTTTTGCTGTTAGTGACGAGGGCCAGGGGTTAGAGATCAGTGAGAAGTTTTCAACTAACCTCTGACCTCTAGCCTCTTCTTCTTCCTGCCTGCTCTACAAAAGGGAACAACCATGTCCAATGCTCCGACACCGCCTCCGGGTATGACTGCCGGATTGCCTCCCGGTCCACCGTTGGGGACTCCGCCCGGAGGTGCGCCGCCATCAGGCGGGCCACCCGGCGGCGCTCCGGTGCCTCCACCCGGAATGGCGATGCGGCCCGGCGGACCCCGTGGCTTGCCGCCCGGAATGATGAGCGCGCGTCCCTATCTCGGACGGGCCGTCAGATTGCTGGGGAATCACAAATCGCTGACCGCCGTAACCATGCTGCTCTCTCTGCTGGTCACGCTCTGTCCTTTCGTCGTCAGCGTCGCCTTCTCCTCAATCTTTCAAATTCTTGGCCCACTTGCCGGGCCAAGGCCGGCGGGCGCAGGAGGGGCGACGGCACCGGGCACCGGAAGCATCTGGGAGATGAGCGCGCCGCTCTTTGGCAGAACCGATACGAGCTGGATGAGCGATTACGGCCTCGGCTGGCTCGCTATACCCTTGACCTTGCGAACGGTTTTGATCATCTGGGCAAGCGCCCTGGTGCTCTCGCAACTTCTTAGTTTCCTGCGCGCGTGGGTTGTCGCGCACCTTGAGGCGCGGCTGCTTCGTGGGCTTCAACAGGATATCTACGATCACCTGCAATCGCTCTCGCTCGATTTCTTTACGGGAGGCCAGACAGGCGCGTTGATGCAGCGCGTTTTGTCGGAGGCCGCAGGCGTACAGCGACTTCTCACGCAGGTTATGCTTTACCCGCTGATTGATGTCATCGTGCTCGTCATCGTGCTCTCGTATCTGCTGGCGCTGAGCTGGCAGATGACGCTCGTCTCGTTTGTGCTCGCGCCGCTCGTGTTGCTGATGTTTCGTTATACGAGTAAGAAGATGCAGCAGGCGGCGAAGGGGATGGCGATGAGCGGGCGCGAGCTGGGCGCAGAGCTTGAAGAGACCATCAGCGGCATCTCGGATATTCAAGTCTTCAACGCCCAGCGACGACGTAGCGAGCGCTTTGGCGCTGCCGCGAAAGTCGCGGCCAAAAATTCCGCGATGATGCAGGCCTGGATGGGTTTTAGCAATAGCGGCGCGCAAATCTTTATCGCCGCCAGCACCGCTCTGGTTCTCGTTATCGGAATTATCTATCATCCGGCGTTCGGCCTGACGCTCGCTGCCGTTATCGCTTTCGTGCAGATGACGCCGCAGATGTTCGGCGTCGTCCAGCGGCTCATCGCCACCTATACGCAGTATCAATCTCAGGTGCCGAACGTCGTCGCGACCTACGAGCTGCTCGACACGAAACCATCTGTCAAGGAGAAGCCGGGAGCAAAAAATCTGGGCGAGATTCACGGCGACATCACCTTCGAGAATGTGGTCTTCGGCTATTCGCCGACGCAGAAAATCCTGAACGGCATCTCATTCCAGATCAAGGAGGGCGAGACGATCGCCTTCGTCGGCCCAATCGGCTGCGGCAAGTCCACTATCATGAACTTATTGCTGCGCTTCCTCGATCCCGAATCCGGCACCATCAAACTCGAAGGCCAGAACATCTCGGACGTGACGCTCAACAGCTTGCGCAATCAGGTCTCGAAGCTCTCGCAGTTTCCGTTCTTCCTCAAGACCACGATTCGCGAGAACGTGCGACTGGGCCGTGAAGGCGCGACCGATGCCGAGGTTGAAGAGGCATGTAACCTCGCGCACATCCACGACGTGATCATTGACCCGAAGCGTATGCCGAAGGGCTACGATACGGTCGTGGATGTACAGATACCGTCGGGCGGGCAGAAGCGCCTGATTGCGCTGGCGCGAAATCTCCTGCGCCGTCCCGAAGTGCTTTTGCTGGACGAGCCGACCGAGAATCTGGACGCAGACCAGCGCAATCGTTTGATCACAGTCATACGCGAGTACGCGCAGCAGCCGGATAACCGTAAGACGTGCCTGGTAATCAGCCACGACCTGAACTTCATCGCCGCCGTCTCCGACCGCATCATCGTCCTCAAAGACGGGCGCGTCGCAGACGAGGGCACACACGATGAACTGCTCAAGCGTGAAGGGCTCTATAAGATGCTCTACGAGCTGAAGAATATTGACCCGGCGCTGCTGAGAACGCGCACGGGAGCAGGAGGAGGAGGCCCACAGGGCGGACCACCGCCCGGCGCGCGCATGCGCGGAGCACCCCCGCCCGGTATGACGATGCGGATGTAAGAGAAGGGAAGAGAATTAAAAGGAACTTAATACATAGAAGCGCCGTGAGATTCATAAAAGATCATCTCACGGCGCTTCTGCTTCAATCGCCTGGGTGGATTGCGATCAACCACCCTCGGGTTTTGCCTTTCCTTCATTCCCTTGGGCCTGGTTCTGTTTCGCGATAGCGAAGAGGATCGTCTTGATCTGAAACGGCGTGAGGCCCGGGTAGGCTTCCATGATAAGCGCGATGACGCCGACGATGTAGGGGCAGGCGAAACTGTTGCCGGTCAGTTGACGATAGCCGCCGCCGGGCCAGGTTGTGCGCACCTGAACGCCGGGCGCGACCAGCTCAATCACCTCGCCGTAGCGATAACCAAAGTTGAATGGATCGCCGCCTTCTCGCTTGATTACGGAGACGAGCGAGGATGAGAAGATAGAAGGGAAGCTCGGCTGCGGAAGATTGTTGGCGGCGGCGACGATGATACAGCCAGCATGATAGGCGCGGTCAATCAGATCGTGAAGCGGGCCGAAGTAATCCGGCTTCGTCGTCCCCAAAGAGAGATTGATGACCTGCATTTTTTGCTTGATCGCGTAATCGAGCCCCGCCAGAAACATCTCGCCCGATCCGGCGGCGTTCGCGCCCAAAACCTTGATGCTATAAAGATCAACGTCGGGCGCGACCGACGTGATAATCCCGGCGCAAGCCGTGCCGTGTCCGGCCTGATCGCCGGAAGTGGAAGGCCGGAAATTGACTTTGCCACCCTCTGTATATGCTTCGACCGAAGCCTTGACTTTATCTGCGAGCGCCGGATGCGCGGCGTCCACGCCGCTGTCCACCACAGCGACACGCACGCCGCGCCCCGTACGTCCTTTCCAGATTTTATCCGGCGTTATCGGCGTCCATAAGTCCGCGAGCATGCCTGCCGCATCGAGCGCCGCATCAGACTCCGCCATCCTTAAACTCTCCTCCGTGCTCAATCGGTCGGTTGACTAAAATCCGAAGTATCCTGTGCTCGAATAACCTGTGCTGGCTGCCGCGCGTTTTTCCGTGAAGCGCGCCAGGGCGTCGAGCACATCGCGGCATAACTCGCGTTCGGCGTCGCCGCGACTGGCAACATCGCGCAGGGCGACGGCCATCTGCAAAAGGTCACGGTGTTCGGGCGCGGCCTGCATTTCCCTGAGCCATTGTCTGAGACTCGCGCCGCTCTGTTCGCCAGAGGTAATAGTGACCGCTTTCATTGATTGTTCGAAAAGGGTCTCGATCAGTCCGGCTGAATCATACGCGTCAACGAGCGTGGCAATGGCGTCGGCAAAGTGTGCGGCCTGATCCATCTCGTCCGGAGTAAAAGGCTTGTAGGGTGGATCGCCCTCGCGATTGACGAACTCCAGCACGCCGACCATCTCGCCCTCGACGCGCAGGGGCGTGGCGAGAATTGTCTGCGTTGAAAAGCCCACGGCGCGATCCACCTCGGCATAAAAGGTCTCTTCCTGTGCCACGTCGGCGACCGCCATCGGCTGTCCGGAAGAGAAGACAAAACCGGCGATGCCTTTACCGGCGGGGATGTGCATGGTCAACAGTTTATCGGCGACCTCGCCGATTGCGACCAGAAAGCGCAGGCCGCCCTCGTTACCGTCGCGCACGAGTACGCTCGCCTCGTCGGAGCCCACAGACTGTGCCGCCAGCCGCAGTAGGTTCTCGATGGAACGCTTGAGCGGCGACGTGAGCGCGTTGGCCATCTCGACGGCGTTGATGGTATCGCGAAGCTGCGTTTCAAAAGTAGCCGCGCCTCCGGTGCCGGAACTCTTCTTCTTTTTCTTCTTCGAGCCGGCGGCATCAGGTTTCATCTCGGTTTTCTTAGCCATAGTCGTTACCCAGTCTTAATATAAAAAGGAGGATCGGAACGAAGAACGCTTTAGTCACGCCCGCTGCCGGTTCGGCCCCTTGAATTCTTCCTTCAATTTGAAGGGCATCTTAGGACGAACCGATCCGGCCACAGACGGCCAGCGGATTGTACAGGATGAAGGTCCATTTTAGCACTATCATCTCAACGCCTGAGCCTCTGGGTGCGACGGGAGCATCCATAGGACCATGTAAAACTCTTCGAGGATGCGCACAACCTTGCTCGTGTTGCGCGCATCCGTTACTATGCTGATGGAAGCGGTCTTTTATGACTTCATAGCAGGTCGCTCCCGCACGTCGCTTAACAACATGGCGCTTTTTTTAGTCATCTTTTGCAAGAGGCTTCATAGCAGTGAAGAATAGACTTTGGCTTGCCTTCGCGACACTACTTTTTGTCGCCATCTCGCTTCCGGTCTTCGTCTCGGCACAAAATCAGGGCAGCAGCACGAGCCCTCCAAAGCCCTCGACGGGCCCTGGCACGCCGCCGACCACGCGCCGCCCGCGTGCCAGCAGCAGCAGCAGCAGTCGCGTGCCGAGTAATGCCACAGCCGCAACCGAAAGGGATTTCGCAGATGCCCTGACGATTATTCAAGAGAACTATGTTGACGGTAATAAGCTGGATTACAACGCCGTCTTCAAGTCCTCGATCATCGGTATGCTCCGCTCGCTAGACCCTCATTCGAACTACTACGACCGTGAAGAGTTCGATGAGATGAAGACGGATCAGCGCTCGGAGTACTTCGGCATCGGCGCATCCATCGGCAACCAGCGCAGGGGAGATCAAGCCGAGACCTATGTCCTCGCGACCTTTGAAGGATCGCCCGCCGCGCGCGCCGGACTCGTCTTCGGTGATCGCATCGTCGAAGTCAACGGCGAGAAGATGAGCGGCAAGACTTCTCTGGAAGTGCGCGACCGCATACGCGGCCCGCGCGGGTCGGTCGTCAAGGTTACGGTCGAGCGCGCCTCGAACGCCCGCGTGGAAACGGTCGAGATTACGCGCGATGCCGTCTCGCAACCATCTATCCCGGACGCATATTTCTTAAGGCCCGGCGTCGGCTACGTAGACATGACGCACGGCTTTAACTACACGACCGCCGGCGAGCTGGAGGAGAAGCTGGAAGATTTGCGAGGCCGTGGCATGACATCCCTTGTGCTCGACCTGCGTAATAATCCGGGCGGATTTCTAGAGCAGGCCGTTCGCGTCGCGAGCAAATTCTTACAGGGCGGACAACTGATCCTGACGCAGAAGGGGCGTAACGATCAGCGACCCTATAACGCAAATACAGGGAGGGGCCAGACCGATACAACGCCGCTCGTGATTCTGGTCAACGGCAACACCGCCTCCGCCTCGGAGATCGTCGCGGGCGCGATGCAGGATCACGACCGCGCGCTGATCGTCGGCGAGACCAGCTTCGGCAAAGGATTGGTGCAGGGCATATGGCCGCTGGAGTATGGATCGGGACTAACGCTCACCTCGGCCAAGTACTACACGCCTTCGGGGCGCTTGATTCAGCGCGATTATTCAAACGGCGGCTTTTACGATTATTACACGCGCGGCGGCTCGACGCGGCTCGACCAGAAGGGTGATCCACAAAAGCCGACCGGGCCTGAGAGCCGGACGGATATGGGGCGCACAGTCTATGGCGGCGGCGGCATCATGCCCGACGAGGCGGTCAAGCCGCGCACGATCTCGACGACGCAGACGCGCCTCCTGACCCCGCTCTTCTTCTTCACGCGCGAGTTGATCAACGGTCGCATCAATGGTTTTGACCAGTACAAAATAGCGCGCGTGATTGATTTCAACCGCGATTTGCAGGCGACGGATTTCCCTGTCACCGATGCTCTCTTCAAAGCCTTCAGGGATTACGTCTCGAATGATACGGCGTGGAAGCCGATGGCGGCATCGCTCGACCGCAATCGTTCGTTTGTTGAGCTTCAACTGCGATACAACATCGTGACCGCAGCCTATGGCAGCGTCAGGGCGGCGCGCGTCTTCGTCACTACGGATGATCCGCAGGTGGCAAAAGGCGTTGATGCGCTTCCGCGCGCTCGCGAACTGGCGACCAACGCCCAGCGCGCAGCACGTAAAGAACCGTAAAGGCCAGCCGCAGGAGAGAGTTTTACAGAGGTCGCACAGGGAGGACGCTTCTTAACCGAAGCGTCCTCTTTTTAATTTTGTGTGGGTAAAGAAAGAGAGGGGTGAAATGAGAACGGTGAGAGCCTATTTGCTCCTTCGTCTTAAAGGCTTCTAATCGCTTCCGGTTTTGCTATGCGGACTGTCCACGGGTTTGGATTCGGGAGACCCTATCTGGCGCAGAAAGACGGACAGAACCACCAGCACGCCGACAGAGAGGAATTCGCTCTGCCAGTTCTGTAAAGATTCGAACCAGAAACGCGATGTGCCTAGAAACTCGATAGTGGAAACAGCGGGCGAGCCGTGCAGCACCTGCTCCTGGCTATACAGCCTCGCGCCGCCGGCTGCATGAAGAGCGAAGGAAATAAGAAAGAGCAGAAACAGAGCGAGGGTCAGGGAATGTTTGTAAATTTGGAGAATAAATCCGCCGCGACGCACAGGCCACGGAGCATT
The DNA here is from genome assembly GCA_046714695.1 of Pyrinomonadaceae bacterium. Taxonomy (GTDB): domain Bacteria; phylum Acidobacteriota; class Blastocatellia; order Pyrinomonadales; family Pyrinomonadaceae; genus DASQYE01. The sequence continues at coordinate 35,556 of JBKKAL010000105.1, forward strand.
CGCTTTCTTTCGACGCGACTTCAACGGATCTGAATCAACCAGTTCTTTCTCGTCGAGCTTCTTAGATTCCGGCGAACCCTTCTGATAGAGAAAGGCTGTGAGCAGAACGTAAAGCCCCATCTGCAAAAACTCGCTCTCCCAGTTTTCAAAAATCGCTTCGACAAAGTGGCCGCTGCCCAAATATTCGACGAAAGCCAATTGCGCCTGACCGTGTTGCTTCAGATCATCGTTGTACTCGTGATAGCCAGTGAAACTCTGCCCTACGACCGCACAGACGAACAGGCTGAACATGACAATCGAGAGGCCGTTCTCGCGAAGTATGCGTCGCATCTAATTCTCCCTATGATGAATGTTCTGCATGTGCCGGGGAGCGATACTGCTGATGAAGGGGAAGGGTTTTATCGCTGCGGACATCGCCGAGTGGGCAATTCAGGGCGATCAATCGCTCTGGATGATAAACCGCTATCTGCTCGCTCCATGCTCGCGCAGCAAATCAATCGCTTCCGCGTTGCCCGTCTCCAGGGCCATCGAAAGCGGAGTCTGCCCGTCATCCATGCTGGCATGAACATCTGCGCCATGGGCAAGCAGTAGCTTGACCATCTCCGCATGACCGTTGTGCGCAGCCTGGTGCAGCGGAGTGACGCCCGCCTGTTGTCTGGCGTTGACGTTAGCCCCGTGAGCCAGCAGCGCCTCCGCGATCAACGTCTGCCGGCGCGATACAGCCGAGTGCAGGGGCGCGACGCGCTGCGTGTTCTTAGAGGCGGCATTGACATCAGCTCCCCTCTCGATCAAAAGGCGTGCGACCGTCACGTGACAAAAGAACGAGGCCAGGCCGAGCGGCGTAAAACCGTCGTCCGCATATTCGTTGACAAGCTCCGGTTGCTCGGTCAGGATTTTTGCGACAAACTCCGCCCGCCCGACAGCCGATGCCTCAAAGATATCGAGTGCGACCGTCCTCTCAAGCAATGCTTCGGCAATCTTATCGCGGCCATAATAGGTCGCAAGCAACACAGCCGACACGCCATTCTCATTACGGGAGCCGGCGAGCGAAGGGTCTGCTTCAAGCAACTCATTTACTCTGGCGAGATCATTGGTCTCGATGGCTTCAATAATTCCCTGACTAGCGCTCATGCTCGTCTCCTTACAGATCAAAGATTTTCATTCATTGATAAAAGCGGAAGGTGAGCCAAAGGGCTCGCGGCTCACCTTCCGCTTCATGACTGTCACTCACATTTTATCTACTCGGATGCAACGCCGACCGCACGGCCATTGACCTGACTGCCGAGTTCCGTAAAAGCGCTGCGCCAGGAGACCTCGAACCACTGCCGCGCTTCTTCCCATGAGTCGGTGCTTCGCCAGCCGGTATGAATCAAATGCACATCCGTCCAGCCGGTCGAGCCATCGCTGCCGGGAATGAAGAATACCACTACATGCGTCAGCGGGTCTGTACAGTTCATAAAGTGCTTGAATTGCACAGGCCCTTTCCACTCGAAAGAGAGAAAGCGATCAGCCTCAAGAGCCGTAATCCTGCAACCGAGGGTGCTGTTGTTCTCTTTATTGTCCGGTTCCCAGAACAGCTCATACTTTCCTCCGACCGCCGCCTCGACCTCCGCTCCGGGCGCGAGCCATAATTGCAGAAGCTCGCCCACCGTAAACATCTCGAAGGCCCGATGAGCCTCGCAACGCAAGTGGACGCGAGCGTGGATGATTCTGTCCACGCTTCGTCGTGAAAACGCCTCCGCGCTCATTGGGTCCCCTCGTCCGCTTGCAAGACGCCGAAGACGTTGCCCTCCGTGTCCTGGCAGTAAACCAGAAAGCCGACGCCGGGGATCGCCATCTTGGGCACGACCTCACGGCCTCCGTGATCTATGACCTTTGCGACGAACTCATCAACGTTGGGCACGTCAATCGTATTGACGAAATTGACCGGCCCTTCACGCTTGAAGATACCGCCGTTGATGCCGGGCTGGTCGTTCGCTCCCGTCGTAATCATCCAGTAGTCCTTCGGCCCTCCCCATTTTTGTATGTTCCAACCAAAGACGCCCTGATAAAACTTACCGGCGCGCTCCGTGTCCTCCGCGCTCACCTCGAAATGAACAACTCTGTGCATATTGCTTCTCTCCTTTTACGCTTGATGTTCAAACCCTTACTTATTTAGTCGCCGGGTTCATGGATTCGTGTCCATGAACGGCGCGCCATGTGTTGCCCTGCTTGACGAATACGGTGGTCATCTTCGCGGTGTATTGCATGGGCTGGCCGTTGAAGGTGGCAGACACGGAACTGTTGTAGGTCAGCACAGCCGTATCGCCGTAAACCTGCACGCGAGGGTTGTACATCTGGAAATCGTTGTACTTGAACATCTCTACGTACTGTTCGAACTTGGGCAGGAAGGTCGCCTTCGGCTCGGCGTCCAGATACGGGCTGAAGGAGTTATAATAGGTCGCATCGTCAGCCAGAAAATCTGTGAAAAAAGCCTTGTCTTTGCGTTGCCAAGCTTCTACCGAAGCCTTCTCGCGGGCGATGATCTGACTGGCGATTGATTGTGGTTCGGTTGGCTCGGCAAAGGTGCTGGTCGTGGCAAAGAGGCCAAAGCCAGCCCCCATTGTGACCAAAAGAAGTAGGATCAGAGTGACCTGCTTTTTCATAAACTTGCTCCTCTCATTGTTGTATGGATTGTCTAAAACAGTCCGCACAACAAGCTTCTGAAATATGCTCCCTTCGGAGAAGGGAACATAAGCGTTCGGTCGGGAGCCCAAACCGGTGCGAGGATTTTTTAGAGCGCGATAGGCTTTGGAAGGGGCACATGCCCCACTGCCGCCATTTTGTGCGAACGCATCGTCACGCACAATCGCCTGCGACGATGCCGTTATGTTCAGCCGAGCTTGACGAGCGAAAGGGTCGCACCCGTCGGATCATTAATGACGCAGAAGCGCCCGACGTTGGGAATATCTGTCGGCGGCACGCATACTTTTCCGCCAAGATCCTCGACCTGTTTCGCCCTCGCATCAACATCGTCAACCGCGACGTACGACATCCAGTGCGACGGCGCGTTGCCGAATTCAGTCCCCGTCTGAAAGATGCCGCCGATGTGTTGCCCGCCGACAACGATCTCGTCATAAGCCATCCCGGCAGCCGGCGACTGTTTGAATGTCCAGCCGAGAAGCTCCGTGTAGAACTTCTTCGCTGCGGCCATGTCGGTTGTTGACAATTCGTTCCAGCAGAAAGCGCCTGTTGCGGGCATTGCATGTGCGGGTGCAGTTTGTTCAGCCATCTTTTTTCTCCTCGTTACAAAAATCGGTTTGACGATCTCTCAGGCGAGAGACCTTTTTGTGTGCGCGAGGTGTGCTCTACTACTACTGCGGCGAGGGACAAAAAAAGAAAGGTGAGCCCGAATTTCTCGAAGCTCACCTTTCAAAGACAACCCTACCTTGATCTCCGGCGAGGTAACCCTATGTGTTCACTTTGATATTTGTTCGGCTCTTAATGTGCTGCGAGCCATTCACTGAAAATCTCCGACTCTTCCTGCTTCCCGGACCAGCGCGCGCGGTTCTTGCCCGTCAGCGCCAGCACCATCGCCTGATGCTGTCCGGCGCGGTCGCCGAGTCGCTCAAAATAGTTGAAAAGGCGATCTATCTTCTGCACGGATTCGCGTGCCGCTTCCACAGTCTTGAAGGACAAAACGTTACGGAAGAAGCGCGAATAGATGTTCTGCTCGCGGGCCGTCGTCGTGTAAAGATCAAAGTAACCCGTAATCAGGCCAGCGCCTTGAAGCACCTGTGCGACGTAAGAGGGACGTGCCGACACGCGGCGCACGATCTGCGCGATGTCGGTTGTGCCGCCCTCGTAAAGCTCTATGATCTGCTCCTTTTTGGAGCGCGACTCTTCTGACGTGTGTGCCTCATCCTGACGCTCAGGCGCAGTAGGTTTGGAGCGCTGCTCTTCGGCGTATTCAAGCTCCAATGTCAGAGGCTTCATCTCCTTAATCATTTCTTCTGTCATCATTTTTCTGTACCTCCCCAGAAAGTAAGCTGTGAACTGTAAGCAGTAAGCAGTTTTTCTTTGGCTGCTTACTGCTGACTGCCAACCGCTCACTCTCCATTTAGCTCGCACGGCGCATCTGGCCCACAGCAGCCGCTTCCGTGTGCAGACCCTTGAGGTGGTCTATAAAGCTGGAGGCGGCGCGCTTGGAAAGCTCGTCCGTCTTGCAGCGCAGCACGGTCTGGCACTCTTCCTCGACATCCACGCCAGCCTCGCGCGCCAGAGCGCGGATCATGCCCAATTGCTTCGGCGTGACGAGGTCGGCCATAGACTTGGCGAGCGGATCGCGCGGAAACTGACCCTGGGCAGTCGCGCCCTCTTTCTCGATTACTTCGGTCTCGCGCTGGTAAAGCTCGCGGGCAATGCCGAATTTGACGGCGGCGCGCTTCAAAGCGTCATGCTCGGCCTTCTTTATTCCCATCTCGCTCTCGGCTGTGCCGGTGCCGACGCCTTCGCGTGTGACGCCTTCAATAGTAATGGCTGCGGTGACGGCTACCATATCGCCGATCTGCGTGATGTTGCGCACGGAGTGCGACCAGGTCGGCGTGACACGATCAAGAATGTCGGCGACCGCGTGCCACTCGACGTACTCGACCATGTGCATATTGCCGGAACGATCCGTCCAGCCCTCACGGGTCTTGACGAAGTTCGGGTCAACCTGCTGGCGCAGTGCGCGCAGGGTGTTGGTGAAGGCGAGCGGAACAACCGATGCTACCGATTGGGCTGTGGCTTCGATCTCTCTGGTGATTTCGTTCTCCGGCATCTGTGCGATGGCTGTATTCTCTTTCTGCTTATTCATCTCTTGCTCCTTAATGTCTGTGTGTGTCGCGAGTGCACGAACGTTGGAGATTTCGTCCGTGGCTTTATCTACGTCCAGGGTCTCCGCCGCTTCAATGCTCTCCCGTTCGGAGCGGACGAGCCGTTCGGCTACGTTCAGAGCCTTCTTGCTCGCACGCTTCTCGGATGCGTTTGCGTTTGTGTTGGGCTCAGCCTGGGCCGCATCGCGCGTCACGTCTGACGAAGTGACCGGCAACGCGACCGCCTGCTGTTTGGTAACTGCTTCCGTATTTCTTGCCAGAAGCGAATGCTTGACCGCGAGGATATGCTCGCAGCGGAAGGATACGTCTGCTATGGCCTGCTCCTCGAATTCAAGGCAAGAGCAACGAACCTTGCCGGCATCGTCGCGCCAGACCTCATAGCTGGACTTGCGCCCGCGCAGGGTCGGCGTCGCCACGCGAAAGCGGTCGCCCTCGCGCGTCACCAGTCCCATAGCTGCGATCCCCTGCGCACGCTTGTCGCGCATGATCGCTTTCTTGTCGGTGGTTGCTGCTATCGGGTTCGCTGACATAACTCTTGTCCTCCAAAATCTTTCAGGCCGCGCGCTCGGCGGGCATCTCGCCCACAGCGCTGATGGGCTGTGTGTTGTGCGGCTTCTGCGATGTTGCCGCGAGGCGTTCATTCAATCGCCGCTCAAGGTCTGCGATACGCGCTTCCAACTCTTCCACGCGCCGACCCTGGCGGTGTACGGTCTTGAATAAGCCGTCGAATGTTTCCCAGATGTACTCGCTCATGCGCTCTCTTATCCTCTTCAGGTTTTAACAGGATATCTCATCTGCCTGTTTCATACGTGAAACAGTGTACCATTGTTCCCTCGTTGTTGCAAGTATAAAACAAAGTCTTGCATCTAAAATTTTCCTGTGATATGTTCAGGATGTAAAGAGGGCGCGGGCGACCCCGCTGGGGTACACTGTCGAGCGCCGAAAGGAGGCCATAAGTGGCACAATCAAAGAACTTAGTAAACACAATCGAGCTGGGCCGGGCGATCCAGCGCAAACGGCAGGAGCAGGGCTTGAGCTTGCGGGATGTCGCGGATGAGACGGGCGTTTCAGCCTCTACGCTCTCGCGCATAGAGAACGGGACGGGCAAGCCGGACGCAGACAACATAGCGCGTCTGACCAACTGGCTGGACGTTCCGATGGAGCGCATTATGGGCGGGCGCGCAGCGGACGGCGAGGATGCGGCGGTCGTCTATTTTCCGCACGAGTCCACGCCGGAGATAGTGGAGGCTCACCTTCGCGCCGACCGTAATCTCACGGCCGACACAGCCAAAGCGCTGTCGGAATTGTTCCGCGTCGCCTACGCGCAGTTCAGCCATCCGGGCGAGGACACACGCAAGCGCCGGCGATAGAAGTCGCCCGCGCGTTGCGAGTCTAAAGAGTTTAGTCTTCTCTCCAATGGGAGATGAATGGCCGCGTTGTAATCATGCAGCGCGGCCATTTTGGCTGCCTGCCGGAAACTGAAATTAACTCATTGAAAAAGTGAAACATCGGGGAGGGCAGGGTATAATCGAAAGCGTGAGCGAACAGGTCTTGCCTCCGACACAAAAGGGGAGACATTACGAATTGCGCGCCATGGGGTTGCGCGAGTTCGCAGGGCTGCGTCGTGACGACGAGCCGCTCGATCCTTTCGACCTGGCAGACTTCGCCAGGCTGATGGTCGTAGACTTCGAGAAGATACAGGGGCTTTCAGCAGAAACGCGCGAGCATCTTTTGGGCATGGGCGCAAGCGCCTGGTCTGGTGGGACGTGCTCGCGTCCGCTGCCGAACGGTTGGCGACTCGTTATCCTCAATCCGAAGCACGGAGTACAGCGCAACAACGCGACCCTGATGGAAGAGGTCTGCCACGTCTTTCTCGGTCACAAGGCTAATCGCCTGCATATCATCGCGGAGAACCGACAGGGCAAGACTGTTTCGCGCGACTACAACGATGATGATGAGGAGGCCGCCTACGCCACGGGCGCGGCGGCGCTGGTTCCTTTCACGGCGTTGCGCCGCTTCGTCCTCAAGGGGAAGACCTCTAAAGAGATAGCGCAGCACTTTAAGGTGAGTCGCGAGCTGGTCGAGTATCGCATGAAGGTGTCGCGCCTCTGGGCCGAGTACAAGGCGCGGCATGAAGAAGAGCTGCGGCAACGCTATGAGCAGAACGGACACCTGCGCGCTGCTCGTGTTTAAGGCAAAAGTAAAGAGGTAAAAGGAAAAGGTAAGGACAAAAGCACTTTTATTAAAAATAGATTTCCGCCTGACTTTTGCCTTATTACTTTTACCTTCGCTTTCTATGGAGCAACCGGGCCGAAACAGAGAGCGGCTGCGGCGGTTATGCGAAGAGATTAAAAGCCGCATAGATTATCGCTCTTTCTATCTACACTACTGTTCCGAGGCGCGCTCCTCCGGCGCGCGTCTGCAATCGCAGTGTCCCATCCCTGGGCACGCGCACAGCGGTCAGGGAAATCCCAGTCTATCGGTTGATCTCGCACGGGGACTCTTTCATTGCTTTTCACGCGATGAAGGCGGCGACGCGATTCGCTTTTACGAGTTGATGCACAACGCGACGTTCGCGCGCGCGGTAGGCCACATGGCGCGCGAGCTTGGGCTCGATGATACTCAACGCTCGCTCGCCTTTCGCGCCGCGCCCGACCGTGAAGAGCCTGAAGCGCAGACGCCTGAGACTCTCGCTCCTGACCGTATGCAGGCGGTCTGCGAAAGCTTTCTTGAAATATGTCGCCGCGAGGATCAGACAGAAGGCGTAAGCTACCTGTCCCGGCGCGGAATTGATGCGGAGACGATGATTCGGGCCGGAGTCGCTTATTTCCCGCGCCGCGCCTATCGCCGTGTGATGCGACGGATGCTTGAAGCATTTCCGCTCAGCGAGCTAGAACTGAGCGGTCTTTTTAACGCTCGCGCTCATCTGACTTTTTATCGCCATCGCCTGCTCTTCCCTTTTTACGTTGAAGGCCGAGCCGTTTACCTTCAGGCGCGCACCACCGCTTCGGGCGTCGAGCCGCGCTGGCACAATATGCGCGGCGGCGTCCCTTCGCTCTACAACGCAGATGCGTTGGCCCAACTGGTGAGCGGCGAAATCGTTTATCTGGTCGAAGGATTTACGGACACGCTGACGCTGCTGGCGCACAGGTTCGCTGCGGTCGGGCTGGTTGGCGCGGGCGGGTTCAGAGAGGAATGGCTCGCGCCGCTGGCGCGATTTCGCGTTGTCGCTGCGCTGGACGCGGACGCTGCGGGCGAGCGCGCCACGGCGCGTTATCAAGAGATTTTTCGCGCGCGGGGAATCGAGCTTGCCCGCCTTGAGCTGGCGTCCGATGTCAACGATTTCTTTCGCCATCATCCGTCAGCCGCGCTGGAGTTTGCATTACTAACGGAAGCTGCTCTTGAAGGAGAATGATCAGGGCAAGGTGGATGAGATATTTGACTGGCCCCTTCATGTAAAATCAACTGGCGACGGCTATCTTATGCGATGCTTGGTGCAGATTAGAGACGAGAAAGGCGAGGCACCCTTCGGGCCTCGCCTTTCCTTGAACCGTTCGTCTAATAAAGACGATAGCTTTCAATTAATGGTCATATCGGTGATCGCAGCTCTTACATTTTTTTGCCGCTTCTTGAGTCCAGAAAACGTGGGTGGCCGTCTCAGACCCATCCGCATTCCCCCGCTTATAAGTCGAGCTTCGTCCGTTCCTGGATTGGCTCACGAGTTGTCCCCAGCTATTCGGGTCGTCTGAAACATCTGCCGCGCCCGAAGCCCCGGCCGTACTCGCAGCGATGGTGGTCGAGCTGTCGAGGTGCGCGTAGATAGCTTCCAACTGAGCGTAGTCATGCGGGTTTGGGCGGGTGCTAAGCGTGCTGCCAGCATTAGCACCGGTGTTCGAGAAATAGTCCATACACGTATTCTGCGATGAGCCATCTTCGCTCGTGTGACCGAGGCCGAACGTGTGACCGATCTCCTGACACATCACATGCAATTTCTCGTTAGGATTGTTGTAGGTGGCCGTGTCGAAGTAGGTGTCGTTCATTTTGGCCGCGCCCTGTGTAATGTGCGTTCCGCCGGTGATGTTGATCGAGGCCAGCCCAAGCCAGCCATTGTTGCCGTATCTACCGTTGCAGACCTGCACAGTCCCGGCGACCATCGAGCATCGCTTATTTGCGGTGCCGGCAACCGCGTTGAGATTCATCACACTGGAGGCATTCCAATCAGAGACAGCAGTGTTAAATTGGGTAATCCAATTGGAAGTTACATTATTACCGATCTTGAGCGTAAACGGATTAGCGGTGCGCGCCCAGTGGTAATTGTTCCATGAATGGCTGGCATAGGCGACGACCGCGAACATGGTGAAGGCGGTCAGGGCGAGAACGGCCAGTAGGGAACGTCGTCGAGGGAATTTCATTAGTGGCTCCTTATTATTTACTTACCGGTTGTTTGCGCCAACGTTCACCTCAGGCGAAGAGAGCGCTATTCTTAGAAGCAAAACGAAGAAGTTCTTCATATTTGCTCCCCGACAGTTTAGGTGTGATAGAGGTTTGAGCACGACAAAAACGCACACGCATCTCCGTTTCAAAGGATGAAGCCAGGTTGTATGAAGAGATCGAAGTCCCTCCTTGTCTCGTTTTGTAATAGTTTGGGGCGCTGGCCGATTGTCGCAGGCGACACGCGTTACTGCGACACCAATTCCGGTAAGGGTCGGACTTGATAGAGAGCTTTTACCCCAGATAAGGCGACAGGTCAACGAATTTTATCCGAACAAATGGATTTTTTCTCGCTCCGGCGTTTCCGGCCCGCTCGCCAGTCGCGTCCTTTATGTTGCGCTTTAGCGTAATCCGACAGAGCCTTTCCCTTCGCCCTTTCAGAACCGAGTAGGTATAATCAAACAGCGGCTTTTGCTCGAATCTAAGCTTGGGATCAACGGTCGAGCCGCTGCGGAAAAGATTATGGTAGAGCCGATGAGAGAAGCTACAGCACCGATGATGGGCCTGACGGTCACGGACAAACTGCGCCTGCTGCTGGATATTACCAAGAAGATCAGCAGCACATTGAACCTACAGGAAGTGCTGAATCTGGTGATGGACACGCTCGATTCCTTGATCCCATATGATGCTGCCGGCATCTACGTTATCAAATGTGATAAGCGTAAGGCCAATGATGGAGTGTTGTACGAATCAACCTGTGTCTTTCGCGCAGAGGCCGTGCGCGGTTATGACATAGACGACCTTTTAGACCTGCGGCTCAAGATGGGCGAGGGCATCATCGGACATGTGGCCGTAACGGGTGAGCCCGTCATCTCGCCGGACGTGCGCTACGATCCGCGCTACGTTAACGCGCGCCCTGAGACGCGCTCAGAGATGGTCGCGCCCGTCATCTCCAACAACGAGGTCGTCGGCGTTTTCGATCTCGAAAGCGATCAGCTCAATGCTTATACGGATGACGACTTGCAGGTACTGCTGCTTTTGGCCTCGCAGGTCGCGATCATTATCGAGAAGGTGATGCTGCATGAGCAACTGGTCGAGAAGAAACGGCTTCAGGGGCAGCTCGAAGTCGCGCGCGAGGTACAGCTTGAGTTACTTCCGGCCTCTGACCCGCAGCTCGAAGGCTTTGACATCTGCGCCTATAATTTCTCGACCGAAGAAGTCTCAGGAGATTATTACGACTGGGTTCGCATCCATGACGATCAGATCGGCATCGTCATCGCGGATGTCTCAGGCAAGGGCGTTCCGGCGGCGCTGCTGATGGCCTTCCTTCGGGCAAGCTTACGCGCGGCCATACACATCGGCTACGCGCCGCACATCTCTATGGCAAAGGTCAACTACCTGCTCTGGGAGTCCATCGAGCGCAATCAATTCGTGACAGCCTTCTACGCTGTGCTTGATGCTTTGAACAAGACGCTCGCTTACACCAACGCCGGGCACAACCCGCCGCTCCTGATGGACGGGGACGGCACGGCCCGTTTTATAGAGCGCGGCGGATTGCCCCTCGGCATGTTCCGCGACACGCGTTATTATGAGTACTATCTGCCGATTGAGACCGGCCAAACGCTTGTGCTCTATACGGATGGAGCGACGGAGGCGATCAACAACGATGGCGAGGAATACGGGCGTGATCGTCTGGAGAGGATCGTGCGCGAGGGACGAACCTCAAGCGCCAGGGAGCTGATTGATCTTATCTACCAGGACATACTGCGTTGGACGGACGGGCGAGGCTCCCATGACGACATGACCTTTTTTATCGTCAAGGCCAATTATTGAAGAAAAAAACAGCAGGCGCGCCTCACACTCTCTGAGCACGCGCCTGCCGCCTTGTTGGAAATGTAAATAGTTTGTAAAACTTCAGTGCGCCGTCAAAGAATTATGCGCATGATCGCCCCCCGGCGCGAGCGGTGCGCGGTAGTCCCCGAAGTGAAATGAAGCTTCGGAGTCGGAAAAAGCGTAAACGTCAAATCCGTATGCGTCCAAATACGCCGCCAAATCATCGGGCGAGAGGAGAAATAACGCGGGCGTGTAACCCGCTTCGTCACGAATTTCCAGCAGGCGCTCAACGACTTCCAGCGGAGCAAAGCATCTCACAGGGTCTCTGTATGTTGCCATAACTTCTAGCGCCTCCCTTCCGTCAAGGTTCGGGACGCCTTTTGAAACTTGCGGATCGGGGGCGTCCCCGTCTTGCAACCATTTTGATGTACGCTTTTTGTGTTGCGGTTGTTCGCTGGGGAGATTTATTTTTAGTCACGAACGTTTACTGAAACTTTGACGCCGCATCAAACGAATAAGATATAAACCGGAGGTGAATCCAAAATGAATCGTCGCAAATTTGTCCGCCACTCATTGGTCGCCGGAGCGGCCGCGACCGCCGCAGCAACACTTGCGGGCAAAAACAGCATGGGAAAAGCGCCTCCCGCGTCGCCCGCGCCCGTCGCCGCCGCCACCGCGCGCCGCCCTTTGAGCGCCGTCGGCGGGTTCACCTTCGCGCGCCTGCGCTACAGTTCCGGCAACTGGGACGCCGATCCCAAGATGCCCTCGAACCTCTTAAACTCGCTGGTTGAATACACCTCCGTGCGCGTTGATCCGAACGAGCGCGTCGTGGATGTTTCGTCGCCCGCTATCAGTGATTACCCTTTCCTGTATCTGACCGGCAACAAACTCGTCAGGTTCTCGACCGATGAGCGATTGAACCTTCGCAGCTATTTGCGTAATGGCGGCTTTCTCTTCGTTGACGATTGCAACCACGACATAGACGGAACCTTCGCCAAAACTTTCGAGAGCGAGATCAAGGCCATACTTGATCGCCCCGAAGAGGCCATGCGCAAATTGCCGAACAACCATCCGCTCTATCGCGCCTTCTTCGAGTTCAAGGATGGTGCGCCTGCCACTTCGCACGAACTAAACGGCTGGGGCGACGATCTGGTTCACGATTACCTGAAGGCGATAGAGATTGACGGGCGCATCGCTGTGCTCTACTCCAACAAGGATTACGGCTGCGAATGGAACTACGACTGGTCGAACAAGCGATTCGCCGTTAAGGACAACACGCGCTTCGGCGTCAACATCATCGTCTACGCGCTGACACATTAAGAACAGTGACAGGGGACGAGCCTGTAAAGAGCATTTAACTTGTCACCCGTCACTCGTTACTCATCACTGTTTTTATGCAGTTGATCAACGAGAGCGAAAAAGCGGCGACGCTCGACTCTTTGCAGGATTCGGTCGCACGACTCGAAGCTGAAATAGCGAAAGTCATCGTCGGGCAGCGTGAAGTCGTGCGCCAGATCATGGTCGCAGTCGTAGCGGGCGGCCACTGTTTGCTGAGAGGTGTTCCCGGCCTTGCCAAGACTCTGCTCGTCAAAACGCTGGCCGATGCCCTCTCTCTGCGGTTCAATCGAATACAGTTCACGCCCGACCTGATGCCCTCCGACATTACTGGGACGGAGGTGATCGAAGAAGACCGCAAAACGGGGCGGCGCGAGGGGCGCTTTATCAACGGGCCCATCTTCGCCAACATCGTTCTGGCCGACGAGATCAATCGCGCTCCTCCGAAGACGCAGGCTGCGCTTCTGGAGGCCATGCAGGAGAATCAGGTAACGGCGGGCGGCGTGCGCTACAAGCTCGACAGGCCATTCTTCGTGCTCGCAACCGAGAACCCGATTGAGCAGGAGGGAACTTATCACCTGCCTGAAGCGCAGCTTGACCGCTTCCTCTTCGAGATCGTCATAGACTATCCGGCAGCGGACGAAGAGCGACAGATCATCGCGCAGACGACGGTAAACCGCACGACCGATGTGCGTCCGGTTCTGGACGCAGTTCAACTTCTGCGCATTCAGGAGGTCGTGCGCGACGTGCCGGCTGCATCCAATATCATAGACTTCGCGGCGCGACTCGTGCGCGCGAGCCGACCCGGCACGCCGGACGCTGTGGCTTACGCCAACGAGCATGTGCGTTGGGGTGCGGGGCCAAGAGCCGGTCAGGCGCTTATTTTGGGAGCGAAGGCGAGCGCGCTACTTGACGGTCGCGTCGCCGTCGGATTTGATGATGTGCGCCGGGTGGCTTATCCTGTTCTACGTCATCGCATTCTCCCCAACTTTCGCGCCGAGGCCGAGGGCATAGGGGCCGACGCGATCATCAGTGAGCTGCTCCGCGCCATACCCGAAGATGCTTCTCCTCCGGCGCGCGGCGCGAAATAAATTTCTGTTTCGTCAAGGGAGAAATCGGATCATGTTGTACAGACGAGCCTCTGAATTTCTCTCTCCCCTGCTAATCGCAATTTTATTGAGCGGCCTGCTCTTCTTCGGCGCAGCATCGAGCGCATCACTTGTTTCAGCCCAATCAAGATCAAAACGTGGAGCAACAACCCGCAACGTAAGGCGCAAGACACCTCGGCGCGCAAAGCCGCGTCGTGCCCAAACGGAAGAACCGAGCCCGACAACAACCGCAGCCGAAGCCGAAGCCCCATCGCCTGATGGGGCGGATACAGGCGCTATCTCCACCGATGCGGCGCTTAACGACGGCGTGCGCGCAGACCTGCCTGAGGGAGGCGCGCTGAGAGTCGAGAATCGTCGCGGGGGGGTGCGCGTAGAGGTCTGGGGTGAAAGGCATGTCTCTGTGGCGGCCAGTGTCGGGGGCCGCGAGATCGCGCGCTCGCCCGTCCGTATTCAAAGAACAGAGAGCCTGCTCACCATCGGCGTCGTCCGCGCCAGCCGATCACCTTCTGCGCCCGCACGCATAGACTTGATACTGCGCATTCCGGAGCGCTCGCGCGCAGAGATCGTTACTGCCGGCGGCGAGGTCAATGTGAGCGGCCTACCCGCCTCGCTCGCGGTGCAGACGGCAGCGGGTGATATAACGGCGGAGCTTCCGGCAAGGGCCGACGCGGAGGTGAAGGCTGAGACTCGTACCGGCAGTATTGATTCGACGCTTGCGACCGTTGGGCAAACGGGGAGTAGCGAGCGAGACTTTCACGCTACTCTCGGTGCGGGCGGCAAGGCGGTCGAGCTTCGCTCCCAGAGCGGCAGCATTACCCTTTCAACTTCACCTTCAAACGAAATGGTTCCGGTCGCCGATGCTGCTCCTATTGTTCCGCCGTCTTCTCAAACGCCTCGCACGGAAACGCAGCGTGTGGACGCGGCGGAAGAGTCGCGCAGGAAGCCGCCGACGCTTGAGGGCGGCAATCGGACGCCCGGTGCGGGAACTCCTGCGCCCGCCTCTGGAGGCACGCAAGAGGTGGACGAAGGCGATATCGTGCGTGTTGATACGGAGCTTGTGACCTTGAACGTGAGCGTCGTCGGTCGCGCAACAAATCGCGGCCTCGCAAACCTCACGCAGAAGGATTTCAAGCTCTATGAGGACGGAGCAGAGCAAGAGATTGCGCATTTCAACTCGTCAGCCGCGCCCTTTAATCTGGTATTGCTGATAGACCTATCGGGCTCGACCCATGAGGTCGTCAATGTCATACGCAGCGCCGCGCTGCGCTTTATCACCGCCGCGAGACCTGCCGACCGCATCGCAGTCGTGACTTTTGCGAACGCGCCCGTCATCGTCTCGCACCTGACAAGTGATCGCGAAGCGCTGCGCCGCCGCATCAATTCGATAGAAGAGCCGCGAGGCAGCACAAAAGTCTATGATTCAATCGCCTACACGATGGATGAGGTCTTAAAAGATGCGGGCACATCGCGCCGCAACGCCATCGTTCTGATGAGCGATGGTCTAGACAGCACTCTGCCGAACGTGACGGGCGACGGCTCTACGATTGAATACAGGGAACTGATCGGTCGCCTACAGGAACTCGACGGCGTCTTCTATTCGATGTGGCTCAACACGGAATACCCTGCCTTGAGTGATCTGGACGTGCAGCCGGAAACCGTAGACCTGGCGCATGACCGTATGAAGGAGATGGCGGAGGCGGGCGGCGGGATGTTTTACGAGGTGGAGAAGCTGGAGGATTTGGCGGGAGCTTACGAGCGGGTCGTCGCAGACCTGGGCACGGTTTACAGTCTCGGCTATCGCCCTATCAACAGGGTGCGCGACGGTAAATGGCGCGCGATACGCGTCGCCGTCGCGCGTCCAGAGGCGGTCGCGCGCGGCAAACGCGGCTACTATGCAAACTGAAGATCAGAAGGGCGAAAGAAGAAGATCATTGATTCACGGTTCGCTACAGAGGGTTGCCTGCTGCTTAATACTGCCGCTGCTGCTCGGCGTCGGCTTCCCACTGCCCACAGTTTACGCGCAGTCAGTTGACGCGACGGGGCCTACAGCCTCGCAAAAGTCTGATGATGGGGAAACAGTCCGCGTCGAGACAGACCTGGTCAATCTTTCCGTCAGCGTTTTCTCGCGCGGCCGCAAGAAGAGCGCCGTCGGCACATTGCATCAACAGGATTTTATGGTCTGTGAGAACGGCGTGCCGGAAGAGGTGACGTTTTTCGCCTCGGCCGCGACGCCTTTTGATCTTGTACTGCTCATTGATCTTTCAGGCTCGACCAGAGATAAACTAGATCTGGTTCGTAAATCTGCTCGTCGCTTTGTCGAAGCAGCCCGCCCCGCTGATCGCATCAGCGTCATTACGTTCACCGATGTGCCGCGCGTCGTCGCACCCTTCACGAACGATCATACGGAGCTTATCAAGCAGATTAAGAAGATAGAGAAGCCGCGCGGCGGTACTAATTTTTGGGACGCAATGCGCTTTGTGCTGACAAACGTGCTGGGCGAGTCATCACGCGCTGCGCGTCGCAGCGCCGTCGTCGCCATGACGGACGGCGTTGATAATGCCCTGCCGGACGTTCCCGGCGACGGATCCGTCATCAGCTTCACGGACTTGATGGAGATCGTCCGGCGTTCGGGCTCAATCGTGCTTCCCATCTACCTCGATACGGAAGAGGAGATGGTGCAGCAGGGACGCGGCGCGCCGCAAGCCTATTTTCTCGCGAGCCAGCAACTCCTGATTCTTGCCGACGAGAGCGGCGGCGTTATTTACAGTGCGCGCCGCCTCGAAGACTTAAAAGGCATCTATGAGCAGGTGATGAACGATCTCAGCACCGTGTACAGCATCGGCTATCGCCCCACGAACAGGCGGCGCGACGGCTCTTGGCGCACCGTCACCGTCCGCCTCAATGGGCGCACAGACCTCGCCGCGCGCACCAGACGCGGATACTACGCCAGGTAGGCTATGGGAATGGCAATTTCCCTTGACATCTAACCATCTATTTTGCCGGACGCCCTGATAGTATTCTTTTCATAGTAGCTCCTCTGATGTAGATTGAATGCTGATCGTTTGGCTATGTGATAATTATGAATCCAGAAGACGCAGTAGTGTTGATTGTTTTTGAAGCACGCACCAGTGGCGATAGCTTGTTAGCAAGTGTCCGCAAAGGGGAAGACCCCGGAGCAGAGCGAATGCAACAACTCATCCTGGCTTTGCGGACGGTTTTCCAATCAGTTAACGGGCAGGCTGAATTGGATCGTCATCTGGCCGCCGCTCTGTTCACGCTCGGCTCGGATGTGCCTTTGACCATCAGTTCTCTGGCAACAAAAGGGCAAAGCTGGCGCCGAGGGTTTATGGAGACTGAAGTTTATGAGCTGTTGATGGCGGTGCAAAGCATCTTTGAGGACAAATGGCTTGGTGCAGAAGAACCGACAGAGAGTGTTCATTAAAGAGGGAATTAAAAATTCCGGCGACCTGCATCCCCTAAGTTGTCTGAATTGATGGAGCGGTATTATCTCTTTCATAGTTGGATGTTACCGTCATAGTACGAACGATTGATGCGCGCCGCATCTTATTCCAGCCGTTATGTCTAAGTCTGCTTTAACCGAACGTCTTCTCGATCCGGAAGTGCTCGCCTCACTGGGGCGGCTCGATCTCGTGGCGCGAACGGTCGTCGAAGGGTTTCTCATCGGCCTGCACAAAAGTCCTTATCGCGGGCTCTCGCAGGAGTTCGCGGAGCATCGCCCGTACATCGCGGGCGACGAAGTGCGCCGTATTGACTGGCGCGTGTATGCGCGCACGGACAGGCTTTATGTCAAAGAGTTTGAGGAGGAGACGAACGCGCCCATTCGCCTGCTGCTGGACGTGAGCGGGTCGCTCCGGTTTACGCCCCACAAGGTGAGCAAGTTCGATTATGCGCGTTACCTTGTGGCAGCAATCGCGTATCTGGCGACAAAACAGAACGATCGCGTTGGGCTGGTCTGCTTTAACAACGAGGTAAAGGAACGCTTGCGCACGCGCGGCGGAGAACGTCACCTGCATCAGATTCTCGCCACGCTTGAGCGCATGCAAGCGGGCGGCACAACGCGCATCGGAGCCGCGCTCTTAAACGAGGCCGCGCAATGGAAACGGCGGGGGCTGGCCGTGATCGTCTCTGATCTTTATGATGATGGGACGGAGATCGTCAATGCTGTGGCGCGCGTGCGCAGAGTCGGGCATGATGTGATCGTTCTGCATCTGCTCGACCGCGCTGAGAAATCCCTGACGGAGCGCGGCACTTACGAGTTTCGCGATCTTGAGACGGGCGAGACGCTTCTGGCGGACGCCGCTCGCGTGCGCAAGTCTTACGTCGAAGGGATCGCCGAGATGCGCGCATACTTTCGCCGCGAGTTCGAGCGCGCGGGCGCTGATTATGCCGAGCTTGACCCGTCCGAGCCGCTTGATCGTGCGCTCGCCGTGTACCTGCGCCGGAGGAAAGCCGGAGGAAAATAACAGGGAATCGCTGAATGCGGATTGCGGATTCTAAGAGTCGAGCCACTGTATAGCAATCCGCAATTCACAATCCCAAATCCGCAATCTTGTTTTCATGTCGTTTCTCGCCCCGCTCACATTGATCGGACTCTCTCTTCTGGCGCTGCCGGTGCTTATCCACCTGCTGGTCAGACGACGGGCGCGTCGTCTGGATTTTCCGACGCTCCGATTCTTGCGAGAGACGCCGAGCTTTCGTCTTTATCCGCGTCATGTACGCGAGCCGCTACTGCTCGCGCTGCGCATCATTGCGTTGCTACTGCTCATCATGGGCCTGGCACGCCCGTTTATCTCCTTTAATGCGCGCCCCCGGCATACTCGCGTCATTCTTCTTGATGCCTCGTTCAGCATGCGCACGCGCGGGCGAGCCGAGGCCGCCAGGGAACAGGCGCTATCTATCCTTAATAAATTGAGCGCAACTGAGCGTGCGAGCATCATCGCCTTTTCATCGGACGCGTCGGTGCTTGGGGAAATGACAGGTGATCGCGATCAGCTTATCGAAGCTCTGAAAGGTTATGAGCCGGCCGCAGGCGCAGCAGATTTCAGCGCAGGATTAGCCGCCGCAGCAGCTTTGCTTCAACAGGAGGCCGCGGCAGGCACAGCGGAGATAGACCTTATCTCGGATTTTCAAGAGAGCAATCTCACTGCACTGGGATCGGAGTTGTCACATCACACGGGCACAGGCGCGCGCGTCATCACTTACGCGGTCGGCACACAGATCGAGCGCAACGCCTTCCTGATCGATGAGACGCTGACGAGCGTCGAAGGCAGGCTAATGCTGTCCGCGACCGAAATCGTTTCCGATGCGGGAGGACAAAACGCGTCGCGTCACAACTGGAATCTTGACGCAACTCAGGGAACGCATTCGGATGTGGACTGGCGGACGCAGCAGAGCAACGGGCAGGTAGTTGGATCGGCGAAGACTAATGTGCCGGATGATTTCGACGGCGACGACAACTTTTTCTTTGCGTTCGCACCGCCCCGCGAGAGTCGCGCATTGCTGGTCGAGACTGAAAGAGATGGCGCGAATCTATATTTACGCGCGGCGCTCGAAGCGGCCACGGTCGAGACGCCCGACCGCTTTGCGCTGGAGAGTCGCGGGGAGTTGCCTGAGAGCGCCGCCGAACTCTCATCCTACTCGCTAGTGGTACTTACGCTGCACGGCGCGCCACGCGCCGAGGAAGTGCGCGTGCTATCGGAATATGCGAAGGCGGGCGGCACGGTCTGGTTGTGGTGCTCGCGCGATCTGGATACTGAAAGCTGGAACGCTTTGGCGGCCACGCCTGAGGGAAGCGCGCTGCCCTTCGCCTCTCTTTCTCGCGCGACCGCGAATCAGCCCTTGAGCTTTGGAGCCATGGAAGCGGGCGCGCCCGCCCTCAGTTATCTCAATGAGAGCGCTCTCTCAGCCCTGCGTGACACACACGTGCGCGCCGGTTATAACGTCATGCCGCGCGAGAATGCGGCTGTGCTTATGCGCTGGAGCGACGCGACGCCTGCATTCGTGTCGGCGTCCGTGGGCACTGGAGGCTCGGTGCTGCTTCTGGCGACTTCGCCGGAGCGCGAGGCCAGCGACCTGGGCCTTTCACCCGCATTCCCCACGCTCGCTTATTCAATTCTGCGTGCCGCCGAAGCGCCCCGCGAGCCTCTCTCGCGCGCCATCGGCGAGCCCGTTTACCTTGGCCTACAACCCAATGCGGATGTGATCGTCACGGACACGGAAGGTCACACGATGCTTACACAGGCGCGGGCTTTGACACAACACCCGCTTAGCATCTTTCGCGAGCCCGGTATCTATCGCATAGAATTCGCGGGACAGGAGCGCTTCCTCGCGTTTAATACGCCCATCGCGGAATCCGCCCTCGCCCTCGCAGCACCCGAAGGGCTCGTAAATTATTTCAAGGGAAAAGAGAACGCTCCTGTACGAAGCGCAAAGGATTTGCGCGACCACGCCGAGCGACGCGAGGGTGTCTGGCGAATCTTTCTCTCTGCGGCCTTTATCCTGCTCGTCGCAGAACTTTTCGTCTCAATACGCCGCCAAAGGGATGCAAGGTTAAGCGATGACCAGGGCTCACCTGCGAAACAGGCTTGATTGGCCCGACAGGAAAATTGATTCTGCGCAACCTTTTTTATTTATGAGCGCAACATCGCCGACCATGACAATAGAAACGCGCGGACCCTCGGAGTTCCGGGCTGTGCAGGTGTGCGATGCGCTCTATAGCTTGCACTTCCGCCGTCGGCTATGGCATGCCTGCGCTATCATCTCCCTTACATTCGCCTTGATGCTCGTGCTGTTGTTGATCGTCGGCGCGGCGGATTACTTGCGGCCTCTCTCTCGTGCGGCGCGCATCGTATTAGTCTTGCCTGTCCTGTCGGTTGCGCTGCTTTCGTTCGCATATGCCGTTTGGTCTCTGATAAGACGACGCACACTCACACAAATCGCGCGCGAGATAGAGCGCGCCGCAGGTCTTGAGCAGAACGTCTTAGTAACCTTCGCAGAGAACGCCGGGAATGCGACCGCCAATACCCTCGCAGCACAACCCTCTTACATCACGGCGAGACTCTACAGGCAGGCGCACAGTGAGGTCTCAAAGATTGATGAGAGATCGGTCGCCCCGCGCAGGCTGGCCGCGCGGGGCTCAATCGCGCTGGCGGGAGCAATCCTCATTCTCCTCATACTGCGACTCGTTGCTCCAACAGCTTTTGCGCGCGAACAGTCGCGCCTGCTATGGCTTCAACCCGACGACCCTGCGGCACGCCGGTACGAAGCCGGTAATGACCTGAAAAATGCGGATGCTATTGGCGGGATCGTGGTTGATAAATTGGACGTGCGGATTGTGCCGCCGTCTTATTCGGGCCTGGGTGTTGAGGAAGTGACGGGTGATGCTCCGCTAAAAGTGCTGGCCGGGTCACAGATAGAGGTCTCTGTACGCGCCCGTGGGCAGATTGACGGGACGACTCTCGGCTTTAACGGTATCACGAACCGGATGCGCGCGCTCGGCGAAAACGTCTTCGCCGGAGCATTCACGGCCAGCGCGAGCGGCGCGTTCGAGATGCGTATCCTGGCGGATGAAAAAATTGCCCCCGCCCCGTTTGTGCGCGCCGTGGAGACTTATCCGGACGCTATTCCCGAAGTGCGTTTGACAGAGCCTGCTGGCGATCAATTGCTGCGCACATTGCCGGGTGGGCCCATCAGTGTGCGATGGACGGCGCGCGATGATCTGGGGCTCGCGAACGCGACGCTAAAATATATCAAGAGCCGTGGCGAGGGCGATGCGGCGAAATTTACGAGCGGCGAGCTGGGACAAGGGACGGTCGAGGTACTGAGCGCGCGTGAGTGGCACGGCGCGGCGGCGCTCGACCTCGCGCGGCTAGACGTGCGCGCGGGCGATACGCTGGTCTTCTGGGTCGAGGCGCGTGATCGCAATCCATCTCCGAGTAACACCGGGCGCTCGGCGAGCCTCGCCATTGCCATCGCCGGGCCAGAGGCCGTAAAGCTCAACTTGGGCGACCTGCGTCCGAGCGAGATCGGTCGCTTTCTACTGAGCCAGCGGCAGATCATCATCAATACGGAGAAGCTGCACAACGAGAGAGCGCGCCTCAGCGCGGAAGAGATCAAGCGACGGGCCAATGTGATCGCCGCCGACCAACGCGAATTCAAAAACTCGTTCAACGATTACATCAAGATTGAAGGCGCGGATGAACATGACGAGCCCGAAGCGGAAGGCGCAGCTGAGAGACCTGAAGAACAGGCGCAAGCTGCGGTCGAGGAACGAATACAGCCGCACGATCATGGCATTCCAGAACCGCCGCAGGGCTCGCCCTCTTCCGTGCGCGATATGGTCTATGCGATTCGCGCGATGTGGGATGCGGAGGAAGCGCTTTCGCTCTCTGATACAACGAAGGCTCTTGTTTACGAGCGCGAAGCCCTCGCGCGTTTGAAGCGCGCGCAAGTAGCGACGCGCTACGTGCCGCCGATAGTGGCCCAGAGCAAGCCTGTTGATCTCAAGCGAAGATATGCAGGCGAGCTGGCGGAGATCAAGACTCGAATGGAAAAACTCGGTCGCCGCGCTGCCTCGAAAGAATCAGGGCCCGTGCGCGCAGCACTCACGGACGCCTACGCGGCGCTCGGCGATTTGCAGGGGACGCTTGATGTGCCCGTCACCGCGCGCGCAAGCGCCACTGCGCGAGCCAGAGAGAGGGCGCGCGCAGCCGCAGACCGTTTGGGAACCGTCGGCGGCGATCACGCGGCGACCATCGCGGAAGCGACCGGGCAGCTACGTATCGTCGAGACGGAACTGGGTCGGATGGATTCGGGTGGCACGGCGGAAGAGTACGCGGCGCGCATCAGTCGCCCGCTCGCACTGCTCACACAGGCGGCCTCGAATCTGTTCGCCATCGCAGACCTGACGACGCGCGCCACGAGCGGCGATGCGAATCTTTCATTGCCCGTTGATAACGAGCGCGCAGCCCGTTACTTCCGTCGTCTGGCAAATGGGACGCCTTGATTCTATTTTCAACAACATGTACGCCCTAACGATTTTTCATCTTGTGAGTCTCGGTATCGAAGCCAGTAATTTCTGGCGCGCTCTGGCGGTTGCTGCTCTCGCCGTCTCGGTCTTCGTTCTCAAGCAATACTGGCAAAAGCTTCAAGCGTACCCGCGCCGCATGCGTATCTTAATCGTCTTGTTGCGCGCAATGTCGCTGCTGTTACTGGTTAGTGCGCTCGCCGGAGTCCGCCTGAATTACGAGAGCGTGACGCCCGGCCGCTTGCTTGTGCTTTACGCAAAGAACGAAAACGTGAGCGCGGAAGACAGCGCTGCCCTGTCGAGTGTCGAAGAGATCAGGATCGAGCGTACCGTCGCTGCGCTTGGAAGAGAAGGATTTGAGCCGGTTATGGCTGCAATGAAATCGAGCGCAGCATTTAGGCCGGAACATCCGGAGAGTTTCGCTGCCGCGATATTATTGACGGATGGGGCCATGCGGGCCGCCCGTGCAAACCTTGAAGTTGAGCGGGCAGGCGCGGCCGCCGGCGGCGCGCCCGTCTACGTTGTTACTAATCCGAAGCCGTCCGCTGGGCCAAGGGTCTCTCTTGAGAGCGTGTCGGTGCAGGGCCGACGGGTGCGCGGCGTGCCCGTCACGTTGCGCTGTGTGGTACATGGTCGCGGGATGCGTGGGCACGAGTCCCTGCTCACCGTCTCGGATACAGCCAGGGTGCAGGCTTCGTCACGCGTCACATGGAATAATGAAGACGAGTGGCAAACCATCACACTGGAAGTTGTGCCGAAGGTGGCCGGATGGACGGATTATATTGCGCGCATCGAACCGGCGGGCGGCGAAGATGGGGCGGCGGTGCTCTCTCGCCCTCTGACCATGTATGTTGAAGAAAGCCGTCTGCGCGTGCTCTTCTTTGAAGGCGAGCCGACGTGGGAGGCCAAGTTCGTCCGTCGCGCGCTGGAACAGTCCGGCCTGTTCGATCTCGATTATTTCGCGCAGGTGAGCCGCGCGGCGACGTTGGGGGCAACGACCGCAGGCGGCGGGCAAAGTGAAGGAGAGAATGCAGGCCAACCGGCAGAGGCGGACGCGGGCAAAGCGAAGAATACAGGGGCATCACCCGAAGCAAAGCTGCACGCGGCGCTCAGGAGCGCAACGAGTCTCAACGCTTACGACGTGATCATCGTCGGCGCGACCCCGAACACTATGCTGTCGGCTGACGAGGCTGCGCGCCTGAGCAGTTGGGTAAACGGACGCGGGGGCGGGCTCGTTATCATGGGCGGCAACAGTTTCAGTGGATCAATCGCCGCGCCGGGTGGAAAGCTCTATGCGCTTATGCCGATGGATGTTGACCCGCGCGGCCTTGCATCGGAGACGCAACAGGTCTCGCGCGGAGCGCCTCTTGAAGCGGAGAAGACGCGCAGCCCCGTTGCCCTCGTGCCCACAGAAGCCGGTGCTGTGGGCCCATTGAGCGGTTATCTGAGTGCCAGTGAGGGGCGGCTGGCGGCTGCTTTAACGGGACAGGGCTTTAGCTTGCGTGGACTGCGTCCGGGCGCAAACGTGCTCGCGTCAGCCGGTCAGGGTGGCGTCACCGGGGCGAGTAGTAGTGGTGCGGGCGTGCCTTTGATTGCAGCCATGCGTTACGGGGCGGGGCGCGTGCTCGCTTTC
>JBKKAL010000106.1:0-5747 GCA_046714695.1 Pyrinomonadaceae bacterium
GGCTACGCGGCGGCCACAGAGCCATGGATGACGGGCATACGCAAGACCCTGCTCTATTCGACCAACGGCGTTTCGACTCCGTCGCAATGGGCGGCGCTCGCAGCCCTGACAACGCCCTCGGATTTTCTTGAGAGTTCGCGCGCCGCCTACCGTGAGCGTCGCGATCTTTTGCTGGCGGGCCTTAACGAGCTGGGTCTTACATGCCAGAGCCCCGCCGGAGCTTTTTATGCTTTCCCGGATGTCACGCGCATCAACAGCGACAGCCGCCTGGCCGCAGACATTCTCCTTGAGCGCGCTCAGGTCGCCACGGTTCCCGGCATCGTCTTCGGCCCACATGGCGAAAGCCACCTGCGCTTCTCTTTCTCCACCTCAATCGAAACCATCGAAGCCGGGCTGGATTCCATGCGCCGCAATCTCTAAGGGATGAGGGATGAGGGATGAGGGATGAAGAGGACGACAGCGAAAGCTTTAATCATCGCGCACGCGTCCCATCCTCGCGCAGTGAATTCGATTTTATCAATCGCATCAGGCGACGGGCCCACACACACGCAAAAAGGTTACGGCGATCTTATTCATCCCTCATCCCTCATCCCTCATCCCTTCGCAAGGGGATTGGCGACGACGCGGCGATCATTCGACAGTTCGACGGGCGCGATACGGTCATCACCGCCGATCTTCTCGTTGAAGATATAGATTTTCGCCGCTCGTCAATGCCACCGCGATTATTGGGCCATCGAGCGCTGGCCGTTTCCCTCTCCGACATCGCCGCGATGGGCGCGCGCCCGCGCTGGGCCATGCTCTCCATCGGCTTGCCGCATGATGCCTGGCAGTCTGGCTTTGTTGATAAATTATACGAGGGCTTCTTCGGGCTCGCCGATCATTATGGCGTGACACTCATCGGCGGTGACGTGTCGCGCACGCCTGAGCGCATCGTCATAGATTCGATTGTGCTGGGCGAGGCGGCGAGTGGTTACGCGGTGCGGCGCTCAGGGGCGCAGCCGGGCGATCACATCTTCGTCACCGGGCAACTCGGCGGCGCAGCGGCTGGTCTGCGATTGCTTGAGAGCGGCGCTCGACTGGGAGAGAAAGCGAGACATGGTAAACCATCGCGCATCGTACGCGAGTTGCTGCTGCGTCAACTTCGACCGCTGCCGCGCGTCGAGTGGGGCGAGTTGTTGGGCCATGAGCGACTGGCGACGGCGATGATTGATCTCAGCGACGGGCTTTCATCCGATCTCGCGCACCTGTGCGAAGAGAGCGACACGGGCGCTCGATTGCAGGTCGCGCGCATTCCCGTTGACCCCTCGGTGGCGAGCATCTGCGGGCGGCGCGCGCTCGACCCGCTCATGCTCGCGCTGCACGGCGGTGAGGATTTCGAGCTGCTCTTTACCGTCAGGCCGCGCGATCTGCGTCGGCTGCCGAGAAGTATCAATCGTGTGCCGGCAACTTACATCGGCGACGTGACAAGCGAACATGGACGCATCACACTGGTTGAAGGCTTGCGCCAGTGGAATTTGCGACCGGGGGGCTTCCAACATTTCAGCCGCCCTCGCTAAAAATCAATGACCCGATCTATCACGGACATGTTCATCAACCGCAACGGGCCATGGAAGGTCGCGCGCCTGCACCTCTCGACTGCTCGTTAGGCATGCTCGTCAAGTACGTCGCATGAAAGGCTCAAAGGAGCTGTGCTAAACTGCCCCCCAATGAAGATGCTGGATGAGACGACTGCTTCAGATTATTTCGGCTCGATGGCCGAATCTTACGACTCGCTGATACGCCGCGCCGTGCCGCGCTACGATGAGATGCTCGTGCGTCTCGTTGATTATCTTCCACGGTATGCTTTCCGCATTCTAGAACTCGGCTGCGGCACGGGTAATCTTTCACTCGCGCTGGCGGCCCGTTTCCCCGAAGCCTCTCTGACGTTTCTGGATGCCGCACCGGAAATGCTGGCGACTACAAGAGCGCGTCTTGAGAGAACGCATCCCGCTTCAGTCGGGCGCGCACGATTTGTCCAATCCGTTTTTGAGAAGATTAATTCCGGTCTGGGTTCTTTCGACCTGGTGACATCCAGCATCAGCCTCCACCACGTTGCGGATAAAGAATCTCTCTACAGAAACATCCGTGCGCTGGTCGAGCCCGGTGGAACATTTCGCTTTTCTGATCAGTTGCGCGGCGGGTCCGATGCGATTCACGAGCTGAACTGGAGGCGCTGGCTTGAGTTTTGCCGCGAGTCCGAAAATTGTTCGGAAGAAGAGGTCACGAGCCTGCTTGAGCATGCGGCGGCGCATGATCATTACACGCCGCTTGAGGAACATTTTCGACTGCTCAGGATGGCCGGATTTACAAACCTCGACTGCGTGTGGCGCAACCTGATCTGGGGCATCGTGACGGCTGACCGCTCCTGACCTCCTCCTTCCCCCTCTTTAGGACAAGGGTTTGACTCGCCTGACACCATTCTCCTAGACTCTTGAGTGCGAGAACTTTTGATCTTCCGTCAGCGTTATGCTTTGCGAGAGACAGATGCTTAAGTTTTTAAATACATTATCCGGACAGTTGGAAGAGTTTCGACCGATGCGCGAGGGCGAGGTGCGTATGTATTCGTGCGGCCCGACCGTCTGGGACTTCGCACAGATCGGCAACTTCCGCTCATTTATCCTGACGGACATAGTGCGCCGCTACTTCAAGTTCAAAGGGTACAAGCTCACACACGTGATGAACATCACGGACATAGAAGACCGTATCATCGCGCTCTCGCAAAGTGCTGGCGTGACGATTGACGAATATACGGCCCGTTATATAGAGGCGCTGTGGGAGGATTTCGACGAACTGGGTCTGGAGCGACCCGATATTGTGCCGCGCGCGACCCGCCACGTCAAAGAGATGGTGACGCTCATTGAGCGTCTTATCGAGCATGGGCACGCTTACGAATCCGAAGGCTCCGTTTATTATCGCATCAGCTCGTTTCCCGAATACGGCAAGCTCTCGAAGATCAACTTTGCGGGCAACATCAGCGGCGCGAGCGAGCGCGTTGATACGGACAAGTACGAGAAGGAAGATGCACGCGATTTCGCCCTCTGGAAAAAGGCCGAGTCACCGGATGAGCCTGCATGGGATACGACGCTCGGGCGCGGGCGTCCCGGCTGGCATATCGAATGCTCCGCGATGTCCATGAAATACCTTGGCGAGACGTTTGATATTCATACGGGCGGGATTGATCTGGTCTTTCCGCATCACGAGAACGAAATAGCGCAAAGCGAGGGCGCGACCGATCAACAGTTCGCTCGCTACTGGATTCACTACGAGCATTTGAAGGTGGATGGTGAATCCATGTCCAAGTCGAAGGGTAACTACTACACCTTTCGCGATCTGGTTGCGCTGGGGTTCACGCCCCCCGCTATTCGCTATTTTCTGTTGAGCGTGCCCTATCGCAAACAACTCAACTTTACTTTGGAAGCACTGCGGGCAGCCGAGACAATCGTCGAGCGCCTTCACGACTTTCGCACACGCCTCAAGGAAGCACGCGTCGAGCCGGGTCTCAATGACCGCTTGCACGAGACGGCGGCGCGCGCGCTCAGTAAGTTCGAGGCCGGTCTTGACGACGATTTCAACACGTCGGTTGCGCTCGCGGCCCTTCACGAGCTGACGCCCGAAATCAACACCGCGATTCGTGATCATGCGCTTTTGGAAGAGAACAAGCGAGAATTGCTCGATCTGCTCAATCGTTTCAATAGCGTGCTGAATATCTTTCGTGATGAGCAGCCCTTGATGCTCGATGCGGAGATTCAATACCTGATAGATGAACGTCAGGAGGCTCGACGCCGCCGCGACTTCGCGCGCGCAGATGAGATACGCGACCAACTCATCACGCGCGGCATCACGCTCGAAGACACAAAGGACGGCGTGCGCTGGAAAAGACGTTGACAGGAACGGATGTCAGATGTTAGATGCTAGATATTAGTAGAGTGGTCGGCTACCAGCATCCGGCATCTGACATCTGCTTTTTATGTTTTACTTTCACCCTTCAAATTTTCGCCCGCTCGACTCGCGCGTCAATCTCTTCGCGGACTAGCCAAGCAGTGCCCCAATCCATCGATTCTCGCAACCCTTTAAAACCACACCTGATTTTCCGTGAGAAGGAGAAAGATTATGTCCACCACTGCTGCTCCGCCGAAGAGACCGCAGATCAAAACCGCGCTGCCCGGCCCCAAAGGGCAGGAGATCGTCGCCGCTGATAAAAAATACGTCACCCCGTCGTACCCGCGCCCCGGCTGGGAACTGGTCGTCGAGCGCGCCGATGGCGTTTGGGTCGAGGACGTTGACGGCAATATGTTTCTTGATTGCAACGCCGGAGTCGCCGTTTGCTCGACAGGCCACTGTCACCCGGAGGTCGTGCGCGCCATACAGGATCAGGCCGCTCAACTGATACACATGTGCGGCACAGACTATTATTACCGTCATATGCCTGAGCTGGCACAGAAGCTCGACGAGATCGTGCCCGTCCCCTCACCGACGCGCACGCATTTCGCCAACAGCGGTACGGAAGCCGTCGAAACCGCGCTCAAGCTTGCGATGCACGCCACCGGACGTGAGAAGTTCATCGCCTTCTTTAATAGCTTTCACGGCCGCACACTGGGCTCGCTCTCGCTGACATCATCGAAAGTGGCACAGCGTCGCGGCTTCAAGCGGCAGGCGCTCGACGTGGTACACGTGCCCTACCCGAACGTTTTTCGCCATCCCTTCACGGGAGAACAATCAAACGCGAGTGAGGTCAGTCGAGCCTGTCTCGAATGGATCGAGCAGCGCCTGTTCAAGACCACGACGCCGCCTGAAGAGGTGGCAGGCATTGTCATCGAGTGCGTACAGGGCGAAGGCGGTTATGTCCCTGCGCCGAAGGAGTTCTTGCAGGGCTTGCGCCGCATCTGCGACGAGCATGGCATCATGCTCATCGTTGACGAAGTGCAATCGGGGATGGGCCGCACAGGTAAGATGTTCGCGTCAGAGCATTACGATCTGAAGCCGGACATCATCACCATCGCCAAAGGGCTCGGCTCAGGAATGCCCATCGGCGCATGTGTGGCTCGTGCCGGTTTGATGGATTGGAAACCGGGCGCGCACGCGTCCACCTTTGGCGGTAATCCTGTCGCCATCGCGGCCGCACTAAAAACCATCGAGCTGCTCGAACGCGAGTTGATCCAAAACAGCGCGGAGGTCGGCCAGTACCTTCAAGACGGCCTGCGTAAATTGATGCAGAAGCATGATTGCATCGGCGATG
Organism: Pyrinomonadaceae bacterium; assembly: GCA_046714695.1. Lineage (GTDB taxonomy): Bacteria > Acidobacteriota > Blastocatellia > Pyrinomonadales > Pyrinomonadaceae > DASQYE01. The sequence continues at coordinate 5,276 of JBKKAL010000106.1, forward strand.
TGCGCGGAATGGGCATGATGATCGGCGTCGAGTTCGTCGAAGACCGTGATTCGATGACACCGGCCCCGGAGCTTCGCGACCGCGTGGAACGCGCCTGTTACGAGCGCGGGCTGATCATTCTGGGCGCGGGCGCTAACACGATTCGCTGGTCGCCGCCCCTCGTTCTCACACGCGAAAACGTTGATGTCGCGCTGGAGATTTTTGGCGAGGCGATAAAAGAGCAAGGATGAAAGGTGAAGTAAAGAATCTCAGATGCTGTTTGAAACAGTAATTGGCAGCCCCTGAAAGGGGCGGAAGATTTTAGCCCAGGGCATCAGCCCTGGGAATAGTTACGCACAAAGACAACGAGCCCCTGAAGGGGGCGGCAGACGCTCAACGGTGAACGTCTGCCGCCCCCGGCAGGGGCGTTAATTCATTACTACGCTCTCTCCCCCGGCTCGCGCCGGGGGCGACACGCTGCCGCCCCTGGCAG
>JBKKAL010000107.1:0-21101 GCA_046714695.1 Pyrinomonadaceae bacterium
CCGATGCGGAAGTCGAGCAGGTGATGCAGCGGCTTAACACGCGCCCGCGTAAGACGCTCGGCTTTAGAACTCCGCAGCAGGTCTTTTTCAAACAATCACCTGTTGCACTTCAATGTTGAATCCAAGACATTCGATAACAACCCGACTATTATGGTAGTGGAAGATTCCGATGACACCCGTAACATTCTGACGGAGTTTTTAGTGTTAAAAGGATGCCGGGTCGTAGAAGCAGATAATGGTAAAGAGGCCGTGGCGCTTATCCAGCATCGGTGTCCCGACCTGATTTTAATGGATTTACACTTGCCGCTTATGGACGGCCTTGATGCTACCAAGCAGATACGTGAATATAGACACTCCTGCAATGATGTGCCGATTGTAGCGATTACGGCACATGACGGCGATGGAGTGCAAGAGTCAGCCTTCAATGCAGGGTGTAACGAATACCTGACTAAGCCTATTAATTTCGAGCGTTTGGAAAAGATGCTGCACAAAATCTTAGACTCTTATTGAGAACGCTGCTTACGCGGCCTTGAGCGCATGTTCTATTACTTTTGGCAGAGTATCCAGATTCGGCTTCATCACATAGCCCTGTATGTCACAGCTTGTTTCTTCTTGTAGTCGCTTTGGATGATCGCCCGAATAAAAGACAATAGGAGTGTTGGGGTCAAGGATAAATCCAGCCTTATAGTCTACTGTGGGAGTCCGACTTTCCGCATGAGGTCAGCGAAGCGCGGGTCGTCGCGCAATGGGTCGAGGCGCGGGTCTACTTTGAGCAGAATCATAAAGAATTCGCGGTTTTCGTATGCCTTGTTTAGCTCGGCAAACGCCCTATCCTGTTCGCCAAGTGCAGTGTGAAATACGGCCGCCCTGTACGACTTTAAACTAGCTGGACGACGTTCTCCGGTCATAGCCCGCAAGAATCCCTGCCAGCCCCCACGAGCGAAACTTTCGCGTACCACCACAGCGTTTTGGGGTTCACCGCCTAGTTCTTGAAATTTAGCGAATTCTTCGACGCTCTCGGCGTAGTTACCTTTCGCAAAATAAACTGTGGCGAGGCTGTCATGCGCCGGTGCAAAATTGGCGTCCAGTTCGATAGTCTTCTTGAGTTGCGCGATGGCTTCATCATATTTCCGGGCGTAGAGCAAGACTATGCCGTATATTCGGTTGCTGGTGAGCAAGAGCGGCTCAAGCTCCAACGCCCGCCTCAATTCGGCATCGGCAGACGATTCTCTGCCAAGTTGAGCAAGTAGATTGCCGTAGAATTGATGCGCGTTCGCGCTGTTTGGATTTAACTCGATTGCGGCTTTGAACTCACGCTCCGCCCCAGCGAAATCGTAATCATAAAAATTCAGAACGAGTCCGAGCGAAATGTGCGCTTCGGCTAATTGGTTATTCAGCGACAAGGCTTTCAAAGCCGCTTCCCGCGCTTTAGGCAACACTTCACGCGATGGTGTGCCGCCGTAAGTCGGGAGAAGCGCATAAGCATCGGCAAGACCCGTGTAAGCCAGAGCGTAGTTCGGGTCTATCGCGACGGCCTGTTGAAAATAGTCGGCGGCCCTCTGCAAATCTTTCGCCGTCCGCTTGTTCCAGTAGAAACGTCCTAGCAAATAAAGTCGGTAGGCTTCAGCATTCCCCGTGTAACTCTTCACCACCCGTGGCTCATCCGCGCCCGACGATTCGATTCGCAGCTTGTTTGACACGTCACGTGTAATATCACTCTGCAACGCTACCAGGTCAGTCAGCTTACGGTTGTACTGCTCGCCCCAAATCTGATTGCCTGTACGCGTGTCTACCAACTCCAAGCTGAGCGACAATCCGTCGCCGCGCTGCGACAGACGCCCGCTCAGCACGGCTTGCACGTTCAAGTCCGCGCCGACTTTCTGCGGGTCTGTCTCTTTTCCCTTGTAGCGGAAGACTGTGCTGCGGGCTTTGACCGCGAGGTTGGGCAGTTGAGAGAGGCTGTTGATGAGGCTCTCCGTCACGCCGTCCGACAGGTATTCGAGGTTCGGGTCGCCGCTCGCGTTTTGGAAAGGCAAGACCGCCACCGAATCAATAACCGTAGCGTTCTTCCGTGAGAGAGAGTAGTAGGCAAAGCCGGCAAGCGTCAGGGCTAGGGCTGCGATGATTACGCCCGCCCGACGAGCCTTCGGCTTACTCAACGCCCGTGCGCCGTCCGAAGCCCGATGCGTGTCTAAGACGGTCGTCGGGGCGGTAAGTCTTTGTATGGTTTCGTCGGTTGTGTGAGCTGCTCCTGCTTGCGATAGGATGCGCGTCTCAGTGTCACCCGCAACAGGGGCAGAACCGAACTTCAGCGTCCCCGCTCCTTCCCTGACCGAGCCGGATTCGCGGACGAGAGGAGTCCCGTCCGCCCGACAGAAGGTGAGCGCGTCATCATTCTCCGCTCGATTGCATTGAGGACAGCGTTTCATCTAAGCAGCGTATAAAATAAGGAACAGGTTCAAGGGAGCGGAAAGCCCCACCATTCTAACCCGCCTTTCATCGGGCTGCTAGAGTTATTCGATAAATGCGGAGAGGCGCAACAGCTTCAGGGCTATCGCGTCAATTCGGCCTTTGCAGCTTCTCTAATTGATTAGCTCCGGCGCTGTGGATTGCTCTTCGACAGCTTGTGCTCGGTAATCGTTTGATTGATTATTATTTTCATCGTATAGAATACTACCTAGATTCGCCGCACTTCAAAAGAGATTGTAGAGCTTAAACGAAATATGAATGTCGAAGAGACGCTAGCGAAGCTGGTCGCCATCAACTCCGTATCATCAAATTCAAACGTGGAGATAATCAGCTTTATCGCGGCGCATTGTGAAAGATTAGGAATGTGCGCCCGTCTCCTGCCGTATGTGGACGAGCAGGGCGTGAAAAAAATCAATCTGATAGCGGTCGCGCCGCGCACAACGAAGGATGATGAGTTGATTGAGCTGGCGCTCGTCGGGCACACGGATACCGTGCCGTACGATGCAAATTGGACGGAGGCGTTGACGCTCACGCCGCGCGACGGAAAACTTTACGGGCGCGGCGCATGTGATACAAAAGGCTTTATCGCCGCCGCCATCACGGCCATCGAAGCATGCGAGCTTGAAAGATTGCGCAGACCCCTTGCGCTAGTCCTGACCGCCGACGAGGAGGTTGGATGTCTCGGCGCGAAACGACTGGCGGAGACGCGCGCGCTCCGTGCGCGCTACAGCATCGTTGGCGAGCCGACCTCTTTGCAGCCAATACGCGCAGGTAAAGGTTACTGCCTGGCGGAGATTATTGTACGCGGGCGCGAGGGCCACAGCGCGTACCCGGCGCTGGGCGCATCCGCCATCTTTCGCGCCGCGCGTATCGTCCGTCATCTCGAAAGAATCGCGGAAGCTCTCAAAGCCGAGGGACGCGATGAATTCGATCCGCCCTATACGACACTCAATGTTGGTCTCATCAAGGGCGGAACAGCCAAGAACATCATTGCTGGGGAGTGCCGGCTGACCCTCGAATGGCGACCCGTTCCGGGACAAGGGGGGGCGCATGTGCTCGACCTGCTGCGGGCTAAGATAGAAGATGAACGCAAGCTTGATGCGGATTTCGACTGCGAGATCAACGTCTCGCGCATAGATGAGGGTATGGAGACGCTACCCTCCGCGACGCTCGTTCGCCTGCTCGAAGAGGCGAGCGGAAAGGTGGCGGGAACGATCAGCTTCGGCACTGAAGCGCCGGAGATGCAGCAACTAGGCGCGGAATCGGTCGTCCTCGGCCCCGGCGACATACGCGTCGCGCATCGCACGGGAGAGTTCGTTCCCGTAGCGGAGCTTCAACAATGCGTCTCTATCCTCGCGCGCGCAGTCGAGCATTTCTGCCTGTGATTCGCTCTTGTTAAGCTTACGGCTTTCCCACGCATCTCTTTTTCCAGCGCATCCAGGGGTGAGCCCCGGACAACCGGCTGCCGTGCTCAGAGCATCTTGCATGTACTCGTCTGAGAATAAACGTCGGGTTATATAAAGGGATGTATCAATTGTTTCAACTTCGTTTCATCAAATTGCTTTCGGCAGTGTTCGTGCTCTGCCTCTGTCTCACAGATGTACGGGCACAGCCCGGCAATGCCGCTCCGCTGACGAGCCAGGAACTGGTGCGCATGGTGCAACAGCTTCCGGCGCATCCTGAAAAGAGAGAGGAGCTGGTCGAAGAGATCAGACGGCGCGGCATCGGGTTTGAGCTGACGAGTGGATTGCGCTCGGTCGTCGCCTCCAAGAGCGGAAACGACGCTCTGCTGCGCCGGACGCTGGAAGAGGCTGCGCGTCGTCGCGTCAATCCGTCGGCATCCGCTTTGCCGCCGGAAGCAGAGGCGCGCGACCTTCTTTCGAGGACGCGCGTGGTGACGCTCGCCGCCTCTGAAGCGATGCCGGATTTTATCGTCAAGCAGTTGATTACCCGATCCTATGCGAGGGGCGAGACGAATAACTGGGTTGTCTCTGATCGTCTGACCGTCGCCGTCAGTTTTCGCGCCAACATCGGAGAGGAGTACAAGGTGTTGGCCGTCAACGGCCTGCCGCCGAGCGCCGAGGTGAAAGAGGGGCAGAGCTATGAGCAGGTTGGTGGAACAAGCTCGACGGGCGAGTATGTCTCAATGCTCGCGGCGCTCTTTAAGGAGGATAGCCAGGCGAAATTTCAAGCTGTGGATACGGATTTGCTCCGTGGCCGCCGCACCATCGTCTATGAATTCGAGGTCAAGAAGCAGAACTCGCATCAGAGCATCAAAGCCGGGAAGACGAATATGGTGGTCACCGGTTATCGCGGGAGAATCTGGATTGATCGTGAATTGGACAGGGTGCTGCGCGTGGAAAACATCTCGACGGAGATTCCCTCCTCTTTTCCCGTGACGGCCGCCGCGAGCCTGATAGATTACGACTGGGTGACGATTGTCGAGCGGCGATACCTTTTGCCCTCGCGCGCCGAAGTCGTGCTCACCTCGCGCTATAATAATGATCAATCAATCCAGAGCCGTAACGAGATACGCTTTCGCGGTTATCAAAAGTTCGGCACGGATGTCAGGATCATCGAAGACGTTGACGAGTCGGAAGAGATGCAGGACGAGCCGCCGCCGCCGCAGAGCAAAAAGCCGTAAGCATTAAGGCAGCAGACCTTTGATCTGTAGAGAGATATTCGGCCAGCCGCCAGAGGTAGAGGGTCAGTTTGAACCCTACTCAGCCGCTTGAACTCCTGAGTCGCCTTGCGCCATTATGATGATCGAGGTGCAAACCTGATGGCTAATTACGCTGAGCGCCTGCCGGAGAACATCGAGGGCGACTTTTTCGTTGATGCGACCTGCATAGATTGCGATGCGTGTCGCCAGATTGCGCCCGCTACGTTTCGCGACCACGGCGAACAGTCGAGCGTTTATCGTCAACCTCAAACGGAAGAAGAGACGCGGCTCGCCCTGATGTCCTTAGTCGCCTGCCCGACCGGCTCAATCGGCGCGAGCCTTAAGCATGACATGCGCATAGGCATTGACGCCTTCCCTTCCCTCATCGAAGAAAACGTTTATTTTTGCGGCTTCACCGCTGAATCCAGCTTCGGCGCGTGGAGCTACCTGATCCTACGCCCTGAAGAAGAGGGCGGTAATGTGCTGGTTGACTCGCCGCGCTTTGCCGGGCCGCTCGTCAAACGCATCAGTGCGATGGGCGGAGTCCGTTTAATGTTTCTCACACATCAGGACGACATCGCCGATCACGCATCCTTCGCTAAAAAATATGGCTGCCGTCGCGTGATGCACGCGAAGGACGGAGCGGAGCGGCGCGGCATCGAGCAGGTGATAGAGGGCGAACGGGAAGTGCGCCTCGATGATGATCTAATCGCGATTCCCGTGCCCGGCCATACGCGCGGGTCTTTGGTGCTGCTTTACAAGAATAGATTCCTCTTCACCGGCGATCATCTCGCATGGTCGCCTACGAGAGAGCGGCTTACGGCATTTCGCAGTGTCGCCTGGTACTCCTGGCCTGAGCAGACGCGCTCTATGGAGAAGCTCCTCGGTTACGATTTCGAGTGGGTGCTGCCCGGTCACGGTCGTATTCATCGAGAGGGAAGTGAAGTGATGCGCTCGCATCTACGACGCTGCATCGAATGGATGAAAGCGACGCGCTAAGTTTTTTTTGCCGCCCTTTATCTTTGCCCTTCCTGTATCCTGACTTTCCTTCTTTCAGGGCTTTTCGTACCCGAGCACACGCGCCTTGAGCTGCTGAACTGTGCGCGGGTCTGTTTGAAAAGCGACCCAGCCTTCGCGCGTCGAGCGACGCGGCAGGAAGGGGACAGTAAATTCTGCGCGCTCCTTCTCCTCTCCTCCGCTCTCAAGTGTGACCTCAACCATCACGCCTTCCGCCGTCTGGTCTCCGTGATTGACGAGCGTGACGGGGACGATAAAATTATGCGGGCGCTGAAGAGTGTCGCCCGTGCGGACTTCTATGCTGGGCGGCGCATCGCCGAGCGTCGCGGCATCGTAAGCGAGGTATGAGAGCGTTGAGACGACGAGCAAGAGGCCGACGCCGAAGACGATCCACTCGAACCAGTTCTTTTGCAGCTTATTTTTCTTCATTTTGTTTGTAAGAGAAATCTTCCGGCGGATGCCCCGAACGTGGCCGCCACTCCGAGCACGACGGTTTGCGCCAGACAGGTGATGAGAGCCTGCCCGTCGAAGCGCCCGTAAAACCAGAGGATCATCGCGGATGCCGCGAGCGCGATGGCATAAGTAATGACGGAGCCGATGATAACCGCCGCTGCGCCCGTCGCAGGAGCAAATTGCTGCGCGCCTGTAAAATCCAGGTAAAAGAGAATAATTGAGCCGAGCGTAATTGAGATGAGTGCGATGCCGAGTAGATTCCACGAAGAAATTTCAGAGGCGATCACGATGATCTCTTCGGTCGGAGCGACGTTGGCGGCAAAAAGCACCGCGCCGCAAAAGGCGATCACCAACTGCCCGCCGAAGTGAAGTCCGGTTTGAGAACTGCTTTTATCGCCGCTCGCCCCCTTGCTTTGATTATCGCCCTCGCCCGTGTCGGCGTCCGCGCCCTCGCCGCCAAGTTGAGCCGTACCGACGGACACGCCGATGGCTACGGTCATCGCTTCGATAGTGATCTTGCCGACAATCTCGCTCATCGTCATATCAAGCGAGATGCGTCCGAGCAGCAGGAGCGCAATTGCCGAGATCATCAATCCCAGTCCCATCTCTTCGACCGAATCTATTGCCACCTCCGTCCAGTTGGCGTCGTGACGGATTCCAGCGAAATAGTTGTAGCCAAGTAGCAGAGCGAAAGTTGCCAGCACGTAGATAATCAGTTGAAACGGATGTGCGCTGAAGCCAGCCCACCAGACTTCCATCGTGTAAAGCAGCGGCAGGCTGAACAGCAGCCCGCCGATGATGCCACGCCCGTACTCCTGTATTGACTTGCTAATCGGTCGCATAACTTCAGAATTCAGAATCCGTGGGCCTGTAAGAAAAGAGAAGCTGCTCCTCTGGCGAAATGATCAAACCGGGATTTCGATTAAGTAGCTTTTACAGCTCTCCTCTCTTCGCGCGCCTGATGTATGGACGCGCTACGCATCTTAGGGCAAATCGAGCGAGACTGCATACGTAAAACAAAACGCGACCACCGCCCGACGAGCGCGCGCGTGCGGTTTCGCGCCCGTTTTGTTATGTTAGAAGTAGTCGGCAGTCAGCAATCAGTTTTCAGTAAAAGCTTTTGACTGACTGCTGACTACTGATTACTGACTACTTTAATGATGAATCCCCAACGCATACGAAATTTCTCGATCATCGCGCATATTGATCACGGCAAGTCCACGCTTGCCGACAGGTTGCTTGAACAGACGGGCGCAGTGACGGGGCGCGATATGTCTGCGCAGGTGCTGGATAACATGGATCTGGAGCGCGAGCGCGGCATTACTATCAAATCCCACGCGGTGCGGCTCGATTACACGGCGGATGACGGCCAAAGTTATGTGCTTAATCTGATAGACACGCCGGGGCATGTGGATTTTTCTTACGAGGTTTCGCGTTCGCTTTCCGCATGCGAGGGCGCACTGCTCGTCGTTGATGCATCTCAGGGTGTCGAGGCGCAGACGCTGGCGAATACTTACCTCGCGATTGACAACAACCTGGAGCTGATCCCGGTCATCAACAAAATAGATTTGCCCGGCGCAGAGCCCGATAAGGCGCTTGAGCAGATCGAGCACGTCATCGGTTTAGAAACTCATAACGCCGTGCTGACGAGCGCCAAGACCGGTATTGGCGTTCACGAAGTTTTAGAAGCCATCGTGCGCGATGTGCCACCGCCCAAGGGCGATGCTGCCGCGCCGCTCAAAGCCCTCATTTTCGATTCGTGGTACGACTCATACAGGGGCGTGATCGTTCTCTTCCGTGTGATTGACGGCTCGATCAAGACTGGCATGAAGATTCGTTTCTTCAATACGGGTCGCGACTATCAGGTGGAGACTCTTGGTGTAAATCGTCCGCGCCCGACGCCGATTGCCGCCCTCGGCATCGGCGAGGTGGGGTTTCTCACCGCGTCCATCAAAGAGGTCGCGGATGTTCAGATCGGCGATACGATCACGGAGGCCGCGCGCCCGACTCTTGAGCCTTTCCCCGGTTTTCAGGAGATCAAGCCGATGGTCTTCGCCGGGCTTTATCCTATCGATACGAACCAGTATGAAGAATTGCGAGACGCGCTCGACAAGCTGCGCCTGAATGACGCCTCTTTTTTCTACGAGCCGGAATCTTCCACCGCTCTCGGCTTCGGTTTTCGCTGCGGCTTTCTGGGACTGCTGCACATGGAAATTGTGCAGGAGCGGCTTGAGCGCGAATTCAATCTTAATCTAATCACGACCGCTCCGGGCGTGCGTTACATAGTCACGACCACGGACGGCGAGAGGCGAGAGATTGATTCCCCCGCCAGGATGCCCGACCCCGTCAACATAGTGAAGATCGAAGAGCCCGTTATCTTAGCGACGATTCTCACCTCGGACGATTATCTGGGCGGCATTCTTCCGCTGCTGGAAGAGAAGCGCGGCGTTCAGAAAAAGTTCGAGTACATCGCCTCCAATCGCGTGATGCTCACCTATGAGCTGCCTCTAAACGAGATCGTACTGGACTTTTATGATCGCCTGAAATCCGTCTCGCGCGGCTACGCTTCGCTCGATTATCATTTCGCCGGACACTGGGAGAGCGATCTGGTCAAGTTGGACGTGCTGGTGGCGGGAGAGCCCGTTGACGCGCTCTCGCTCATCCTGCATCGCGCCACGTCGCAGGCCAAAGGTCGCGCGCTTACTGAAAAAATGAAACAACTCATCCCGCGCCAGCTCTTTGAAGTGCCGATACAGGCGGCCATCGGCAACAAGGTCGTCGCACGCGAAACCGTCAAGGCGCTCGGCAAAAACGTCATCGCCAAATGCTACGGCGGCGACATTAGCCGCAAGCGCAAGCTCTTGGAAAAGCAGAAAGAGGGCAAAAAGCGCATGAAGAAAGTAGGCCGCGTAGAGATTCCGCAGGAAGCTTTCCTCGCAGTTTTGAAAGTCAACGAGTAACGCTACTATCGAGGAGGACTTGAAATGAGATATTTCACCCCGACCCTCGCATCCTTACTATTAATCATCAACATTTCGTACGCGCAGCAACATGGCGGCGCGCAAACCGTTCCTCAGGAGAAACCCGTTTCTCTCGTAGCGGGTCTCGGTGAGCATCATCATCCCGTCTCGACCAGTAATGCTGAGGCGCAGCGTTTCTTCAACCAGGGGCTCAACTTCGTCTTCGCCTTCAATCACGAGGAGGCCATACGCTCCTTCAAGCGGGCGGCGGAGTTGGACCCTCTGTTGGCCATGGCCCACTGGGGAATCGCCCTCGCGCTTGGGCCAAATATCAATCTGGATGTTGATCCGGAGCGCGAAAGGGCGGCATACGAGGCAGTGCAGAAGGCGCTCTCTCTATCGGCGAAAGCGCCGGAAAACGAGCGCGCCCTTATCGAAGCGCTCGCGAAAAGATATTCGATTGACCCGAAGGCAGACCTGCGCGCACTGGCGGTTGATTACAAGAACGCGATGGGCGAGCTTATAAAGCGTTATCCGGACGATCTGGATGCCGCCACGCTTTACGCCGAGAGCGCGATGAACCTGCGGCCGTGGCAGCTTTGGACCAATGAGGGGAAACCGGCTGAAGGGACTTTAGAGATCGTCGCCGTGCTGGAATCCGTCCTGCGTCGCAACCCTAATCATCCGGGCGCGATTCATTACTACATTCATGCCATCGAAGCATCTCCGAACCCGGAGCGAGCCCTCTCCTACGCGCCGAAGCTTAAAGAGCTGATGCCCGCAGCCGGTCACATCGTACACATGCCCGCGCACGTCTACATGCGCACAGGCGATTACGAGGCCGCCGCGCGCAGCAATGCAGATGCCGCCGAGGCCGACCGCAACTATCTAAAGAGCCGTGGTGTAGAGAATCTCTACCTAATGATGTACTACAACCACAACGTTCATTTTCTCGCCATCGCTCACGGCATGGAGGGAAGATTCGCGGAGGCTAAGCGTGCGGCGCTGCAACTCGAACAAAACGTCAACCCGCACCTGCGAGAAACGCCGATGCTCGAAGTCTTTGCCATCACATCGCCGCTCGTCCTCGTGCGCTTTCGCCGATGGGACGACGTGCTGAAGATGCCTGAGCCCGCGCCCGCCGCACACGGCCTTCGCTCCACCTGGCTCTGGTCGCGTGCGATGGCCTTTGCGGCGACCGCTAAACTTGAGAAGGCTGAAACGGAGCGGCGCTTTTTTCTTGAAGCTGTCAAGGCCGTTCCTGAAACTTCCGCCTGGGGTCTCAACAGCGCCAGCAGCCTTCTCAAGATCGCAGAGAAGATGCTCGACGCGCGTATCGCCCTCGCCCGGCAGGATAAGAAAACGGCCGTCGAGCTTTTGCAGGCAGCCGTCCAGATGCAGGATGCCTTAGCCTACGATGAGCCGCCCGCATGGTTTCTTCCCGCGAGAGAAACACTCGGCGGCGTGCTTCTTTCGAGTGGCCGAGCGGCGGAGGCCGAACGTGTGTTCCGCGCCGACCTGGAAAAGAATCCGCGCTCCGGGCGCTCATTATTCGGTCTTATGGAGAGTCTTAAAGCTCAGGGTAAAAAGTACGACGCACAGATGATCGAGAAGGAATTCAAGACGGCATGGAAGAATGCCGATACTCAGTTGCGTGTGGAAGATTTGTAATAGTCTAAATGCGCGCTCAATGTTTGGGCCGGGCCGGGTAGAGATAATTTCCAAAAGCTTTTCTTGTCGTGCTCGAAATAAATGAGTAAAATATCACCCTCGACAGGCGATAAAAATTTTTAAGCGAGGCTATAAGCATGAATTACGAAGTAACTTTTCCTCCCTGGTAAGCTTCCTCCTACAATAACTCGCAGATTACAGGGTCGGCTCGTTCACGCCGACGACGGTACTACTCTGCCCGCACAGTGATTCCTCCTCCTCGGAGAGCGCTTTTCATCACCCGAAAGCGTTTCACAAGCTCCGAGAAAAGAGGAATCATTCAATGCTCAAACTAAAAACTGCTGATCCGACGCTACATTTCACAGGCAGCGCGGGCGTAAACCTGCGCTCATTTGTCCTTATCCTGCTTGCCATAGAGTTTCTGGACGAGTTGGTCTTCGGCACGCGTGAAGCGGCGTGGCCGCTGATTCGTGACGATCTACAACTCTCTTACACGCAGGTCGGCATACTCTTGAGCGTGCCGAACGTTATTGGGAATCTGATCGAGCCGCCCATAGCTATCCTCAGCGACATCTGGAAACGTCGAGTCCTGATTCTGATGGGCGGCATGTTCTTCGCCACGGCGCTACTGCTTACGGCTACAAGTCATAGTTTTTCGCTTTTGCTCGCCGCTTTCATACTTATGAATCCGGCATCGGGCATGTTTGTCAGTCTCTCTCAGGCTGTTTTGATGGACTCGGATCAATCGCGCCAGGAACAGAACATGACGCGTTAGGAATTCTCCGGCTCTCTGGGAAACGTCATTGGCCCACTCGCGCTCGCGGCCTTTCTTCTTCTGGGGCTGGGCTGGCGCAGTCTTCACATCGCCCTTTTGCTATTGACGCTGGCGCTCATCGCTGCCGCGTGGCGTTTCCCGCTAACAAAAACAACAACGTCCACCGAGCAGACAGAAAGCCCAGCACTTATGAATGGCGTGCGCGACGCGCTCGGCGCGCTTAAACGGCGCGAGGTCTGGCGCTGGGTCATGCTGCTCGAATTCGCAGACCTGACGGTGGATGGTCTGAAAGGTTATCTTGCGCTCTATCTTGTTGATATTGCCCACGTGAGCGAGACGCAGGCAGGCCTCGGCGTCTTCGTCTGGACGTGCGCGAGTCTGCCCGGCTACGCGCTGCTTATACGCTTGTTGGAGCGCGTGCGTGGCCTTCGATATTTGCGTTATAGCGCGCTCGTCGTCGCTGCTCTCTTTATCGCGTTTCTGCTCGTGCCCGGTGTGTTGATGAAACTGCTCGTCCTTGGCCTGCTCGGTTTCGCAAACGCCGGTTGGTATTCGATCCTCAAAGCGCAGCTTTACAAAACCATGCCGGGACAGAGCGGGACAGTACTGGCCGTGGCGAACGTCGCCGGTCTGGTCGGCGCTTTGACGCCGCTCGGGCTTGGAATAATTGCCGGTCGTTACGGCCTGACGGCAGCCATGTGGCTGATGCTTCTGGGGCCGATAGCTCTCGTCTGCGCTCTTCCGCGCGGGAAGAGTTAAGAAGGTTTCGATTGCCGGGTAGTGGGTCGGATTGAGCCTAAGGAGTGAAGGCGATTCACCACAGAGGCACCGCAGGAGACGGAGGAAGCACGGAGGCTTGAGTCTTGTTCTCTGTGGTGAGTTAACCATCCTCACTACCCTCAATCCGACCCACTACCATTGCCCGTGTTAATTAGAGCAAACGCTCGAATCATGGTACGCTTGTCCGGTCAAATGGCTTGTGATTCTGATACTGCTTATAAGCAGCCTCAATGGACAGGCAAATCTAAAATCAACCAATCTTAAAACAGGCGATGCACGTTACACGGGTCGAACTCGAAAACATAAAATCCTACGAGCACCGCGTCTTCACCTTCGCGCGCGGCACGACCGCGATCACGGGCGAGAACGGCGCTGGCAAGACGACGATCCTTGAAGCCATCGCGTGGGCGCTCTTCGACACGCTCGAATACAGCAAAGATGATTTCCTTCGGCGCGGAGCGAAGCGCGGGAGCGTGCGCGTCACGTTTGAGAGCGACCTGGACGAGCGACTGTACACCGTCTATAGAGACACGGCACAGGGCTACTACGTCTTCGACAATGGCTTGAACATACGACTTGCGGAGAAGAAGACGGACGTTGGGGCCACACTTAGATTACATCTGGGGATCGAGCCGGGCACGGATTTGAAAGCGCTGTTTCGCTCGGCCATCGGAGTGCCGCAGGGCTCTTTTACAGCCGAGTTCCTGCTCGCGCCGAACGCGCGCAAGGCCGCCTTTGATCGCCTGCTCAAAGTTGAAGAGTATCGTGACGGGGCCGAGCGTCTGCTCGACACAGTTCATTTGATACGAGAGCGCACGGCAAAGGTTCGCGAGCGAATAGCCGGAGCAGAGGGCCAGCTTGCGCGCTACGATGAATTGGTCGCAGAGCACGAAGGGATCGCGGCGCGCGCGCGTGAGCTTGCGGCTGTGCTCGAAGAGCTGGAGCGAGAAATCGCCGGTCGCGTCGAGATGGTCGCGCAGATGGACAAGGCCGAGCTGCGCGTCGGCGAAACGCGCTCTCTTGCCGACAGGCTGGAAGTCGAACGCGACGCCGTCTCGCGCCGCTTAGGCGACCTGCGCGCGGAGCGGGATGCCGCTGCCGCTGCACTGGAGCGTCTGCGCGCTGCCGAGAATGATCACCTGACGCATCTTAAAGCTCTTGAGCAACTCAGGAGTCTGGAAACCGAGCGCGAAGCCCGCGATAAGCTGCGCAGTGAAGATGAAAGCGCTGCGCGCCTCATGGCCGAGGCCAAAGGCCATGTGCGGCGTCTGGAAGAAGCGGTCGTGCGGGCCGTCGAAGCGAGGACTTCGGTCGCGGCGCTCGCCGCAGACGTAAATGTGCAGGAGGAATTGGAGCGCGAGCGCGAGCGCCTGCGCGACCTGAGAGCCGAAGCCTTGAGCGCACGCGCAAGCCTCACCAAGCTCGATGCCGAACTCAAAGAGCTGCGCGCGATGCACGTTCAGATCAAAGAGCGCACACGGGAAGCGGAGAAGGGGCGCGACGCAGAGGTGCGGCTCGCCGCGCTTGAAAGCGAGCGACTGCACGTCGAGACAAGCCTCAGCCAGGCCGAGAGGGCCGCGACGAGCCTTAAGCATCTGTCGAGCCAGAGGACGGACGCGGCGCGCGAGGCCGAGCGTTTACGACGCGAGATCGCGGCCTTTGAAAAGGAGACGGGCGCGCTCGAAGGCCGTGCGGCCAGGGCTGCCGAAGTTCCGCAATTGGTTATGCGCGAAAGCGAGCTGACGGAACAACTCGCTCACCTCAGGGCCGAGATCGCGCGCGACGAAAAGTTTCATGCCGAGGTCAAGCATGGTCTCTGCCCGATCCTTTCAGAGAGATGTCTGAATATCGGCGAGGATCAGACGCTCGAAGATTATTTTAAGGATCATTACGCGACGAACACGGCGCAATTGAGCGTGCTGGAAAAAGAGCGCGTGGGTCTAAGCCTTGCTGTGCGCGAGGGGCGCGAGGCGGAAAAGTATTTTTCCAAACTTGAGAGCGTGCGCGCGCAAACGACGAGCGCGCGTCTATTGCTGGGTGAGCGCGACCGCCTGCTTGTACGTCTCGATGGCGAGATCGCGTCGCTTCCACCTACGGGGCGCCAACGCCTCAACGAGTTGCGGGCACAGCTCTCCGGCATTGACGGCGAGTTGATATTGCTGCGCGAATCGGCGCTCAATTACGCGCAGCTCAAGCCGCTACAGCAACGCTTACAGGAGATCGAGCAGGAGGGCAAGCGCAAGAAGGATGAGCGCGCCGGTGTCGCCGCTGCCGCCGAGGCGGTCGCGACTCTTGAAAAGGAGATCGAAGAAACGGAAGCGAGGCTTCGCGTGCTGAATGATCCGCGCGGGCGCGCACATAGTCTGCGCGCGGAGGCTGAGAGCGAAGCGGCGCGAAGAAGCGAGTTGGCGGGCGCTGCGGACGCGTTCGGCGCGCTCGAAAAGCAGTCGCAGGCTCTCCATAAGCAGTTGGCCCAATACAGCGGTCTTGATGCGCGCTGGAATGAGGCGCGCCAGCGGCGTGACGAGACCGATCCTGCTCATCGTGTGTATCTGGCGAGCGAGGCGCTGGCCGCCACATTACCCGCGCGTCAAGCCGGGCTGGAAAAATCCGAGCAGGAGGCGGCCCGCATTACCGGCGAAGCGGAAAAAGCGCGTCGCCAGCATGAGAAGGTGACACGCAGCTACAATCACGAGCGTCATATGGATGAAAGAGCGCAGCTCGCGGCAGCACGCGAGCGGGCCGCTGCCACTTCGGCAGGGCTTGAAGCGGCGCAATTGAGTGAGTCGTCGCTCACAGCCGAGATCGCGCGTCTCGCGGAGGTGCGTGATCGCATGCGCGACGAATTTCGCGCCAAGGAAAAGCTCGAAAGCTTGAACGAAGCGACGGAGTTTATCCGCGATACTCTCAAGAAGGCCGGGCCGCTCGTCACCGAGAGCTATCTTTACAACATTTCAATCGAGGCCAATCAACTTTTCCGCGAGATTACGGGAGATGCCGGGCGCGCTCTGCGTTGGTCGCGCGAATACGAGATCATTCTCGAAGAGGAAGGTCATGAGCGTCCCTTCCAGAATCTATCGGGCGGCGAGCAGATGGCCGCAGCCCTGTCCATCCGCCTCGCCCTCCTCAAGCAACTCTCCGATATCCGTCTAGCCTTCTTCGACGAGCCGACGGTCAACATGGACGCCGAGCGCCGCGAACGTCTCGCACAACAGATCGGCCAGATTCGTCACTTCGATCAACTCTTCGTCATCTCGCACGACGATACGTTCGAGGAATCCGTAGATCACCATATACACATCGGGCGCAATAACGAAGAGGTGAGGGCGGAGGGATGAATGATAAAGATTCTGTGACCCAACCCGCATCCCTTATCCCTCATCCCTCCAAGGACGTAACGATCTTTTGCGACGGATCGAGCCTCGGTAACGGTCAGACTGTGACGCGCGCGGCGGCCGTTGCGCTGCTTGGCTATCGCGGGCTGTGGCGCGCGGTCGGCACTTATCTGGGTGTAGCGACAAACCAGCAGGCGGAGATTGCGGCCGCCGCGCTCGGCCTCGAAGCCTTGCGCGAGCCCTGCCGTGTGCGGCTCGTGACGGACTCGCGCTATGTCGTCGAGACGATGTCTGGTCGCTTTCGCCGCAAGTCTAACCCGGATTGGTGGGCGCGACTGGACAATGCCGCGAGCGCGCATGAGATCAATTGGGAGTGGGCCAAAGGACACGCCGGGCACGTCATACAGGAGGCCGCAGACCGCGCCGCACGCCGCATCGCCGCGCTGGGCCGCGTTGACGAGAGCGTGCTCAGAGACGCTGTTGATCGTGTCGGAACGGTCGAGGTGATGGAGTGAAGACACAGGCGCACCTGTACCTTGACTGGTAAAAGCGGCCAGATGCTTTGGCGATTAGCTTTCGTTCTCCGTCGCCTTTATAATCTTCGCTTCACGACCATGTGAGACCTTCTTTTGAGAGCCTCACGATTCAAGTCTGCCGAAGTACAATTAGGTGTTTGCGCTAATCTTAAATTCGACTCACGTTCGTTTCCCTTCCGCTTTAAGAAGCGGCTCGACGGCCGCTGTGTTTCTGTTCTGCGCGGCTCTTATCAGTCTCTCAGCCTGCGCGAGCGCGAGCGCGCAGTCACCGCGCGGCTGGCAGTGGCAGAACCCTCTGCCGCAGGGCAATACCATTTACGCCATACGTTTCGCCGAAGATAAAGAGACGGGATGGGCCGTCGGCTCGGATGGGACAATTCTGCACACGGAAAGCGGCGGCTTTGAGTGGGAACAACAAAAATCTCCCTCGACCACTACGCTCTACGGCCTGTACGTCAAAGACAGTCAGCATGCGGTCGCGGTCGGAGCGCGCGGCGTCGTCCTCGTGACCGACAACGGCGGCGCGAAGTGGACGCTTCAGAAGACCGGCATAAAGGATCATCTATATGCCGTCACTTTCGCCCCCGAAGACCCCAGGCGCGGCTGGGCCGTTGGTACATACGGAGTTATCGCCACGACCTTCGACGGCGGCGCAACATGGGCCGTTCAGGCGAGCGAAGTAAAAACACATCTTTACTCTGTCGCTTTTTTTAGTAAGGACAGAGGCGCTGCGGTCGGTGATCGCGGGACGCTGCTTTCGACAGACGATGGCGGCAAGCACTGGAAGCAACATGCTGGTCTGGGTGAGTTTCCGCTTACCAGCATCGCCTTTATCTCTGCGGCACGCGCTGTTGCGGTCGGCTACAAAGGCCGCATCCTTCGCACTAACGATGGCGGTATGACGTGGACGCCGGTCAACGCTTTTACGAACACCGATCTGTTCAGCATATATTTTCCGGATAAGAAGCATGGATGGGCGGCGGGCGATGGCGGGGTCGTTTTGACGACAGCCGATGGCGGCAACACATGGCTCACCGTTAATGTGCGCACGAACCCGCGACTCGTGACGGTTTATTTCGCCGACGGCTATACGGGATGGGCCGCCGGGAACGACGGGTTGGTGCTGCGCACAGACGATGGCGGTCTCCAGTGGAGACGCCTGACCGAAGGCGGGCGCGATGATCTGGCGGACATCTTTTTTCTGGACGGCGACCATGGCTGGGCTGTCGGCGCGCGCGGCAAGATTCTCTACACAGGGTCTGGCGGAAAAAACTGGACGGTGCGTCCATCCGGCATAACTGTTCGCCTGAATGGCGTCACATTTCTTAACCAGAGGGAGGGCTGGACGGTCGGAGAAAAGGGGACGATTCTTCATTCCGTGACGGGCGGCGTGACGTGGGAGGCTTCACAGTCGGAGGCCAGGGATGATCTATTCGGCATCCATTTCAGTGGGCCAAAGCAGGGCTGGATCGCCGGCGCGCGCGGAACTATGCTTCATACAAACGACGGCGGCGAGACATGGCATTTGCAGGTCACAAACACTCTCTCATGGCTCGAAGACGTACATTTTACAGACGATAAGCACGGCGTCGCGGTCGGCTCGCAGGGCACTATCCTGCGCACAGAGAACGGCGGCGAGACATGGCAATTCGTCGATGCGAACTTGAAAGAATGGCTCTACGCGGTGGACTTCGCCGATGCGCAGCGCGGCTACGCTGTCGGCGCGAAAGGAATTATTCTGCGCACGGATGACGGCGGCGCAACGTGGAAGGATCAGGAGAGCGGGATTGACACGAATCTTTTCGCCGTCGGTGTGGCGGGGCGCGAAGACGCCCTCGTCTCCGGTGAGCAGGGGCGCGTCCTGCGCACACGGAATGGCGGCGAAACATGGGAACCGCAACTGACGCACACCTCAGTCTCGTTGTTTGCGGTCGCCTATCGCGGCGGCACAGACCTCTGGGTGGCGGGGCGGGGCGGCGCGATCCTCAAGCGCATGGATGGTCTTGCCACCGTCAGTATTCCGCGCCCCAGACTTCCACCAGCGCTGCGCGGCAAGCCCAAGCTTCAGCCGCAAACCTCGCCTGACGCTCCGCTCGTTTTAGATGACGGCGACATTCCCCGCGCCGTGCCCACAGACAAACGTGCGCCGAAGCCCTGAATAGAAAGGCGAGACGAAAATAGTAAGGAGGAAAGGACGACGATAAAGGGATGCTCTTGAGGCGTCGGGTTGAATGAGTTGTTGTGCTGCCCTCCCGACATGCGTATTCAAGTTAGGATTTAACTTTGCTTCGCTTCGTGACGTTCGACTCGACTGTTTTGTGAATGCTTTGTCGTTCAACTTAACTATGTACCAGAAGCGCTGGTCAGATTCTATTACCGCAGGACGCAGAACCTAGCCATGTATGTGGATTCCCATCCCAACACCAGCCGAGATTTGACCTTCTTTCATTATTAATCCAAATGGCTGGAACTCGCTTGTCCCCGCTATAGCGAGATGCAAGTAAAGAAAAACAGTTGTTTTTTATCAAGAATCCTGGGCACTGGGTAACAATAGCAACGCCTTCATCTATGGTGAGCGGAGAGCGGTTCTCATTTTTTATCATTTTGAGGGCCTCACTAGGAGTAATGTTGATGCTCCCTTTACCCCTGTCGATATCTACTAAAAGATATGCCAGGCCGTTTGGAATACTCACCCCATCAATGATTTTGAAGTCGTTTGGCTCGCGCGGATACATCTTGGTGGTTCCTTTTTTGCCTTCACGCTCTACAAGCGACATTGCTTTTTCTGCGGGCACGAAGTCGCGTTTGATCACAATAACAAATGGGAGTTGACCATTCTCTACATCTATCTCAGTCGGAGCAAGTTCCTCAATTCTCTCTTTGAGCGGTTCGATGTGCTTCAAAAATTCCTCGGCCAATACGCCCGCGGCTTCAGGATATCCTTTTTGAAGTAAGTTGTTGACTTGACGGTCAAACTCTTTTCTCAATTGTTCGTGATATTCGCGTCTCATAGTGAACACTTTTGGAAGGATAGCGGATTGACGATATTTATTTTGATAACCCCCTTCTCCGATGAGAAAGCAGCCTAACGCCGGAATTGAGCGGCGCGCACGAACCTTTATAACATTCAAACCTTGCATAAGAAGCCCGCTTATTGCGCGTCCGCTCCAATGACTTGTTGGATTGCGGGCCACGATCTACCACACCCTTAATCTCCTTGCACGAAAGCTGTGCAGTACCAGCGCCCATCTTCGCCAAACTCAAATATTGCTCGCCAGGCTACGTAGCCCCTCCTGCGAGCTGATGGTGGAGCAATCCTGCTTAGGACAGGATTCTCCGCAATACGGGACATGGCTCTGTTCGAACTAACCGCTCCCTTAGCAAGCACTTTAGCGAAGGCTTCCCACGCCCGCGCGTCGGAGCTATCCAGATATACAAGGGCTTCGTCACGGTCAAGATTACCGCCAAAGGAGTACAAAAACACAGGCACCATCATCTTCCTCAGAGCGGCGCGGTCTCGTCTCTTCACGGCAGCACGAAAGCGAGGGAAGAAGATTTTCCAAGCCCGTTCGGCGGCAGCGATCTTTTGAGAGTTCGAAATTTGTTGCGCGTTACTCACGCAAGGAGCTAATAATGTGACTGACACGATAATGATGATGATGATGTGCTTCATACTGACCATAGCACAAGCAATCCAACGCCCGAATTAACCGGGCGCGCATTCAGTGTATCAAGCACGAGGTCTTGCGAATGAAAGCCGCGCTATTAGCGCTCCGATTCAATGAGTTGTTGGGCTGCCCGCACAAGAAACCATTCAATTACAAATCTTCCGGCCTGAGTCCTGTATTCTTTGCGATACGGGCAAGCATTTTCGGGCCAATCTCTTCTTTATCATGAAAGGCGAATACTACGTCAGACCAGCCGGAACGTGAGAGGATTTTATGAGAGCTAGATTCACGTTTGATGCTCCACCCAATGCGGAGAAGGGCCGCGAGGACACGCCTGGCTTTGGTGGATGACCACTGACTCATGCCGCAGCAAAAGAGATGTTCACAAATTCGTGAGCACTCTCCCCATGTTCAAGTCGGTCTGCGAGCACGCGGAGCGCTAGAGCTTGAGCTTTAGCGATAGCCTCATCAGAGGATTGACCATAAGCTAAGACACCCGGCATTTCAAGAACTTCTGCGAGCCAGCGTCCATCGTCTTCTTGCTCATATTCAACTGTAAAAGTCATCGTCATCACCTCAACATCATCCTATCACAAGAAACGAAGGCGAAGCATCTAACGCCCGAATTAACCGGGCGCGGCGAGCCACCCTGACATCAAGTTTGAAGTGCAACACTGACTAAGATTCATAGTAACACTCCAGCGGCGTCTTGAAGCCGAGCCGTTTGCGTGGCCGCCCGTTGAGCTTGCGAGCGATTGAACTGCACTGGTGTTGA
>JBKKAL010000108.1:0-6680 GCA_046714695.1 Pyrinomonadaceae bacterium
AGCGCAGGCAGGCCGAGGAAGCTCTTAGAGAGAACGAGAAGCGTTATCGCGATCTCTTCGAGAATGCCAACGATCTCATCTATACGCACGACCTGCAGGGGAGATTCACCTCGCTCAACAAAGCTGGTGAGCGCATCACAGGCTACACGCGCGACGAGGCCGTGCGAATGAACATCGCGCAGGTGGTCGTGCCCGATCAGTTGGAGAAGGCGCGCAGGATGATCGCACGCAAGACGAGCGAGGATGTCTCGACCGTTTACGAATTGGACATCAACGCCAAGGACGGACACCTTGTAGCTCTGGAAGTCAGTACGCGGTTGATCTACAGGGACGGCAAGCCCGTCGGCGTGCAGGGCATCGGCCGCGATGTAACGGAGCGCAAGCGCGCCGAGCGGGTGTTGGCCCAACAGGTCAAACGCGAGGCGCTTATTAATCGTATCTCAGGTGCTGTTCGTCACTCGCTCGACCCGGCGGAGGTTTTTCGCTCGGCGGTCGAAGAACTGGGCGAGCATCTGAATGTTGATCGCTGCTCTCTGTTCAGATTTGATATCGAAGCAGGACTGGCGCGTTACGTGGCGGAGTACAATGCGCCGGGGGTTCCTCCGGCGGCGCTCGATTACGATCTCTCGCAGTTCGCTGACGTGATCGCAGGCATTCGCGAGCACGGTGCATTGACCTTCGATGACCCGGCGACGGATGAGCGCATCAGCGAGATTTATAATCGCGTCCTGCGCGCGCGCGGTATTCGCTCGCTGATGTATGTAGCGATCAAGGTGGGCGAGGATATGCCGGCGGTTTTTGCGATCTCGACTATCCACAGCACACGCCAATGGTCGGATGAAGACATCGCGCTTGCGATGGCCGCGGCAGACCAGACCGGAATCGCTATTCGTCACGCAGAGCTTTATCAGAGGGCCGAAGCGACCTCTTCGCGCGAAGCTCTCATCAATCGCCTGAGCCTCGCCATCCGCGCTTCGCTCAGCCTGCCGGAAGTTCTCAGCACGGCGACGCGCGAGCTGGGCCTCGCCCTTAACGCTTCGCGCGTTCACCTGCATCTTTACGACCCGAACCGCGACCGCTCGCCCGTCGAGCATGAATACGTCGCCCCCAACGCTTCCAGCATTCGTCACATAGACGTGAGCTATAACGACCCCGTAGGCCAGCGACTGATGTATTCGACTCAGCCGATTGTGATCAACGACGCGCGCCAGTATGCGGGCGGCCCCGTGGAGCTGAACTCTTATGTACGCACACGGGCGGAGCTGGTCGGCGTGCGCTCCAAAATAGACTGTCCTCTGGTTGTCAACGGTCGTTTTCGCGGCGCTCTCTGCATTCACCAGACGGATCGCGTCAGGCACTGGACGGAGGACGAAGTGGCGCTCGTGGATGCCGTTGGAGCGCAGCTCGCGACCGGCATCGCACAGGCCGAGCTATTCGAGATCACCAAGCGCGCGAAGAAGGAGTGGGAAACAACCTTCAATGCGATGTCCGACGGTATCTTCATCTTCGACAATCAAGGGCGACTGATCCGCGTCAATCGCACCGGCGCAGCGATGGAAGATACATGGCCGCACCTGATGCTTGGGCGTCGCTGCTGCGATATTCTGCGACCTGGTGAAGCGGAAGAGGTATGCCTCGTCGAAAAGAGTATCAGCGAAGGGCGCAGCGTGACGCTGGAAGTCATTCCGGAACGCTACAACCGCCCGCTGCTGGTCACGATCGAGCCCGTCATCGAAAGCGATAGCAACACGGTCGGCGCGGTCTGCACGGCACGCGATCTCTCGGAGCTACGCAAGGTCGAGGCAGTCGCGCGTGAACGACAATCCTTGCTGACGAACATATTGGAGAGTGTACGTGATCCGATCTGCGCGATTGACACGAAGGGCCGTTTCATGTGGCTCAACACGGCATCCACTGAAACGAGCGGTTATCGTTCTGAGGATTTGATCGGTCATCACTACCTGGAGATGTTGCATCCGGCCGATCAGGAAATGGCGCGCGAGAATTTCGAGAGCGCTCTCAATGGTGAACCGCGCTCCTACGAGGTACGTTATCTGACACGCGATGGCGAAGTGCGTGACGCGCTTTATTACAACGCGGCGCTCGTCGTCGAGGGACAGACGACGGGGGTGCTCGGCATTGCGCGCGATATTACGGAGCATAAGCTGCATCAACGCCGCGCAGCACAGGCCGATAAGCTGCGCGCTCTGGGCCAACTGGCATCGGGCGTCGCGCATGATTTTAATAACGCGCTCGCAGCCATCCTCGGGCGCGCGCAGTTGATGCGTCGCCAGGTACACGCTGAAGCCCTGACGCGCAATCTGGACATCATTCAAACCGCCGCAGAGGATGCCGCCGCCACCGTGCGTCGTATCCAGACCTTTGCGCGCCAGTCTGAGGAGAAAGAGTTCGAGATGCTGGATGCAGGCGGCCTGCTTCACGACGCGGTCGAGATCACGCGCACGCGCTGGGAAAACGAGGCGCGCATGCGTGGTCTAAACTATGAGGTGGAGCTTCTGGCAGAGCCCGCACATTACACGATGGGCAATGCATCGGAACTGCGCGAGGTCTTCGTCAACCTGATCGTCAATGCGGTGGATGCCATGCCTGCGGGTGGGCATCTCTCGATCAGTTGCGCGCGCGATGATGATGATCATCGCCTGCGCCTGCGCTTTAAAGATACCGGCACGGGCATCCCTGAGGATGTGCGCGAGAGAATCTTCGAGCCATTCTTTACGACCAAGGGCGCGCACGGGACGGGGCTCGGTCTGGCCGTCAGCTATGGCATTATCGAGCGCCACCACGGAATGATCAGCGTCGAATCGGAGACCGGACACGGCGCGACTTTCGAGATAGACCTGCCGGCAGCCACGCCGACCGAATTGAGCGTGGAGAATTGCGAAGAGAAGCCGGAAGTCCCCGCGCTCTCCGTGCTGGTGGTTGATGATGAAGATTTTGTCCGCGACACGCTGGCCGAGATGCTCGTGATCTTAGGTCACAAGGTCGTGACGGCCAGAAGCGGATCGGAGGCCATGAACGCGCTCGCCCTCACACGCTTCGATCTGGTCTTTACAGACCTCTCAATGCCTGAGATGGATGGTTGGGAAGTGGCGCGCGAGATACGCCGTCGCTGGCCCTCGACGAGCATCGTGCTCGTCACAGGCTACGGCAAACAGACCACGCCTGCTCCGGGCGAAAAAGATCTGATAGACGGCGTGATCGGCAAACCCTTCGACTTTACACAGGTCACGGAAACGCTTGCGACCGTCATGCAAAATGTCGTGATGAGCAGTGAGTGATAAGCTCAAAGCTTTTTACTGATCTCTGATTAATCAGAACCGATTTGAAAAAGTAATTCGTAGCTCCTCGCAGGGGCTTTTTCAAACAGCTTCTTACCTCTCGCCTCGCGACTTTTGAACCTGCGTTTCCAGTTCGACGGCCAGTTTGTGAACCGTCGGTTGATCCATAGGCTCTAACAGCCGCAGTGTTTCGTCCAGTATGCGCCGTTGGTGTTCAGGCCAGAGAGGACGGCCCGACACGCTTCCGAATTCGCCGTTGTAATAAACGGCGCGCGGCGGGCGTACTTCTTCAACTGTATCTCTGGCGACGGCGAGCATGATCGTCGGCACGCCCTCCTGTTCCAGAGCACGCGCCAGCAGCGCGACCGATTGATGACACAGGCGCGACGCAGGGATAAGCAGCGCCGCCTGCGCTTCATAACGCTTGATCCGCGTGATAAGACCGGGCACTAAGGTATCCATCAGACGCGCTGCATCGGGAATGAATCCATTAAAGCTCCACCAGACCGAGTTCAACTGGCCGATAATGCCGTTGCCGGCAAATTCTTCCAGGCGCTCGACGGGAACTTGAGAGTTGGCGTCCTGCTCGACCGCCGAAGGGTCATAACCGCGCGCCGCAAAGCGCAGGTCTTCGGCCTCGACTTCCCTGGGTATCTCGCGGAACGTGAGATCGCCGTCCGGAGCATTCACATCGAAGGGCTCAGTGCCATCAATATAGGCACCCGCCGAAGAAACAAGGGCGAGGTTGAGCATCGGCAGCGCACAGCGCAGCGGTCTGAATGGCGCTCGCTTGTTCTCGACAAACGGGTAATCGTCGCCGATTCCATCTTTTCCAGCGGGCGCGCTTCCCTGTTGCCAGCGCGCATAGCGCTCTCGCCAATCGTCTATTCTCTCAATCGTCTCCACTGAAGTTTCACCCTCCCCTTTACACTGAATTTGCACGCGCGCGTCGCGCGATCAGCAGCAATGCGACGAGCCCCGCGAGCATGCCTATCGAGAGAGCGCCGACAGAATATCCGTGAAGATTGTTAAAAGCCACACGGAGCGGATCGCTCTGCGCCACCTCGTCAACGGGTCTGCCCATCTCCAAGCGAAGCCCCACCATCTGCGCCGCGATAACCCATTGGCCCACGCCTGTTGTAATAGCTACCAAAAGGAGCGAGATTACCTCTGCTTGAAACGCGCGGCGCGACACTGCGCGACGGAAGAGAAAGGCGCTCATCAGTAGCAATATGCCGATCAGAAACCCGCCGGTGTTTACAATCGAGAGTGTGCGCGTGACGATTGAGCCGGCGATCTCATTGGCATTTGAAAGATGAAACGAGCGCAGCACGGCAAAGACGCTCGGCGCAACTCCAGCGCTGAAAAAGACCGCAGCGCCAAGCCATAACGCCATCATAAGGACACGCACGTAGCCGATTGCGGCAACAAGCGCGCTATTATCTACGGCACGCGCCCTCTGCCTGAATCCTTCGGCGACCTGTTCGCTTCGTCCCTCTCCGATCTCAATGCTCATCAATCGTACTCCATGACTTCGGGCAATAAACGGATGACGGGGGGGGCGAGTTGCGGTTGCACAAGCTCTCGCGGATCTGCGGCTTCGAGCAGCCAGGAGAGCGAGCGATCAAGCTGCGCCTGGTAATCCTCTAAGTCAAGCGACATAAAACGATCCGTCTTCAATCGCGCAAACTTTTCTTTAGCCATCTGGTACATACGCCGCGCCGCGCCAGGTCGCCCGATCTCCAGGTGATGAAAGGCGACCGCGGATTGAATCATCGCTTGCAGGAAGAGCTTTTCCGACGGGCCGACATCATCCATCCAGCGGGATTCCCAGGCATCATGCGCCGCGTGAAACTCGCCCGCATTGTACAGCTCGATCCCGGCGATGTAATCCTCCGGGTACGCCATTACATGCTCGTCCGTATAGGCCGGGCGCTCATTCGTGTTTTGTTCTGTCTCGCTCATTAAATCAGATGACGAATGATAAAGGATGCATCAACTTATCGTCCTCATTCCTCGTCCATGCTTTCCCGTTCAGTATTGCGGTACGCTTGGGTCAACCTCCTGCGACCATCGGTCAATGCCGCCCGTCAGATTGTAGAGTCGCTTGAATCCCTGACGTGTGAGAAAGGCGCAGACCTGCGCGCTTCTTATGCCGTGATGGCACATCACGACGATCTCCTCGTCAGGATTTTTCAATGTACCAGCCCACTCGTTAAATCGGCTCAAAGGTAAAAGCTCTGCATCCTCGATGCGGGCGATTTCGTACTCGACGGGCTCGCGCACATCAATAAGTCGTAATCTTTCGCCGCGCTTTCGTCGCGCCTCCAACTGCTTCGGCGTAATCGTCTCGTAGCTCATACGGTATCGCTCAAATCAAATCAGAAAAGGAGAAAGCGTAATCATCTCTGGTTAAGACGCGCGGCGATTACTTTGGCGGCGGTTGCGCCCGCGCCGCAAGCGCCGCTGATGGTCGGCGCGAGCGGATTGGAAACATCGCCGACGGCGAAAACATTTCCGATGCTCGTTTCCTGCTCGCCCGTCGTGACTATATATCCGCGCTCGTCCAGATGTATTTGATCGCGGAACAGCTCCGAACAGGGCTCAACCCCTATACGCACCAGGACTCCACGGACGGCCATCTGAAAAGGCTTGATCGCGCCGCGTCGCAAAATCTCGACGGCCTCGACCTGCTCTTCGCCAATGATGCGCAGCACGTTTGATTCCTTAAACACTGTCACGCGATGATCTGCTTGGAGGCGCTCTGTAAACTCTCGCCGCGCACGCAAGCTTTTCCCTCGGTGAACGAGCGTGACGGTCGGGCAGACCTCGGCCAGCATCAGCGCGTTTTCCGCCGCCGCATCGCCGCCGCCGACAACGCAGACATCCTTTCCGGCAAGTCGGTCGCGGTCGCGCGTCGCCGATTCGACGACGCCGCGCCCCATCAACTCCTTTTCGCCGGGCACGCCCAGCCGCCTGCGACGCACGCCCGTCGCAATAATAATGCTGATCGCCTGAAGTTGCTCGCCGCTCAGAAGCGTAACGCGGCGGGCGCGCAAATCTGCGCTCTCAATCTCCACATCAGTCCACAGGTCGAAATCCGTGCCATCAAGCTGCGCTGTAAACAGGTCGCGCAGCTCAAGACCGTTTGCGGCGCGCACGCCGGGGTAATTTCCGATTGCGTTATAGACTTGTAAAAGCTGCCCTCCCGTTTCGCTTGCCTGCTCAAGCACGAGCGTATCCAGTCCAAGCTCATCGCACCACAGAGCCGCAGACAACCCGGCCGGGCCAGCGCCGATAATCAACACATCATGCATGCTTTCACTTTCTGTACCTGGCGGCAAACGTGTCCGGCATATCGCTTTGCAGATCGCGTTGGAG
>JBKKAL010000109.1:0-19935 GCA_046714695.1 Pyrinomonadaceae bacterium
TTTATCTTCTCGCCGGAGTATCGGCACAGGTTCGGCCCATAGTCACTACTCGAAAGGGTTTCCGTAGTCACTATGAGAAAGACCGAGAGAGCCTCAGCACTGCTGCTGGGGCTCTTTCGTTGACAGGTTGGAAAGTACAAATTCGTCCTGTTTCACTTTCCCCTCGCATCAAAGCGGAACCAGCCGCCCGCGAAAACCTTTTCAATTAATCGCAATGACGAAGTCGCGTCCTTCCCAGCGACCGGCGTCAATCCAGTAAAAGGTGAACTTCAGGATTTCGCCCGCGTTCAATTCTCCCGGCGCAAATTCGCAGGCAAAGACATCCAGTCCATCTTCCGCTAACTCCGTATCACGCACGCTCACCCACTCGTTGGCCGTCCAATGCAGCCGTGCGCGCGCATTAACCTCAATGCGCAGTGGACGGTTCGCAGAGGCTGCGCGCAGTTTGTGATTAAAGAGCCAGACTTGCAGATCGCTCTTGATACCCCGTTCAACATAGCGTTGGCGCACAGGCGCAATCAGATCAAAGACTGCGCCGTCGCGCGCGGAGCGCAGGAGCCTGATATATTCCGCATGAGCCCACACCAGCGGCATCGCAGAGCCGGTCGGGCGTCCGCAGTACATCAGCTTCTCTGGTATATCCGCTGTATCCCATACCTGTTCGGGCAACATCGCACCTACGCCCGCGAAACATTCTATTGCTTTGATATACTGCTTCACATCATGACCGGCAGCCACCTCATAATGCGCCCGCTCTCCTGTTAGCAGCGGCCACGCGCGACCGACTCCCACGCCATCAAAGGCATCACCATTTGCTTTCTGCCCGTAGCCATCATGATTGTAACGACGCCAGGAAGGCCCGCACGGTGTCAAGACCTTGAGGGTCGCATCATACGCTTTGAGCGAGTTGAGAATATGCTCGTCCGTGGCGGCGCGCAGGCCGTAACGAACAAGTTCGAGGAAACCTCCGTCAATAATATCGTAAACAGGAAAACCGGATTCTTCGGCGGGGATGTTGTTGATATGTAAGACACCTGTGTTCGGATCGTCGTCCGTCTCAAGAGTTTCAGGATCAAGCGTGTCGAGGCGCACGTAGTATTCATTGCAACCGCCAAGCGTGCCGCGCGTCGTGTATGTCCATCGCTCGATATTTGCGGCCCAGTAATCCGCCGTTTTCAAACAAAGTCTTGTTGTCTGTTCATCTCCGCGCGCGCTCGCTATCTCAGCGGCGCAGACCAGTGCGGCGATCTCTGCGGCAAGCGTGGATGGAGAGATACCCGCATCTTCTTCCCATCGCTCCTGCGGGGAGGCCGGGCCGCGTTTGATGATATAAGCTGCTCCGGCCCTGACCATCGGATAAGGATCAAAGTCGTCGAGTAGCCCTGCGTCATATAAACGCCACGCGAGGATGAGGGGGAAAGCAACTTCGTCAAGCTGAATTCCCGTCCAGTACGGGCGGCCATCAACCCAACAGTTTTGCGGCATGCCTCCATCCGCAAACTGAATCGAAGCCAGATAGCGAAGAACGCGCAGAGGAAGGCGCTCAACACCGGCGGCCAGCGCGCCCGTTGCCGACTGGCACAGGTCGCGCGGCCACACCAGATGATAGCCGCCTATGTCCTGATCACCGTGAATCTCGCCCCACGGTATTGAAAGCGATGCACACATTGCTCCGGGATGATGCCGATCCTCATGCGCCCGTAAGACCATCGCGCTCGTCAAAAAGGTTTTGCCGCCATCGCCGCTCATCTCTTCCAGGTTCAACAGGTGATCACAGTAATCGTGCCACGTCGCCGTGTACACGGCACGCGCCGCTTCCCAGCCCCTCTCCAGTGAAGAAAGGGCCGCGCGCGCAGCCAACTCCACGCTCGCGCCGAAGCCTATGGCGAGCGTCCATTCGCTTTGCTCGGAAATATCCAGTTGGCCCATGAGCGCGATGTTACCGTTTGTCGCGGTCTCAAACTGCCAGTCCATACGCATGTTTTGATGGAGGTCTGTCCAGCCATCGCTTGTGCCGACGAAACCACAAGAGCGTTTGAGGTAAGGAATGGACGCGACGACGGCCAGAGCAGTTCCGTCGCGTTCAGCGACTAAGAGGTCGCGCCCGTCCAGTTCAATCGCGCGCCCATTATTCTGCATCCCCTGATTGCCCAGGTGCGGTGCGACGAGTGAGAAGAGTTGATATTGGTGAGCTTCGGATTTAAGCGCATCGAAGCGCGTGTGAACCAGGACGACCGGAGCGAGAGGATCGGTGATCGTCTCTTTCGTGATGCGGTAGCGCCTGCCCGCGTCGCTGTTTATCTGACGAAAGGCCAGTGCGCGCGGGTCCGCATATTCCAGTTGATGATCGAGGTCACGCTTCTCTTCATGGAGAAACGTCTTGCCGTCCGTCACCAGATATTGCGTATCCCGCGTATTTGCGTTGTCAACACGGGGAAAATAGATTTCGTTGAGAATGCCGTAGGCGAGCGTGAACCAGACGGGTGAAGAGTCGCTGAGCGCTGTGCCGACTCCCTCTTTGGAGCTAGATGTCCACTTCGGCTCGGCGCCCGGATGCCCGAAAGCTTCACCATCCATAATGTTTTACCCGCGCCTCCCGCGCGACTTGGAAGCACTTTTGCGAATGCGGTCAAGCGGCGGCAGAAGTTTTCTAAAGCATTCACAAGTTCTGCGGCCATCCGCACGAATAGTCCTGGATGATTACGGCTCAATGGACATCTTGAGAACTATCGCCAGAGGTATCCGCAAACTTTTGCCTCGTTCTCTTGAGACGATCACGATTTGCCCGTTCTCAATAGTCACGCTTCGCACGGTGCTCATAAACCGCTCGCTTCTCATTCCGTCTCTGGTTTCGATGATGAGCCGTGGATTGATTGCGGCCTCGGCGGGCGCAGTAGTAGTAGTAGTAGTAGTGCCGTTTGATCGCGTCTCGTTCGAGGGCTCGCTTGTCGTTGGCGGTTGCGGAGTGGTACTGGCGCGGCGGCGTCCGGGTCTTCTCGCTCGCGTTTGTCGAGCGGGCGCAGGCTTCGTCGTAGGCTCGACAGGCGAAGGTGCGGGTTCTCCGGCGGGTTCGCTTGTGGTTGGCGTCGCGGTCGTGTCGGCGCGCGCCGTTATCTCCGGTTCCGGTTCGTCTATGCGCGCTCCACTTGATGTCACTCGTCTGACATTACTATCCGAGGGAGCGCTCCTGGCCGGAGTCGAATCTGTAGCGCTCTCTTCCGAAGGGGTCGGTGCGGTCAACACAGGCTCGAAGGTTCCGGCGAAGCGAATGCTGTATGTGCCCTCGTTGTCATTGGGGCTGCGTGCTTCAACGCGCAGGATAAGCGATTCACGCTGTCTCATGAAAATGGTCTTCCCCACGCTTGTCGGCGTCGTGCCAGCGTACATGCTCACTTTGCCGAGGGGGCGCAGGCTGCCCGCCGTAAACAGATCAACGTCGCCGTTCAAATTATTGCTCGTCACCGAAAAGACAAGATCGCCGGGCGTACCCGTCAGAAGATAGAAATGTTTGGTCAGGCGCCCATCACCAATGTCTCTGACCGTTATCTGGCCGTTGATTTCGTTCGTGCTGACGGGCGTCGGAAATGATATGTCCTGCGACTGCGCCTGCGCGCTTGATGCGATAGCCAGGAGCGACAGTGCGACGCAGCAAAACGAAGCGAGTTTTTGACGAGGTCGAATCTTAAAGTGCGAAAAGTTATTCATCAAAACACCTCAATGCGTTGAAAGCCGGTCAGCGAAAGAAACGAGACGGGCAATCTTTTGCGGCTGCCACCGGGATTCTACATTAAGTAAGACGACAACTCTGCCGGTAGCATGATAATTTCGCAGGGGAGTAATAACTATTCCCGGATTTATCCGCCGCTCTACAGGTGGCCGGAAATACCGCAGCTTCTTATTATTTTGCTGCCATGAACTCTCAACATCAGTGAAGTTACCCGCTTTTCCGGCCCTCACTCACATCCTGAAGAAAGGAGAGAATTGCATGAATAGCTTCCTGATTTCTATCCGTCGTAAAGACATGGCTTGCCTTCGATAACTTTACCATCTTTGCGCCTGGAATTTCGCTCGCAAGGATGTCTGCGTTCTTCGCTGGAATCAGTAGATCTGTCTCTCCATGAATGACAAGGGTTGGAACTCTGATCGAGCTTAACCTGCCAAAGGATTCCCAGGCCATGATGGCCTGTAACTGCGCCAGATAGCTCTCGCGACTGGGGAAAGCGCGAATCCTTACTTCCAGGTCTTCCTCAATTTTTTCGCGCGGGGTCGAGGAATCATAAATATAAGGAGCCAGCGTCCAGAAGGCATCCACCGGATTAGTGACCCTCGCGAAAAGCACGTCGAATACTTCCGGAGCAGCCCTGACAGTATGTTGTCCTCCACAGTTCGTGCTGCCGAGAATCAACGAACGCACCCGGCGGGGATGTCTCAGTGCCAATTCCTGCGCGATCATGCCTCCCATCGAGTGCCCGAATACGTGTGCGGACTCGACGCCGGCGGCCTCCAGAACAGCCGCCGCATCGTCGGCCATAATGGAGATTGAATATGGGCCCGGTGGAAAATCGCTGCGTCCAATCCCGCGATTATCAAACAGTATTGTTCTGTACTTCGGCAACAATTCCGGCGTCGTACGATGCCACATATCAGAGGCCCAGCCCAGCCCCATGATGAGCAACAGGGGGTCGCCCTCGCCTTGCTCATGCCAGTATATTCGTGCCCCTTCGTTTATCGCGTATGGCAAGCCGACTTCCTTTATAATTCGGAGAATTTGCGCGCCTGGGCGAAATGAGAAATCCTATTTCGAGGGGCTCGTTCCTGCGGTCTCAACGTTTGAGGCTTTTGCCCCCTCATCTTCAGCGACCGATTCGCGCATCCAGCGCTGTAGTTTCTCCATGTCTTTTGTCACTGTTCGAGATGCAGCGAACAAGACAAGCGTCAACAGCGCGCCGAGGATGGGGATCATATACATGGCCGTGTGCAGCCCCTCGGCGCGAAAGGGTTCGAGCGCCTGCTGCGTCAAAACCGTCACGCCTGCCGCGCTCGCCGCCCTTGCGGTAAAGATGTCGCTGACGAGACCGGTTCCGTACGGCCCCAGTGACGCGCCGAGCACATACATCGCGAAGAAATAGAGAGCCATCGCCGTGCCGCGCAGTCCCGGCTCGATCACATCCTGAATCGTCGAATAGACCGTCGAATAGTAGCCGTACATCAGCGCGCAGCCCAGCCCCATGAGCACCATAAAGCCCAGAAGATCGCCGCCCGCCCTGCCCAGCGCCAGAAAGAGGAACGGCACCGAACCAAAGATCGCCAGCGCGCCGACAAGCAGACGACCATTGGAGCGCCGCTTCATGACTGCATCACCCAACACGCCGCCGAGAATCAGACCGGGCGCGCCGGAGAGCCCGTAAACGACCATCGAAATCAAGTTGGCGTTGCGTATGTCAGCGCCGTGATAGCGCATCAGGTACGGAGTGATAAAAGAGCCGATGGCATACATGTTGAAGTTGTGCAGTGCTCCCGAAATGATGAGCCAGCGCATCGTCGGTGTTGAGAGCACAAGGCGATAAGGCGAGCCTGCGCGCTTTCGCCCGCCGATGTTGTGTACCTCTGTCGCGCCGCGCTGCGGTTCCTTGACGAAGAGGACGGCGATGGCGCACAGCACTCCGGGAATGCCCGCCACATAGAACGCCGCACGCCAGCCATAGGAGCGGGCAATCGTCCCGCTCACGGCAAAGCTCAGGGCAATGCCGACTGGCAGTCCGAGCATAAAAAGGGAGAGAGCTTTGGCCCGCCGGTTAGCCGGGAAGAGGTCGCCGATCAGGGATGTGGCGGCGGGAGCGCATGATGCCTCGCCCACGCCGACGCCGAGACGCAGGACGAAGAGCTGCCAGAAGTTTCTCGCCAAACCGGAGGCGACCGTCGTCAGGCTCCAGACTAATACACCGGCGGAGAGAATCCATTTGCGCCCCGTTCTGTCGGCAAGGCGTCCGAGAGGTAAGCCGACAAAAGCGTAAAGGAGCGTAAAGGCAGTGCCGAGCGCGCCCATCGCCCCATCGCTCATTCCCCATTCACGGCGAACCGCTTCGCCGACCGCGCCCAGTATCTGACGGTCGAAGAAGTTCATCGCATTGATGGCGAATAAGACCCACAAAGCGAACCATGCACTTGACCGCTCTTGCTTCATGAGAAAGCCTTAAGGTTTTTTGGTAGAGACAATTACGAAGGGATAAAACATCAACAACGATCAAAACTAAACCTTGACGGATTTGCGATCAGATGTTACGTTACCGACCGTTCGGTAGCCATCATACCCCACTAGCGGGCTTTGTCAATTTCCTTTTAACCAGAAGTCAATCGAATTGGATTCAACTTTGTGGGCAGTACGTCATTAGAGCATCAAGCGTTTCCAGCAACTGCGCATGTACTGATGCCGATTAATCACCGCCACGATGATCCCGCCACTCAACAAGGAGATTTGTAAATGAGAAGTCTAACTAAGATTTTTTTGTTATTAGCGTTAGTCTGTATGGCCGGAGCTGTGCCAGTTTTTTCTCAGGGCTCGACGGCGGAACTACGTGGACAGATTACTGACTCGAATGGCGCTCTGGTTCCCGGCGCGACCGTCACCATTACCGATACAAGCAAAGGCACGAGCCGCACCGCGACGACGGATGAAAGCGGCCAGTATGTCTTTGTCGCCGTGCCGCCCAGCGAATACCAGTTAAAGGTTGAAGCAGCCTCCGGCAACTTCGCGGCCAGCTCGACGAACATCACTTTGACTGTCGGACAACAGGCTAATATCCCTGTCCAACTGACAGCGGCAGGCGTGACCGAAACCGTCAACGTGGTCGCCGGAGCGGAGGTGGTCGAGACAGACCGCACCTCTCAATCCTCCGTTATTGACGAGCGGCAGATCACCAACCTGCCGATCAGCCGTCGTAACTATCTGGACTACGCGCTGCTCACGCCGGGCGTCGGTGATTCCGACAACATCGCAGACTCGTCGGATTTTCGCGTCGCGCAGACGCCCCAATCTGGCCTCTCCTTCGGTGGAAACAACGGTCGCGGCAACTACGTCGCTGTTGACGGTGTGGAGACACTAGGGTCATCCGGCGGAGTGGTTCCGGTTGTCAGTCAGGAGGCAGTGCAGGAGTTTCAGGTGCTGCGCAATAGCTACAATGCGGAGTTCGGCAGCGCATCGGGCGGGATCGTCAACACGATTTCCAAGTCCGGCACAAATCGCATCAGCGGCAGCGCCTTCGGCCTCTTTCGCAGTCAAAAGTTCGATGCGCGCAACGCCTTCGACTTTGCGCCCAACGGCAAATCGCCCTTTAGTCGGCAGCAGTACGGCGGATCCTTAGGCTTCCCCATCACACGCGACAAAACATTTGGCTTTATCGCTATCGAGCGCTTTCACCAGAAAGAGACTGCGTTCGTCAATCTTCTTAATGATCCCTCGATCTTCCAGTTAACTCCGACACAAAACGCGCTCTTTACTTTCCTCGCCGGAACTCCGTTTGGCCCCGTCGGCGCAGGTTTGGGCGGAGCGTTGACAACAACTGCGGCCAGATACCCGCGCACCATTGACCTCTTTACGAGAGAGAGCGGGCAGTTCCCCTTCGACTCGAACCAGACTACATTTTCGGCGCGTATTGATCACACATTCAGCCAGCGGGACAATGGCTACTTCCGCTTCAGCGTTAACGATCAGGTATTCGAGAATCAAGCGACGGGTGCGATCAACGCCGTCTCGCGCGGTCGTACGCTCGACACCTTTAACTTGAGCGCCCTTGTATCCGAGGTTCACCAGTTCAGCCCAGACATGGTCAATGAACTAAAACTCCAGTTCAGCTATATACGCCAGGGAGTCTTCCCGAATGATCCTAATGGCCCTGAATTCAACATCGAGGGATTCGGCAACTTCGGTCGGGACATTTTCCTACCGTCTGAAACCATTGAGCGTCACTACGATATCGTGGATAACTTGACTCGCATTAATGGCAATCATACTTTCAAGTTCGGCGGTAATGTGCTGGCCTGGAAGATTGGAACCAATAGTGAAACCTTTCGCGGCGGGCGCTTTAACTTCACGCCGCAGATTCCTCTCTCCAGTATCATCGGGCTAAATCCGGCGACAGCCCCGGCCCTCGCTGGGTTGAACGCCTTCCTGCTAACCCCGGGCGGCCCCTTCTCGGCCAACGCCAACGGCAACGCGTTTGCAGACGTGCTCGACATACCGATCACCTCTTTGCAGGCGTTCAACCTAAACTTGCCGACCGTTTATCAACAGGGGTTTGGCGATCCGGCCGCGACTTCATGGACAGTGCGCTCCGGTATCTATTTCCAGGATACATGGAAGGTTCGTCAGAACTTTACGCTTAACTACGGGCTGCGCTATTCGGTGAACAACGAGCCCTATAACATCCGCACTGACTTTAATGATTTCCAACCGCGCATAGGCTTCTCTTGGGATCCATTCAAGGATGGCAAGACAGTGATTCGCGCGGGCGCGGGCATCTTCGCCGGAACTGTCAACAACGCGGTCGCCAACGTGACTTCAGAGCTTGCAGGCTTCGGTAATCCCACTGAAATTAATATCGTCTTGGCGACGGCCACTTCCAACCCTTTGGGCTTGCCTACTTCGTTCGCCGTCTATCAGACTTTGCAGGCGCTCACCGGTAATTTTTCGCGCCCCATCACGGCGGCGGATGTGTTCGCCGTCGCTCCTCCGACCACGGGAATCTTTCCCGGTTTCACACCTACACGCATCACACCCGTATCAGGCGGGCCGCTCGAAGTACGTTTCCGCGCCGATCCGGAATACAAAACGCCGGAAACCTATCAAGCGAGTTTTGGCGTTCAGCGCGATCTCGGCAGCGGCTTTTCACTCGAGGCGAGCTATCTATTCGTGCGCGGCATCTACCTGACACGCAACCGCGACATCAACGAGTTCAAGCAGACAGGCCCACCCAGCGTGCTTAATCCAAACGGCGGGCCAACCTTTATTCGTCTCACGCTTACGCCGGGGCTCTCCAGCGATTTTCGAGTGCCGAGAATCCTACAGGATAACCTTTACGAGTCGAGCGCGAACTCGTTCTATCACGCTGCAACTTTTTCGGTGCAGCGTAGATTCGCGAACAACTTTAGCCTTAACACGCACTACACCTTCTCCAAGTCCATAGATGAAGTGACGGATTTTAACAGCGACTTCTCCGCACAGAACCCTTTGAATTTGCGTCTTGACCGTTCTCTCTCGGCCTTCGACCAGCGCCATCGAGCGGTCTTCAGCGGCTCATTCCAGAGCCCCTGGCGTAATGTGGTTCTACGCGACTTCGTTTTCTCCCCGATCTTTATCGCCGGTTCGGGACGCCCCTTCAATCTGCTACTCGGCTTCGATGCCAACGGCGATAGCCGCACGCAGACAGATCGGCCGGGCACTGTGGGACGAAATACCGGATTGGGCCATCCTTTTTATAGCTTCGACGCGCGCCTCGCTCGCCGTTTCAAGTTCGGCGAGACAAAATTCCTCGAACTGACATTGGAGGGCTTCAATCTCTTCAATCGCACCAATTTTCAGGGCGTCAATAACATCGTCGGCTCATTGCCGCTCTCCGAGCGTAATCGCCTCGAAACATTTACCGTACGCGGTAATCCGACCAGAGCGCCGACGCAGCCGCTCGGGTTCACCTCGGCTTCAAATTCGCGCCAACTGCAATTCGGCATCCGGTTCAACTTCTAAGCGACCGGATAAATTCTTTAACTTCAGAGGGAGAGCCTTAGTGCGAGAGCCAAAGGCTCTCTCTCTCTTTAATAAGCCGAGGGAAATTGGACGGGCCTTCATTACGAATAATTGGAATCGTACTTTCGCGAGACGAACGCGCTTCCTTGAAGAATAGAAAGTAATACGCTCACATGTCTGCACCATTTATTGAATTCAATCGCCGTCTTCGCTGGGCCGATGCCGACGCCGCCGGTCGTCTTCACTTCCCGCGCCTCTTCGAGATCATCGAAGAGGCTGAGAGCGAGTTGCTGCGCGGAATCCAGTGGCCTATGGATGTGCGGCGCAGGGACTACGATTTCCCCCGCGTGCATCTTGAGTGCGAGTTTCACCGCATCATTGCGCTCGACGCGCCGTTCCGGCTGCGGCTCACGGTTGGCCGTCTGGGACGCACCTCGATCCGCTATGACTACCAGGTCTT
Source organism: Pyrinomonadaceae bacterium (assembly GCA_046714695.1). GTDB lineage: Bacteria > Acidobacteriota > Blastocatellia > Pyrinomonadales > Pyrinomonadaceae > DASQYE01. The sequence goes on from JBKKAL010000109.1 coordinate 10,200, forward strand.
TGACGGTGTTGAAGAGATGGCGATTGAAGGGACGATGACCGTCGTCGTGTTGCAGAACGGCGTACCCGTGGAGATACCACCAGCATTGCGTGCCGCGCTCGGCGGAGAGAAGGTTTCAACATGACGGCAGGTCAATGCGGATTGGCTGACAGCTTTAAGATTCGCTTCAACCTGCGACCCCTTCCCTTTTAGCTTTTAAGGAGAAATCAAATGCCGCCTCGCGCGGTCACAGACCGGGAGCCTGGCGAAGTTTTCAATCAGCCGCCGCCGCTCGAAGATTACAACCTGTTTGCGCAGGACGCGCCGCTTGGTGAAGCCCTGCGCCGTGAAGGCGGCGCATGGGCTGAAGAGAAAGTCGGGCGCTTCGGCGAGCTTATGGGACGCGCAGAGACTCTTGCGCTTGGCGAGATGGCGAACCGTCATCCACCTATCCTTCACACGCATGACCGCTTCGGTCATCGCGTGGACGAAGTCGAGTTTCACCCGGCATGGCACGAGTTGATGCGAATCGGAGTTGCGCACGAACACCATTCGCTGCCATGGACGACCCCGCGCGCGGGCGCGCACGTCGTCCGCGCCGCCCTCAATATGCTGCGGCATCAATTGGACGAGGGCGCGAGTTGCCCGCTGACGATGACCTTTGCGGTTGTGCCCTCGCTCAGGCTTCAGCCCGGTCTGGCAGCAGAGTGGATGCCGCGCATTCTCGCAAACGAGTACGATCCGCGCTTCGTCCCGGCCGCTGAGAAACGCGGCGTCCTGTTCGGGATGGCGCTGACGGAGAGACAGGGCGGCTCGGACGTGCAGGCTAATACGACGCGCGCCGTGCCGATTGGGAAAAGCGGGGCTGGCGAGGAGTACGAGATCAACGGGCACAAGTGGTTTTGCTCCGCGCCGATGTGCGATGCGTTTTTGACTCTCGCACAAACCGGTAAAGGTCTCTCATGTTTTCTGCTTCCGCGCTTGTTGCCCGACGGCACGCGCAACGGCTTTCACATCGAACGTCTGAAAGACAAGCTGGGCAATCGTTCAAACGCTTCGAGCGAGGTAGAGTTTCGCGGGGCGCGGGCGCGGATGGTGGGCGAAGAGGGGCGCGGCGTACCGACGATCATCGAGATGGTGCGGCACACACGGCTCGATTGCGCCTTTGGCTCGGCGGCAACTATGCGCCGCGCCCTGGCCGAGGCCACGCATCATGCCGCGCACCGCCGCGCCTTCGGAAAGAGATTGCTGGATCAACCTTTGATGCGAAATGTGCTGGCCGACCTGTGTCTCGAAACGGAGGCCGCGACAGCGTTTGCATTACGGCTCGCACGCGGCTTCGACGAGTCCCCACAGGACGAAGGGCAGCGCCTGTTTACACGTCTCGCCACGGCGGTCGGGAAATACTGGATCACGAGACGATGCATCGCGGTCGTCGCCGAAGCGCTCGAATGCCTCGGCGGCAATGGTTACGTAGAGGAATCGCCGCTGCCGCGCCTTTATCGTGACGCGCCGCTCAATTCGATCTGGGAAGGCTCAGGCAATGTGCAGTGTCTTGACATGTTGCGTGCCGTGAAAAGGGACGCAGGCACTTTGGAGATGACGCTTCAAGAGATTCGCGGAGCGCGCGGGGGGAATCTTCATTTCGACAATTTTGCTAACAGACTCGAACGCGAGCTAACCGATTCGGATCGGCTCGAAGAGAGCGCGCGCCGCCTCGCCGAGAGGCTGGCTCTAGCCTTGCAAGGCTCGCTGCTGGTTCAACATGCTCCGCCTGAAGTGTCGGACGCTTTCTGCGCTTCGCGTCTGGCGGGTGATGCCGGTATGGTCTTCGGAACGCTGCCCGCAGACACGGATTTCGACCGGATTATTGAACGCTCCCGACCGAAGCTTTAGAGTTCCAGATAAATCAGATTTTTATTCATCATGGAGACAGAAGATGCAAAGCGTAAAATTCCACGAGTTCGGCAATCCGGCAGACGTTCTGCGAGTGGAAGAAGTGGAACAACCAGAACCGGGCGCGAATCAGGTTTTAGTCAAGCTGCGCGCTCGTTCAATCAACCCATCTGATCTGCTTACGGTGCGCGGCCTCTACGGCGCGCTGCCCAGGCTTCCCGCGACGCCCGGTCTGGAAGGCATGGGAGAAGTAGCGGCCGTCGGTGAGGAAGTCAAAAATCTTCGCCCCGGCCAGCGTGTGATACCGCTCGGCGTGCAGGGCACATGGCAGGACTACATTCTGGCTCCGAGCGCGCAGCTCATCCCCGTCCCTGACAGCATCAGCGACCAGACGGCAGCGCAGTTCGTCGTCAATCCGCTGACGGCCTGGATCATGACCATCGAAGAGCTATCGCTCAAGCCCGGCGAGTGGCTTCTGCAAACCGCTGCCGGCTCGACGCTCGGACGGGTCGTCTTACAGATCGCTCGCTTACACGGTTTCAAGACTATCAACGTCGTGCGAAGGCGCGAGCAGGTAGAAGAATTAAAGACGCTCGGCGCAGACGAATGTATCTGCACCGCTGACGAAGACATTGTCGAGCGCGTCAAAGAGATCACAGGCAAGACCGGTCTCACCAAAGCCATTGACGCGGTTGGAGGCCAAACAGGGGCGGACGTGATGCGCGCACTGGGGCGCAATGGCGTGCTGCTCGTCTATGGCCTGCTCTCGATGGAGCCGATGCCGATTGATGGGGGACGAATGATCTTTACCACCACGACCATACGTGGATTCTGGCTCACTGAGTGGCTGCGCTCCGCTCAGCCCGAACGCCAGCAAGCCGTCACGACCGAGATGTTACGCGCGATGGCAACCAGCGAAATAGTGCCGCCCGTCGAAGCCGAATACAAACTTGCCGACGTTCTTGCCGCCGTCGAACACGCGGAGCGACCGGGACGCAGCGGCAAGGTGCTACTCGTCGGTTAAGAATATGGAATGCCTTTTGAAGTGTGAGAGCTTCAATGGAATAAGTTAACGTGAGTTCGACGTAAGCGATGTGATGCGGCTTTGCCGCTTATAGACTTAGAGCGTGAGTCTATTACCAACGAATAATTCCGCGTGCGCCTTCACTGCTCGATAGCGCATCAAGCGCATCGTTGATGCCTTCGAGGCTGTAGGTGCGAGTGGCGAGTTCAGTCAGCTTTAGTTTGCCCTCCTGATAAAGAGAGACGAGATACGGAATATCTTTTAATGGCTGCCCTGAACCGTAGAGCGACCCCACCAGTCGCTTCTCCTGCATCACAAACGGGAAGAGGGGAATAGAGCCGAGCGTGTCCGTCCGCGATAATCCTGTAACTATGATTGTGCCGCCTTTGCGCGCGAAACGGAGCGCCTGTGTAAGAGTCGCTGGCGCGCCGACAGTGTCGAAGACGTAATCCGCTCCCCGCCCGTCCGTCAATTCACGCACCTGCTCCTGAAGGTTCTCCGCAGAGGTTTCAACTGCGTGGGTTGCGCCGAATTCGCGCGAGAGGTCGAGCGGCTTGCTTTGCGTATCCACGGCGATAATTATTTCACACCCGGCGAGTCTTGCTCCCTGCACTACGTTCAACCCGACACCGCCAGCACCGATGACCACGACCCGCGCACCAGATTTCACACGCGCCGCATTCATCACCGCCCCGACGCCTGTAATGACCGCACAACCCAACGTTGCCAGCGCCTCAAACGGTACATCTAAAGAAACCGGAATCGCGCCTTCTTCAGCCACCACCGCGTAATCGGCGAAACAGGCCGTACCGTTGTAATGAGCTACGTCTTGCCCGCGCGCGCGCAGCCGCGTGCCGCCCGAAGGCAGACGATTGCGGTAGGTCGTTTTTTCCAGGCGGTCGCAGAGCACAGGCCGACCATCCAGGCACGGTGGGCAGACGCCACACGGCGGAGCCCAGCAAAAAACCACTTGATCGCCCGCACGCACGCGCGCCACGCCTTCGCCTACTTCACGAACTATCCCTGCTCCTTCGTGGCCGAGCACGAGCGGGGTACGTGTCGGCCAGTCGCCGCGCGCCGGGTGCAGGTCGCTGCGGCAAACCCCTGCGGCCTTTACTTCGACCAGCACCTCACCGGCGCGCGGCCCTTCAAGTTCAGCTTCCTCAACAGAGAGCGGTGTGCCCTGTTCCCATAAAATAGCGGCGTGAATATTCATGGCGATTTGTCAGTTGTTATCCCTTTTCGATAAGAGTCGTGCCGATGCGCGCCAGCCACGTCACCCTGCTATCGAGCCCGGCGAAACGCGGGTCGTCTGTCTGGCCGCGAAAATAGCGGTAGAAAATCTGTTGCAGCACGACGGAGAGTTTGAAGACGGCGAACACTTCGTAGAAAGTAATGTTCGTCAGATCGAGCCGCGTCCGTTCGCCGTAGCGTTCGAGAATCTCGCCGCGCGTGTACCAACCATCGCGGTTCGTGACAGAGGTGACAGCATCGCGGCTCGCGGAACCAGTCGCAGTATGCACCCAGTAGGTGAGCAGGATGCCCAAATCTACGAGCGGGTCGCCGATGGCACTCATCTCCCAATCGAATACGCCGACGATGCGTTCCACATCGCGTGCGTCCAGCATCACGTTATCGAGCTTGAAATCGCCGTGAACCAGCGTCGGCCTCTGTGGGTCTGGCGGAAGACGCTCAATCAACCAGGCAGCGAGCGCATCCATCTCCATGAGTTCGGTCGTCTGTGAGCCATGCCACCGCTCACTCCACCCGCGCACCTGTCGCTCGACGAATCCGGCTGGCTTGCCAAGAAGGCTGAGTCCGTGCGCTTCGATGTCAACCCGGTGCAAATCTGCGAGCGCGTCCACCAGAGCAGCACTCGCGCCACGACGCTGCTCCGGAAGGTCGGCCAACTCCGGCGGCTCTTCAGTGCGCACGACAAGGCCGCGCCGTCGCTCCATTATGTAAAAGGTCGAACCCGTGATGTTTGCGTCTTCGCAGAGTACGAAGGGTCGCGGGGCGAGCGGATAGACAGGGTGAACGGCATCGAGTATGCGATATTCGCGCGCCATGTCGTGGGCCTTAGGAGGCACAGGCCCAAAGGGCGGGCGGCGCATCACGAACTCCTGCTCGCCGAATCGCAGGAGGTAGGTCAGGTTCGAGTGACCGCCGGGAAATTGTTCGACTGCGAACGGCGCGCGGGCATCGAACTGTTCCCCCAACAGGGCTGATAATTTCTCGCGCGCGTATCTTGCGAGCGCTTCCCAATCAAGCTGCTCGCTCGCGCGGACTGGTTTGGTATCGGATGAAACAGTCATCTCATGAGGAAAGAAGGCAAAACGTAAAAGTCTGGCGGAAATCTATTTACAATAAAAGTGCTTTTGTCCTTAATTTTTCCTTTGACCTTTTTCCTTGATCTAAGGGCGAAAAATCATGCAGGTCGTAGTGGCGTGCGCGTAGAGCTTGCCGCTTCCATCCATAATCCTGCCTTCGGCGGTGGCCGTACGACCGCCGACGTAGATCACCTTCGCCTCGCAACGCACGCTCCCCGTCTCCGCTGTTATCGGGCGAACGTAATTGACTTTGATCTCCAGCGTCGTGTAGCCGACGCCAGCCGGAAGCGTCGAATGGACGGCGCATCCCATCGCCGAATCGAGCAGCGTCGCCGCCAATCCCCCGTGTACGACACCAATCGGATTGTAGTGATACTCGGCGGGCTCGACCGTGAAGACCGCCCGGCCTTCGCTCAACTCGGCGAGACCGAAATCCATCAATGCGCTGATCGGCGGGCGTGGCAGTTCTCCCGCGATGATTTTTTGCAAGTATTCAAGACCAGACAAACCGCGCCCGGCCTCTGCCAGAGAGAGCGGGTCTTCCCAAGTGAAAGTGCGCGTACGCGTCCCTTTTTCAAAAGTGCTGCTCATAATTTTAGAAGCTTTAGAACTGGTTGACATGTTTCTTGACAGGCGAATCACAACACGCGCAGTCTTTACGGAACGCGAACCATTTTTGAGAGGCGCGACGGCCAGAAACGTTTTAGCCACACGGCGCGTTTTTCTTCGCCACCGATCAAGACCTCTTCCTTCTCGCGCGCGACCGCCGCCAGGATGCGCGCCGCACATTCTTCCGGTTTCATTCCCTGCTCTTGATTCCTGTCCATCTTATTAAATTTGCTCCCATCACCGGCGAAAGCGTTGATGGAAACGTCAGTGCGAATGTAGCCGGGGCAGACGATGGTGACTTTCACATTCTCGCGCCACACTTCCGCGCGCAGGCTGTTAAAGAAACCATGCAGCGCGTGTTTGGAAGCAGCGTAAGCAGACCTGAGCGGCGTGCCGACGTGGCCGACAAGACTGCTGATAACGACAAAGTGTCCACTGCTATGCTCAAGCATTGATGGCAGCACGGCTTTGGTGAGACACACAGTACCCAGATAGTTGATGTTGATAAGCGTTTGGTCAACCTCGAATGCTGTGTCCTTCGCCAGGGAGCGCTGGCTCACGCCGCCGTTATTGACGAGAATATCAATGCGCCCGAAATGGGCGAGCGCCTGCTCTGCTTTTCCCGGCAGCTCGTCGAAACGTGTGAGGTCGAGCGGCAAGACCAGATGCGCATCACCTCCACCGGCGCATTTCGCACGCACGCGCTCAAGCTCGTCTGCGCGCCGCGCCGAGAGTACAAGGCGCGCACCCTCATTACTGAATGCGTAGGAGAGCGCTTCGCCGATCCCGGAGGAAGCGCCCGTTATCCATACGATTTTATCTCTAAAGCGCATCAGTCCTCGGTCTCAATCGCCCTGTTAATTTCTTTCAGCGCCTTTCTCAGCTTCCAGCCGCTTTACCAAAGATAGCTTTACGCTTCTGCATAAATGCGCTGACGCCTTCGAGGAAGTCCGAAGAATGAAAACAGGCGTCCTGATTGACGGCCTCAAAATCGAGCGCGGCGGCCAAGTCGCTTTGCGCATCCTGATTGAGTGCAGCCTTGATTTTTGCAATCGCCATGCGCGGCGCTTGGGCGAGCCGCGTTGCGAGGCCGTCAACTGTCGAATCAAGCTCTGCGAAGGGGACGGCTTTGTTGATGATGCCAAGCGCGTGCGCTTCCTGCGCAGAGATAATTTCGCCGGTTGCCATCAGCTCGAATGTTTTGTGATAACCGACGAGGCGTGGCAGAAAGTATGTGCTCCCACCGTCCGGCATCAGTCCGATACGGACGAAGACCTGACCGAAGAGCGCCTGCTCCGAAGCGACGATCATGTCGCACGCGAGGGCGTAGTTAAACCCCACTCCGACGGCATGACCGTGAACGCGCGCGATGATGGGCACAGGCAGGGCGCGCATGGCTTGGACGGTGGGATTGACGTTTTCGCGAATCGCACTGGTGACATCGTAGTTGGCGATGTCGCTTGCGCTCGTCGCCGCCAGGTCTGCTCCCGCGCAAAATGAATCACCCGCTCCTGTCAGGATCACTACCTGCGTACCGTCGCTTACTGACTCTTTGATTGCGGCCAGAAGCCTCTGCACCGTCTCGCCGTCAACAGAGTTGCGGCGTTCGGGACGGTTAAAGGTAATGCGTTTGATGCCGCCCTCAAGGGTGACGAGCAATTTCTCAGCATGGTCGGTCATCGGTGTGGCTTCTCCATTATATTTTCTGGTGCGGTCATTTTCTTTGTGCCCTTATACGTAATAGCGCACAAGCCATTCTGCTATGCAGCATGGTTTGTCGCCGCCTTCGCGTTCGACCGTTACGTTCCAGGTCGCCTGCACGCCGCCTTTGATCTCTTCCAGCCCATCGAGCGTAAAGCGCCCGCGAATGCGCGCGCCCGCCGGTACGGGCGAGACAAATCGCACGCGATTCAGACCGTAGTTGATTCCCATACGAAGGCCTCCGACCGATATCGCCCGCTTCATCAACTCGCTCAGGAGCGAGAGGGTCAGAAACCCGTGTGCGATTGTTTCTTTAAATGGTGACTCGCGCGCGGCCCTCTCCGGGTCAATATGAATCCACTGCCTGTCTTCGGTGGCTTCAGCGAATTCGTTGATGCGCCCCTGCGATACATCTAACCAATCGCTGGTGGCGACTTCCCGCCCGACATGCTCATTGAGTCCGGCAATGCTTTCCATTTCCGTCATGGGTCTTGTATCTTCCTCATTTCAAACTCAGTTAAGCGCACGCGCGCATCCCGGACTTTCACTCGTGTCCGAGAGTTTTCCTTTTTCAATCCTGATATTTTCTCAACTCCATGCGGGCGATTGATTCGATATGAACTTCGTCGGGGCCGTCGGCAAGTCTCAGCGTCCGGGCGTTGGCCCATCCGGCCGCGAGCATAAAATCAGCCGAGACGCCCGCGCCGCCATGAGCCTGCACGGCTCGATCAATGACGCGCAACGCCAGATTCGGAGCCACGACTTTTATCATGGCGATTTCCGCACGCGCCGCTTTGTTGCCCACCGTGTCCATCATCAGCGCGGCTTTCATCGTTAAAAGCCGCGCCTGCTCGATCTCCATTCTTGAGTTTGCGATGTCCGCGCGAATAGTTCCCTGTGCGGAGATTGGCTTACCGAAGGCCACGCGCTCCGTCACTCTCCGGCACATCGCTTCGAGCGCGCGCTCACTCATCCCGATCAGGCGCATGCAATGGTGTATGCGCCCCGGCCCCAAACGGCCCTGCGCGATCTCGAAACCGCGCCCCTCGCCTAAAAGAATATTCGAGGCGGGCACGCGCACGTTTTCAAACGTGACTTCCGCATGTCCGTGCGGCGCGTGGTCGTAGCCGTAGACTGAAAGCAGTCGCGCGATCTTTAAGCCCTCTGCGTCCATCGGCACGAGTATCATTGATTGCTGCCGGTGTTTGGGCGCTGCTGCATCGGTCTTTCCCATAAAGATCGCAACCTTGCAGCGCGGGTCGCCCGCCCCGCTCGTCCACCACTTGCGCCCGTTAATAACGTACTCGTCCCCGTCGCGCGTAATGGTCGAGCGGATGTTCGTTGCGTCGGACGAAGCAACGTCGGGCTCGGTCATGGCAAAGCATGAGCGTATTTCGCCTTCAAGTAGAGGCTTGAGCCAGCGCTCCTGTTGCTCGGGCGTACCGTAGCGAACGAGGACTTCCATATTGCCTGTGTCGGGCGCGCTACAGTTAAAGATTTCCGATGCGAACTCCGCAGAGCGCCCCATCACTTCCGCCATCGGCGCGTATTCGAGATTCGTCAACCCCGCGCCATACTCGCTCTCAGGCAGGAACAGATTCCACAACCCTTCGGCCTTCGCTCTGGCTTTCAGTTCCTCCATGACGGGGGCGGGCTGCCAGCGGTCACCCTCGTCTATCTGCTCGCGGAACAGTTGTTCGTTCGGATAAACGTGGCCTTCCATAAAGGCGCGAAGCTGCCCGTAAATCTCTCGCGCGCGCACTGAGACCTGAAAGCCCATGTAAGGATCATCGCTGCTCATCAATCAAACATCTCCCAGGATTGCTTCCCGCGCCGCTCAGGTTTGAAGATTCTCGAAGATGGTCGCCGCGCCCTGCCCGCCGCCGACACACATCGTCACCAGACCGTAGCGACTTCGGCGACGGCGCATCTCGCCCAACAGTTGCACAGTCAGTTTCGCACCAGACGCGCCGAGCGGGTGGCCCAGAGCGACCGCCCCGCCGTTGACGTTTGTACGCTCGTCGTCCATCCCAAGCTCGCGCATCACCGCTATCGCCTGGCACGCGAACGCCTCGTTAAGCTCGATCAAATCAATGTCATCAAGTTTTAGTCCGGCAAGCCTCAATGCTTTGGGAACTGCCACGATTGGCCCCATCCCCATTATCTCCGGCGGCACGCCGCCGACAGCGTACGAGAC
>JBKKAL010000110.1:0-10117 GCA_046714695.1 Pyrinomonadaceae bacterium
AAGCGCTTGCGCGCGCCCTTCTGCCCGTACTTCTTTCGTTCCTTGATACGCGGGTCGCGTGTCACGAGTCCCGCGTGCTTCAAGGCCGGACGCAAGTCCGTGTTGAATTCCATCAAAGCGCGCGTGATGCCGTGGCGGATGGCTCCGGCCTGTCCGGCAGGGCCGCCGCCCACCACATTGACGAGAATGTCGAACTTCGTGGTCGTCTCGGTCAATTGCAGCGGCTGGCGAATGATCATGCGCAGCGTTTCGTTGGGAAAGTACTGTTCAAAAGACTTGCGATTGATCTTGACTTCGCCCGCGCCCGGCCGCAGGTAGACGCGCGCCGTCGAAGTTTTGCGCCGCCCCGTTCCGTAGTATTGTGTTTCAGCCACAGCTTTTCCTGTCCTTTAAAATCTTTCTTCTGTTCTATTCTTGATCGGAGCGAGAGTTGATTGTGAGGGGTTGCGGTTGTTGCGCGGCGTGCGGGTGTTCGGCGTCCGCATAGACCTTTAATTTCTTGGCCATCGCCTTGCCGAGCTTCGTCTTCGGCAACATGCCTTTGACCGCCAACTCGATCACGCGCTCAGGATGCTTGGCAAACTGATCCTTCACAGATATTTCACGCAACCCGCCGGGATAACGCGTGTGGTGACGATAAACCTTCTGCTCAGCCTTTGAGCCCTTGAAGACGGCCTTGCGGGCATTGATGACGATGACGTGGTCGCCCATATCCATAAAAGGCGTCCATTGCGGACTGCGCTTGCCCGTGAGCACGCTCGCGATTTCAGTGGCGAGCCGCCCGACCGTCTGCCCCGCCGCATCAACGACGTGCCATTTGCGATTTTCAGCGAGCCCTGTGCCGCTCGGAAAGTATGTTGACATAGATAACTCTCTCTGTTTTGAGCGTGTAAAACGCGAACGGGTAGAATACCGAAACGGCCTGAAAAATGTCAAGTTAAAGGCGACCGTGAAGCTTACGAACGCTTCCCGCGTGGGCACATAAGAAGAGAGGCTCTTCAGCCGTGATGCGGCCAAAGAGCCCCTCAACCGAGTTAGCGTGCGCCGGTGCGCCTATGGCGTGGTGCCTGGATCCGTCGAAGGCGGTGTGCCGTCCCTGCGCTTAAGCTTGGGCGGATCGGATGGTTGCGTATTAGAAGGACGCGAATCGCTGCTTCCGGCATCCGGCGAGTCCGGAGATGTGCTCGTGTCATCCGGCGCTGGCTGACGACGCTTCAACGTCGGGCGTCCGGGCGTTCCATTATCGTCCCTGCCGGTTGTGATATCACCGGCGGTCGTCACGCGCGCATTTGAAAGTCTTAGCAGATGCCCCTTGACGCGCTGAAACTCGGACGTGCTGACTACATACTCTTCGCGATCGGGAAAGCGTCCGGCCAGCGCTATGGAGTTTTGGCGGCGGTTCGGAGGTTGCGGGTGCGATGCCACCAGTTTCGCGAAAAAGCCGGGCTTCTTTTTGTTCTTGGCAAACAGCTTCTCAAACATCGTCGCCATCGCATTCGGATCATAGCCGGAAGCATAAAGGTATTGAAGACCTAATTTATCTGCTTCCTCTTCGGCATTTCGGTTGAACTTTAAGAAGCCCAGACCGAGCCCTATTTGTGCCGCATCGTAGAGGATCGGGGGAAGACCGAAGACGATAGCGCCGGCGATCATTCCGTATTGCGCGATGTTAGCCCGCGCCATGTTTTCAACCGTATGGCGTGCCGCGACGTGTGATATTTCGTGCGCCATGACGGAGGCTAATTCCGCTTCGTTGTCGGCGGCTAGAATGAGTCCCTTATTGACGTAAAAGAATCCACCCGGTAAGGCGAAAGCGTTGACCTCATCGGTGTCAATCACCTTGATGGTGAAAGGCACTTTAGCGTCAGAGTGGAGGACTATATTCTGCCCGACACGATTGACGTATTCGGTAATCAGCGGGTCTTCTATAAATTTCGCCTGGCGATCAACTTCGGCGGCCAACTGGCGGCCAAACGCGACCTCTTTCTCCAGCGACATGCTCATCCACTGGACAAATCCGCTGTTGATCTTGCGCTTTCCAATCTTGCTGGGGTCTTCACTGGTCGAGAGGGGCCGTCCCGACGACGCCGAAGCCGTCGGTTGAGCCGGAGCCTGCTTGGGCTTGGGCGTGGCCGCTGGCATCACCGGAGGGGCGTCGTCCTTTTGTTGGGTGCTCTGCTGATCTTGCGATTGCGGTGCGGCCATCACGGCGATGCCGCCCGTCCAAACGCAAGTGGCGAGCATAAGCGCGATTAGGGCGCGGGAGATGCGACTACTCATGTCGAAAAGCCTCCACAACTTTCTTGTCTGATGCCAACTGATAGGAGTCGCTCAGTAAAGTCCGTAGCGCCTCGGAATCGCGTGGCCTAAGCCGCATCCTGGAAAATACGGCGAAAATCATCTCATCAAACGTTGGTGTCGCGCCGTCGGACGAAGGTGGCGGTCGGTTATGACCGTTTCTGCTTTTAAAGCGCGTGACCCTTTGATGCATCGTCGCGCCCGCAGGGTTGCGCCGCAAGCCCCGGCTTAACACTGTCATTTGCTGGATAAAAACCCTGCTGCTTTCGCCCGGTCGGCTCTTTCAAGTCTTGACGCTTATTATAATAGCAGACCGCGCTTAAAATTATGGATATTGCGCGCATCAACACGAGCGTGCTACAGTCTTTTTAAGGGAGTCCAGTCCCTTTTCAGCCCTGCCCCGCCTCACAGGGATTACCCGCTCGAATTCTATGAAACGCACGCCAGATAAGATTAAGGATTTCGTCCAGCCGCAGGCTTTCGATGAGGTTCAGAACTATGCGAACGACCCTGCTCGGGCGCTGGCCGCATACCGTTTTACGGACGCCACTTCTGATCTGTTTGGCCGCTGGCTGGACGGCCTCGCCGACCTGTCGCGCAACAAAGGGTCAGCGCGCGCTCTGGCCGGACTGCGCGGCGTCGGCAAAAGCCATGCGCTCGCAGTCTTTGCCGCGCTCACGGCCTCTCCTGATCTGCGCAGAAGCGTGACGGATGCTCATGTTGCCGCCAGCGCCGGGCGTCTCCTGAATCGTCGCTACCGTGTCGCACAGGTCGAACGAGGCACGCGCGCCACTTTGATGGAAGAACTCTGCGCCGCCTTTGCCGCCGCCTTTGGCGGCACAGAGGTGGAGTGGAAGGATGATCCCCGAAGAATGCTTACGCTGGCCGTCAGCATGAGCGAAGGGCCGCTGGTGATCGTCATTGATACTGCCCTCGGTCGTGAAGACCGCGTGCGGCGTGACGACGGGCCGCTTTTGAGCGAGCTGGCTGAAGCCTCTCAACAATTAACGGCATTTATCGCGCTGGCGCTCGACGACGACATAGAGGGCGCGGATGGGGCCAACGTCGCGCTCTCCAGCGCATTTCAGATAGATTACCTCGACCCTGAACATCTCTATCGCATCGCAGACCTCTACCTCTTCCGCAAAACACCGCGATCACGCGCCGCGCTGCATGGTTTTTATAACAAGCTGCGCGAGGCCGTTCCCGGTTTTAATTGGAACGAACTGCGCTTTACAGAGCTTTATCCTGTGCATCCGCTGGTGGCTGAGATCGCGCATGCCGTGCGGCTCTATGCGCCGAAGTTCGCTTTCCTGCCGTTTGCCGCCGAAGCGGTCGCGCGCGCCACCAATCGCCCGGCACTCTCGCTTGTCTTGCTTGATGAAGTTTTTGACAAGACGGAACACGACCTGCGTAGAGCCGAAGATTTGAAAGCAAGTTTTATTGCTTATGATTATCTCGCCACGCATGCTGTCAATTCGCTCCCCGTCATGCAGCGCCTGCACGCCAAGCTGATCCTCAAGGGGCTCTTTATCATCTCGCTCGATGATCGGGGCGCGACAGCGCGCGAGCTTGGCGCGGCGATGCTCCTTTACGATCAGACGCGACCCGAAGCCCTCATTAAGCAGATCGAGACGACACTTCAGCTCTTCGCCCGAACAGCGCCGCAAGGTGCGCTTCAGTCGAGCGTAGAAGATGGCGTTGATGCGGCTGAGATTCGCTATCGTTTTAACGTTGGTCGAGGAGCGGCGTTCGAAAGCGCGTTGGCCGAAGCGGTAGGGCGACTAACCGTGAGCGAGGCGGAACTGGGCGCGTTGCTCAGGATTGTACCCCGCGCACGCTTTACGGACTGGCCGCTCGCGAGCGACGGCGACGAAAGCCAAACGGAGGAGGCCGACTTCAATCTGGTTTGGCGTGGCACGCAGCGTCGGGGTCGTCTGCTCTGGGGAAATAGCGGGCGGACGGATCAACAATCGGCTGTCACGCAAAGGGCGGAGGCTTACGATTGGCAGATACAAATGCTTTTGCCAGGAGCAAGTTTAGAAAGCGTAACTTCCAACTCTCCGGCAGAGGACGCGCAGGTTGGCGATGAGCGAGCGTCATCCGCAGCTTCGATCATCTGGCAACCGGCGAACCTTTCCGCCGAGGAGACCGAGACCCTGCGCCGGCTTATCGCCTTGCGTTCGAGCGATGCGCTTTTAGCTGATTATGCTGAAACGGCGAGCGCCGCTGAAGCTCAGTATATACAGCATGCTGAACGCATCTGGACGCGCCTCTATCTTGATGAGGGCGCTCTCTGGATGAGCACAAGCAGCAAGCAGGCTTTTACAGACGAAGCGCGCGGGGCATCCACTCTGGCTAATGTGTTGGAGGCGATGCTCGCGTCTGAGATCGAAGCGCTTTACCCGCAGCATCCGTTTTTCCCCAGTGCGCTTGACGAAACGGAAGTCTCACAGCTTGTCGGCGGTCTCTTCGGCGGCGCGAATCAATCGGCGGCGAACGTGCAGGAACTGGCGCGCCTCTTCGCCGAGCCGCTTGGTCTTGCCAGCCTGCGCGGCTGTCTTTACACGCTTGAAGTTGGCGATCAGGCTTTAAAGCAACCGTGGGTGCGCGAAGTGATCGCGATGACGGATGACGCCGAAGGTGAGGTTGTGGAGCTTGCAACCATTCACCATCAACTCAGGCGCGAGCCCTACGGCCTCTTACATGAAGCTCAGCGCTTGATTCTCGCCGCCCTCGTCGCGCAGCGTCGCATCGAGTTGGTAACTAATACGGGCGACCGCATCACACACCGGACGTTGGACGGCACGCTTCTTTGGAGCGAGATTAGTGGCGTGGCCCGCGCCGCGACCCTGCTGCACAGCTCCGCAGAACTGACAGCATGGGCATGCCTGCTAACGGATCAGCCGAAGCTCAGAACAATCGCCAACCCGGAGGCGCGCGAAACGGTTCGCGGCGCGCTCTCGGCATGGCTCGAAGAGTGGCGGGAGCGGGCACTGTTGGAGAAGTTCGAGGCTTTGCCGGATGAAGGGCTGACGATCAGCGCCTGGCAATTATCGGTCGCCGTGCGTAAGAGCTTCGAGGCGGCAGCCGAATCCCTTGAAGCACTTCTCGCCGATAACATCACACTCGAAGAGGCGCTGCAACGCATCGCTGACGCCTTCGGCGATTCAACCGACGGGTTTGCCGCGCGTCAAAAACAGCTCGCGCAATTGATCGGCTATACGGAAGGGCTCGTTGAGCGCGAACAGGCGCGCACATATCTGGCGATGGCCGAGCCGACGACCGAAGAGGAGATCGAGAGCGCGCGCCGCGAGTTGCTCATGCTGACCGATGATGTTCATACACTCTTCGACCATCATTCATGCGAGCGTTTTAATCTCCTCTGGCGCGAGTTTCATTCCCGCTATATAGAGCATTACGCGGCGGCGCACGCCCTGGCTTCTTCAGCGACGAATGTTGATCAGCAACGGGTCGCAACACTCATGCGCGGCGATGAATGGAGAGAGTTCGAAGCGCTTTCGCAACTCAGTATCGTCAACCGAGCCTACTGGGAAAAGGCCGTGGATTTAATTGACAGGGCGCGCGAGACGCGCTGCCGGCTACCGGTCGGGCAATTGCTCAATGAGCGGCCTGCCTGCCATTGCTCATTCCGATTGGCCCACGCCGCCACCGCGCCGCAACTTGTGATGCTAACGCTCGCAGACATTGTGCGCCGTGGCCGCGCCGCGCACCGTCATACGCTCGCGCTCTGGCATGAACCTCTCGCGCGTGCGCTCGGCACATTTACACACGGGGAGGAGGGGGCGGAGGAGTTTGAGCGTGCTCGCTCGTTAGTCGCCGCTTTCTCCGAAGGACGGCTTCCCGTCGCTTTCAACTGGGCGGATGCCAGACTCATCGAGCGCGCATTGCCACTCGTCGAATCTGTCGAAGTAGCACCTTCTTTCATCCCTTCACCTCTCTCAACCGCTTTACCTGTCGTTGAGAACGGGCCGATAATACAGGCCGAGACTGCTGCTGCTGCTGCTGTCGCAGGGCCGGAGCAATGGCTCGATAATCTGCCGGGCAATCCGACATCGCTTATTGATGTCATCGGTGAGAGCGGAAGAAATGCCGATTGAGAGACGCACAAAAGCGGGAACAAAGCGCGCCGGCAGGCGACTCTCTCACAATCAGCGAATCACCATCTCTCTCATCGGCGCGGGCAGACTCGGCACGGCGCTCGCCATCTCGCTCGCTCGATGCGGCTACCGTGTCGAAGCCGTTGTTGCGCGTCAACTGAATCATGCGCGCCGCGCCGCCCGCCTTATCGCCGGACAACCCCAGGCTCTCTCCGCCACAAGACTCGACTCGCTTCCGTTAAGCGACCTTCTTCTCATCACGACGCCGGATGACGCCATCGAGCAGGCGGCAGCATGTCTGGCCGCCTCAATAATGAAGACGGGCCGCAAAGGCCAAAGGCGCACGGCGCTGCACTGTAGCGGCGCTCTCTCTTCCGGCATTCTTTCTTCGCTTCGTGATGTGAACTTTCAGGTCGGCTCAATGCACCCGCTCGTCTCCATCAGCGATCCTCTCCACGGGGCAGAGCGTTTGGGCGGCGCATACTACTGCGTTGAAGGCGAGGGGCAGGCTGTGCGTGTGGCGCGCCAAGTAGTGCGCGACCTTGAAGGCCATAGCTTTTCGATCAACAGCAAGGATAAAGCGCTCTATCATGCGGCGGCGGTGATGGCTTCCGGGCATATGGTCGCGCTCTTCGACATCGCTCTGGAGATGCTCGCGCGCTGCGGCCTGAAAGAGAAGGCGGCGCAGTCCGTGTTGCTGCCGCTTGTGCAAAGCACGTTGGAGAATTTAACCGCGAGCGATCCATCGCACGCTTTGACCGGGACGTTTGCGCGCGCCGATACAGCAACAATGCGCAGGCATCTGGCAGCGCTGCGCTCTTCGGCGAAAACGAATGATGCTCTTGAGGCTTATCGCCTGCTCGGACGACGTTCGCTTAAATTGGCGGAGAGAAACGGCATTGACGCGGAAGCGCTGAAAGAGATCATGCGAGCCCTCGAAGAAGACAGCGAAGGCCGGGGATAATCCGGCGCGAGGAGGAGGAGAAGAACGGGTTGGGCCATATTTCAGAAAGTCTTCTCCCGCGCAACTCTGTCTTCTGTTCGTCCTGCTCGATGGCGGTCTCAGTTTTCCTGAGGGTCTATGTAAGCGCCGGAATGAGCAAACGAACGATCACTCGGTAGGTTCGCTCGTCGCCGGATGCGGCTAAAGACATACAGGTTAAAGAAGTGCATCCCGCCCAGGACGACGAGCACCATGCCGACCTTCCATGACAGGGCCTCTATGCCCTCCGTCATGCTCTCAAGATTATAGCCGAGCTTGAGAGCGAGGCTCACGTATCCTAGATTGATAAGATAAAAGCCGACTACCAACAGGTGGTTCACGGAGTCGGCCAGGGCTTCGTTGCCTTGAAAGACATCAACGAGAAAAACTCTTCCGTTCTTATGTAATGTCTGCGCGACCCAGACGGTGAGAGCGATGCTGATCGCCAGGTACGCCAGATAGGTGATAACAACAGTGTTCATAGTCTCTCCTTCGACGGTTAAAGAGTATCTGCGTGTGGTGCTGAGGCTCAGGGATAAACAATCTCATGGAACCTGAGCCTCAGCGGCCATCGCTATTCTGATTCCAGTCAATTGATATGCCACGAGTTGAAATCGAATATTTCTCGCCTTTAGGGTAGGTCATAGTTATTAAGCTCTTGCAAGCTGCGGAACAACGAAGGGTCTTTGGCAATCTGCAATACAATAAGCGCGCCCGTCAGCGGTAAGCTCTGCATCCCTCTTGACTGGCATGAGATGCAATCCTTTAAAGCCGCCCCGACTCTTTTATCTCTCTTGCGCCATGCGCTCTTTTAGCGTTAATGTTCATTTTATAAATCCCCCGGCTAGCAAAAACGCGAAAGGATTTTCGCTCCAACACGATGCCTAATACACCAAGCGCCAGTAACAGTCTGACTCTGCGCGTGCGGCTCGCAAGCCGCACGGGAGCACTCGGAGAATTGACGACCGCCATCGGTCGCATCGGGGGCGACATCGGCGCGATTGATATCGTCTCGGTCGGCGGAGATTCGGTCGTGCGCGACATCAGCGTCAACGCCGCGTCCAACGAGCACGGCGCGCAGATCGTCCGGGCCGTGCGCGACATAGACGGCGTCGAGGTCGTCAACGTCTCCGACCGCACCTTCCTGATGCACATCGGCGGCAAGATCGAGATCGCCTTGAAAGCTCCCTTAAAGACGCGCGACGATCTTTCGATGGCTTACACGCCGGGCGTAGCGCGTGTCTGCGAGGCGATTCATCGCGACCCGGAAAAAGTTTTTACGCTGACGATCAAGAAGAACACTGTCGCTGTGGTGACGGACGGAACGGCCGTTTTAGGTTTGGGCGACATCGGCCCCGCGGCGGCGATGCCGGTCATGGAAGGCAAGGCGATGCTCTTTAAAGAGTTCGCCGGAGTTGATGCATTTCCGATCTGTCTTTCGACAAAAGACCCTGATGAAATCGTGCGCACGGTGAAGGCCATCTCCACGGCCTTCGGTGGAATCAATCTGGAGGACATCTCCGCGCCGCGCTGCTTTGAGATCGAAGACCGCCTTAAGGAAGAACTGGACATCCCTGTCTTTCACGACGACCAGCACGGCACGGCGGTCGTCGTCCTCGCCGCTTTAATCAACGCGCTGAAGATCACAGGGAAGCGGATGGAAGACATCAAGGTGGTCGTCAACGGAGTGGGCGCTGCCGGGGTGGCCTGCTCGAAGATCATCATGAATGCGGGCGTGCGCAATATTATCGGCTGCGACCAACTGGGCGCGCTCTATAAGGGTCGGCGCGAGCATATGAACTGGGTCAAGGATTGGTACGCACAGAATACCAACCCGAACGATGAGCGCGGCACGGTTCATGATGTCATCAAGGGCGCGGATGTCTTTATGGGCCTCTCTGCGCCGGGCATCATCACGGAAGAGGATTTAAAAAAGATGGCGAGTGAGCCCATCGTCTTTGCGATGGCGAATCCGACGCCCGAGATCATGCCGGAAGAGGCCGCACCGCACGTCGCCGTGATGGCAACCGGCAGGTCTGACTATCCAAACCAGATAAATAACGTTCTCTGTTTTCCCGGCATCTTTCGCGGCGCGCTTCAATGTCGCGCCTCGCGCATCAACGAAGAGATGAAGTTAGCGGCCGCGTACGCCATCGCCGGAATCATCACGGACGATGAGCTACACGCGGACTACATCGTCCCATCCGTCTTTGATAAGCGGGTTGCCGAAGCGGTCGCGCGTGATGTCGAAGAGGCCGCGTACCAGACAGGCGTTGCGCGGCGCGAGCGGGCCACGACGGTAACGGGCGAGCAATGAAATGAATTGTGTGAGACCGCAGAATTATTGCCTTTGAGGGATTGGCAATCTGACAGCTTTACCATTACGAACAGTGAACCTCATATAAGCAGCAGGCACTAAGACCGGTGGGCCGCCTACCTCATAAACTTTTCCTTCCATTAAAGGTGAAGGCTCTCCATGTTCGGGCACTTTTTGGATAAATCCGGGTGGAACTTTGCCATAGGTTAACGTGAGTTCGACGTAAGAAATTGAAAAGAGAACCCCAAGCGGTAAGATGTGGTTGACCAAATCGACATCCTGCTGCCACAAGGAGTTCTCTTCATGAACATTCTATCCATTTTCTGTGACATAGACGACTTCTGCCTGCTCTTTGAACCACACTGGCGCAAACGATTGTTGGCCGACGTGCCACGCCAA
>JBKKAL010000111.1:0-14875 GCA_046714695.1 Pyrinomonadaceae bacterium
ACTATCAATGCAAAGCACCGGCTACGGGGCGGTCACTGTGCCGACCTTCGTTGCGCGTTAGAGAGAGCGCTGAGAATAAGTAGTAGTAGTATGGCAAAAGAGAATGAAATAAAAAGATTGACCGGCAAAGGTCGCATCAATCGTAAAGAGACGACCGACGATCTGGAGCCGAAGAGTTGGTGGTCAACGTCGCGTCGTCGCTTCATCGTCGGCGGAGCGGTCGCCGCGGGTGTCGCCGTGACGGGCGGCGGCATCTGGCTCGCTAACCGTGATGACACGACAGAGGTGGATCAGGATTCGCTTGAATTGCAGCGCGCCTCCGGCTGGAACGTCGGATCGGAGGAGACGCGTTTGACCTTCACGGGCGCGCAAACTGTTGATTCGCAGGGCAGCAATAACTGGACACGCTACCTCGATCAATCAATGATGCTCAGCGCTTACCAGCCCAAATCGGAGCGGTGGATGCCCTTCTTTGTGCCGACGCTTATTCAGTCCCTACAGTTCGACTCGCTGCGCAGCCAGATGACGCCCATCCTGACGCCCGACATGCAGGAGGCTTATGGGCGCGGCCAGTCAATCGCCAAGGATTTTCTTGCCAACGCCGAGAACAAAGGTGAGACAGCGATCATCGTTGATGTGCCGGGGCGCACGGCGGTCGCATTCGCCGCGGGGCTGGCCGACGCTTCGCGCCTGGTTCCGACCTTCGATAATTTCCCGCACCCTCTCGGCGTGACGCCCTCACACGAGACGCTCGGGGCGATGCTCTACTACGCGGCGGAAATCGAAGCCAAACAACAGAACGCGCCGAATGACGCCCCGCCCCTTTTCCTTCTGGACTCGCAGCGGTTGGCTCCTTATGCGGATGCCGACAAGCAGTTTGACAATCGTTATCTGGCGAAACTCCCCACGGCGCAGAAGTTTCAGGAAGCAGGCATCAAGTCGCTCATCTACATTACTCCCGACCGCACGCGCACAGAGGAGTTGGACGACCTCAACGAAGCCTTCGTCGAATACAAAAACGGTGGCATCAATACGGCGATGCTGCCTTTGAGCGACTTCGTTCGCGCGCAGGGTGGCGCAACCCAGACAGGCGGAAGCGGAGTCTCATTCGATGACAATTCAGGAAGCCGGTACTATTACGGAGGCAGCCCCGCAACACACATCTGGTTCTTCTATTCTTACCCGTTCTATCGCGCGTCCCCCGCGTTTGCCACGCGTTATCCGGGCGCGGCGAACTTGAGCGCCGGTCGCGCGCCCGCACTCGCGCCTCCTGTTTCCCCGCCGCGCTACGCTCCCGTTTCGCGTCCCACCATGTTTTCCGGATCGCGTGTGGGAAGCTCGACCGGGACCGGGGTGGGTCGCAGCAAGCCGAGCGGGTTCGGACGCTCGACCGTTCGCGTCGCACCTTCAGGAGGTGTGGTCGGCACACGCGCCGGACGATCCGGCTATTACTCGCCGAGCAGGTCGGGCTCGTTCGGACGTGGCGGAGGTTATGGCGGGTAGATCACGCGCGGCGGCTTCGCGGTCACGCTTCAGCAGATGCGAGAATTTTTCCAAGTGTATAAGAGGAGATGATGGCGATGCCACGGCGTTCGTGGCTGCGAAGCATATGGGGAGATGACCAGCCGGAGAGATATTTCTTCGGCATCCAACTGCTTATACATGCTTTCGGTGAAGATACTTTGCGTGCGCGTTTTGCCGACGTGATCGCCGACCCCGATGGGGCTTTGGAGGACGTTCAGGCGAAGCGACGCTACATCAAACGCGTGATCGCGCTGCTCTCGGATCAGCAGCCCTACTGGAGTCAGGTCTTCTGGGACTATAAGACTGACCGTGAAGAGGCTGAAGCGGAGTTTGAGTCCTGGGCGGCGGAAATCTCCGCCAACACGGCGACCGAGGATGAAGAGGTAGATGCAAACGTCAATTCCGCTTACCGCCTCTCTCATGAGAAAGATTACGTCGCCGTCACAATCGTCCTGCTGTTGAACGAACGCTTTCCGCCCGCCGAAATATCTGATGAGGAGCTTTACTGGAAGACGGCAACCATCGAGAAACTCGTGTACGGACTCACCCTCGTCAACCCTGAGACGATCATGGCCGATGGCATCTTCGTCATCCCCGGTCGTAGCGAAGATGGTCTCTCGGAAGAAGATTTGCTGATAGGTGGCTGGAGCTACCTGCGTGTTCTGACATAACGCTCTTTCATGATGCTTCCTCTGGTATAAATTGTCGCGGGCGCTCGGCGCGGATTTAATTCAGGCGTTGGATTGCTGTTGAATGTAAGAGAGATTTAAAAGATGAATACCGTACAAAGAAGACGACAGGCTAAAATACTAAGGATCTCAAGAAAAATTCACCGCACAACCGGAGCCATGTTATTCGTCTTCTTCTTTATCGTGGCTTGCACGGGCCTCTTGCTCGGTTGGAAAAAACATTCGGGCGGCGTGATCCTGCCGAAATCTTACGAAGGCAAATCAACAAATCAGCAAGACTGGATGCCGATTCATCTTCTCTACGAAAAAGCCATCAAAGTGGTGCGCGAAAACATTTCGCCAGAACTTCCCCTCGAACTCGACCGTATTGATATTAGACCGGACAAAGGCATGGTCAAATTTATCTTTGTGCAAGGTTACTGGGGTGTCCAGCTTGACTGCACCACGGGAGAATTGCTGCACATCGAAAGACGACGCGCTGATTTAATTGAAAATATCCATGACGGCTCTTTCCTCGATTACTTTTTCGGGACGAACGATGGGCAAATAAAACTCATCTATACTTCCATCATGGGAACGGCTCTATTAACCTTCACGATTTCAGGCTTCTGGCTGTGGTATGGGCCGAAGCGGTTCCGCGCGCAAAGTAAATACCACCAATATGACATTTAAAAGTCTTCAGTTTTTAACATCAGGCGATGTCGGTAATATTCCATTCGATCTAACAAGTCGTTTGACTAAGGAGAGTAGATGAGCGAACAGCATAAGGGAAAAATCGGCTCGATCGGCTGGGCCGACTTAACGGTTGAGAACGCCACACAGTTGAGAGATTTCTATAGCGAGGTCGTAGGATGGAGTGCGACAGGCGTGGAGATGGGCGGCTATAGCGATTTCTGTATGAACGAGCCCCAAACAGATAATTCAGTGGTGGGAATCTGCCACGCTCGCGGGCTCAATGCTGGACTGCCGCCAGTCTGGTTGATCTACATCACGGTCGCGGATCTGGACTTGAGTATGGCAAAGTGCGTTGAACTGGGCGGGGAGGTAATCTCAGGGCCGAGAACGTCTGGGAGTCAGGGGAGGTACTGCGTAGTACGCGATCCTGCCGGAGCCGTTGCCGCATTGTTTGAGCAGGCATCATAGTTGAGTCATAGAAGCCGCCTGACAACTCGTTCAAGCGCGACCGCTCAACAGCATTTTTCATCCTTGCTTGGCTTCTTCAACTTGAATGCTTTATGCGGGGCGCGAGTTGATTCCGGCGCTGGACACAATTGGCTTGAATAAGCAAAACATCATATCTGGAGGTGGATTATGATCGGAAGGGCGAGCATTCTTGTAATGCTAATCGTTATTTCATGCGGCCTCTCGCCTGCACGACAGGTGCAGCAACCAAAGCTCACCAAAGCCGAGGAAGAAGTCAGAAAACTGGAACGCCAGTGGCTTGATGCATACGAGCAAAATAACTCTGAAGCGATGGATCGCATTGTGGCGGATGATTTCACCATTACCTTTCCGAATGGTGGGATACAGACTAAGCCGCAGATAATGGCAATGGTCAAGGCCCCGCGTCGCGCCGGGCAGCCCCAAATGAGGTTCTCTACAGAGGATGTGCAATCACGAGCATATGGAGATACGGTAATACTGATTGGTCGAGTCGTCACGGAATACGAACGTGATGGAAAGACAGTCAAAGAGCAATCACGTTATACAGACACATATGTACAGAGAAAGGGACGTTGGCAAGTAGTCGCATCACATTTATCGAACGTCAAGGAGGCAAAGAAGCCTGTAGTAGAGAAGTGAGCCGAGCCTGCCGGGCCGTCTATAAACTCTTTCAACCCCTTGCCCCGAGCCGAAGCCTTTCATGAAAGTTGAATCCGGCTGACTCTTTTTTGAAGTCTCAAAGTTAACCCATGAATATAGATAAAGCAGGCGCGCCTCCGGTCGCGCTTACTATCGCGGGTTTCGATCCGTCGGGCGGCGCGGGCGTCGTGGCGGACATCAAGACGTTTACGGCGTTCGGTTGCTTTGCGACCGCGGCGGTTACGTCCTTGACGTTTCAGAACACGACGGGCGTGTTCGGCGCGGCGCACCAGACGGCTGAGGCTGTGCGCGCGCAGGTCTTGCCCGTGGTCGAAGATTTTCAGGTGGCTTGCGCCAAGACCGGCATGCTCCCGACGCGAGAGATTATCATGGAGGTCGCACGTCTGTTCCGCGAAGCGGCGTTGCCCGCTCCGGTCGTTGACCCTGTTGTCCGTTCGACCTCCGGCTATGATTTGATAGACGACGCGGCGCTTAGTGTTCTCATCAAGGAACTCGTGCCTCTCTCTCTGGTGTTGACGCCGAACATTCCGGAAGCGGAGCGGATCACAGGCTTAACCATTACTGATGAAGAGGGAATGCACCGCGCCGCCCTAGCGATGCGCGGGATGGGCGCGCGCGCAGTGCTTGTCAAAGGCGGACATCTCACAACCGATGCGCTCGACCTGTTAGACGACGAGGGACGTGTGACTCTCTTTCGCGGAGAGCGGATTGAAACGACGAGCACGCACGGCACTGGCTGCACGCTGGCTGCCGCCATCAGTGCCTGCCTGGGTCGCGGGATGAGCCTGGAAATGGCCGTCGGCACGGCCAAACGCTTCGTCGCGGACGCGATTCGCCACGCTCCGCGCCTGGGTCACGGTCACGGCCCCATTAACAACAGTGAAAAGTGGCAAGAGAGCAATGTCAAGTGACAAGCGATAAGAATATAAAAGCTTGTCTTAATCGTCACTGCTCTCCTTTGATTATTCTATTGTCACTTTCTCCATCGTGACGGGCGAGATCGGTTTGTCGTTGCGGTCAACCTCAGTCGAGGCGATGGCGTCAACGATGTCCTGACCTTCTGTGACGCGACCGAAGATGGTGTAGTTGGGCGGAAGCCCGTAATCAACGTGCATGATGAAGAACTGCGAGCCGTTGGTGTTCGGCCCAGCGTTAGCCATCGCGACCGTGCCCGCTTTATAGCCGCGCTGGTAGGTGGGCGACGAGCGATTGATCTCATCATTAAAGCGCCCGCCCCAGGCCGATGCGCCGCCGCGTCCCGTTCCCGTCGGGTCGCCGCCCTGAACCATGAAACCCTTGATGACGCGGTGAAAGCCGACGCCATCGTAAAAACCTTTTTCCGCGAGCAGGCGAAAGTTCTCGGTCGTCTTCGGCGCGTCCTCTTCCAGCAGCTCGAAGCGGATCGTGCCTTTATTCGTCTGAATGACTGCGGTGCGATTTGCCATGATTGATTCTCCTCACAGTAAAGTAATCAGTGATCAGTAGTCAGTAGTCAGTCGAAATCAAAAAGCTGATAACTGATTACTGACTACTGATTACTTTTTTAGAATAAACTCTTCGATTGCGCGTGCGACTCCGTCCTCATCGTTGGTCGCCGTCACGTGAAATTTCTCGACTTTATGGAGCGCTGCTTCGGCGTTGCCCATAATGACGCCAGTGCCCGCATAATGGAGCATCTCCAGATCATTAAGATTGTCGCCAACGGCCATCACCTCTTCACGCGCGACCCCCAGCTCGAAGGCTGCTGCCGCTACGCCTACGCCCTTCGACACTTCCGGGTTGACTACATCAATGAGCGCGAAATCATGCTTCGGATACATGGTCGCGAAAGCTTTGACGCTCGCGCCAAGCTCGCCTGCGAGGCTCTCGCTCAGTCTCTCCATGCGCGCGCAGCTCCCTGAAAAAGAGATATGCACGGGCGCGTGATCCAGATAATCTTCAAGTGACGGAACACGCCGCACGGATTCTTCGGCCTCCTCGCCGTGGATGCGGCGCGACCACGCGATATATCTTTCAAGCGCAGTATTGCCGTTGCTTATGCGGTCGTAGAGGAGGACGCCCAGACCCTCGTGGTCGTCGCTGACCATCGCGTCCAGATCGTGAGCCCGCCCGAGGCTTAGCACGTCTTGCGCTGCTCGAACAGGCAAGAGAATCGCCGCGACCGTTTCCAGTGTGCGCGCGTGCTTGGTGAGCGCGCCGTTGTGCGAGATGACAGGCACATCCAGACCAAGCTCCAGGGCGAGCGGGCGCGCATCGCGAAAGCGGCGGCCCGTGACGAGCGCCACGCGCACGCCCTGCTCACGAGCCGCCGCAATCGCCCCCGCATTGCGCGGCGAAATCTCACCACGCGAATTGAGCAGCGTCCCGTCCAGATCGAGGGCCAGTAAACGTATGGGCATAAGCTAAAAGGTAAAAGGAAAAAGGAAAAAAGTAAAAGCCCGGAGGCCATCCGGCTTTGAAGCGCCATTCTTATCTTTGTCTTTTGCCTTTTACCTCTTACCTCCTTCAGGGTGCAACATGTTTGCTCCACCTGACGCAGACTTATCGGGCGAGTATGATGTCCTGAGGGCAAACCAGCCGCTGCTTTTCTCGATTCCGAAGCAGTGACGATCATGGTTTCGACCACGATGAATAAGGGTTGAAAGGAAGATTTCCGATGAATGTGACGCATCTTGAATGCGCGGCGTGCGGGCTCGCACACGAGGCACGGCAGTTGCAGAATCTTTGCAAAGAATGCGGTAAGCCGCTTCTGGTTCGTTACGATCTGGAGCGCGCCGGGCGCAGTTTGACAAAAGAAACACTTAAGGGAAGACCGGCAGACCTCTGGCGTTATAGAGAGGTGCTGCCCGTCGAGCGTGATGAAAACATCGTCTCGCTCGGCGAGGGCTGGACGCCGCTGCTAAACGCCACGCGACTGGCCGGGGAGTTGGGCCTGAAGCGACTTTACATCAAGGACGAGTCGCTCAATCCGACGCAGAGTTTTAAGGCGCGCGGGATGGCGGCGGCGGTCTCGATGGCGAAAGAGTTGGGCGCTCGCTCGCTCGCCGTGCCGTCGGCGGGAAATGCTGCGGGCGCGCTCGCGGCTTATGCGGCGCGCGCCGGCCTCGAAGCGCACATCTTTATGCCGCGCGATACACCGCGCGCCAATGTCGTCGAATGCGAGCAGACGGGCGCGCACGTCACTTTGATGAACGGGCTGATTACGGACTGCGGGGCGGAGGTGGCGCGGCTGAAGGACGCGGAAGGCTGGTTCGATGTTTCGACCTTGAAAGAGCCTTATCGCGTCGAGGGAAAGAAGACGCTCGGCTATGAGCTGGCGGAGCAGCTCGATTGGCGGCTACCGGACGTGATCATCTATCCGACGGGCGGCGGCACGGGGCTGATCGGCATGTGGAAGGCTTTCGACGAGATGCAGAGGCTTGGCTGGATTGATGAGAAGCGCCCGCGAATGGTGACGGTGCAATCGGAAGGGTGCGCTCCCATCGTCCGCGCCTTTGCAGAGGGAAAGCGTTTCGCAGAGGAGTTTGAAAATGCGGCGACTGTGGCTTCCGGCCTGCGCGTCCCGCGCGCCATAGGGGATTTCCTGATCCTCGACGCGTTGCGAGCATCGAATGGCACGGCCATCAGCGTCACGGATGAAGAACTGATTGCCGCAGTCCGTGAGATAGGCGCGAGCGAAGGATTATTCTGCGCGCCGGAAGGGGCAGCATGCCTGCCCGCCCTGCGCAAGTTGATCGAGCGCGGAGAGGTTGAAGCCGATGAGAGCGTTGTCCTGTTCAATACCGGCGCGGGCGTTAAATATCTGGAGAGCTTTTCATGATAAAGATTAGTCGAGCGCCGATCATTGCCCGGCGAATCAGCGGCGCGTTTGCCGCCGCTCGTACCTGAAAAACGAATTGATGCGGAGGTTTGCGGAATGAAGTATCGAAGAAGTGCCCTGATGTGTTTACTAATGCTCGCCTGTACGTTAACGATCTATGGACAGCAGCAGCAGGCTCTCGTCAAGACGGCGAATGCCGCGAGCCGCGCGCGTCTTGACGAGCTGCGGGTTACAGGGTTCGAGGCGCTTTACAATCTTGATTACGAGGGCGCGCGTCGCCAGTTCAAAGAGATCAGCAGGCTTTTCCCGGATCATCCGGCTGGCCCGCAGTTTCTCGCCGCTACTCTCTGGGCGCAGACGCTCAATGAGTCGCGGCGGTTGCAATCTTCACTCTATAATTCAGAATCTTTCTACGGAAAGACGGAGGACAAGGTTGATCCGCGCATAATCGAGCAGTTTCGCGACCTTACGCGCGCGGCCACGATGCTCGCCAAAGCGCGCCTCAAAACAGACGCGCGCGATGTGGAGGCGCTCTATTTTCTCGGCGCAATCGAAGGGCTCAAGGCTGCGTTCGGCGTGGCCGTGCAGCGCAGTTTTATGTCCGGCCTGCGCGACGGCTCAAGCAGCGTTGATCGTCACCGCGACGTGATCAAGCTCGATCCGGGCTTTCACGACGCGGAGCTAATGATCGGTCTCTACGACTACGTGACGGGAAGTCTGCCGCTTCCGGTCAAGCTCCTTGTCGGCATCGGCGGGGTACGCGGATCGAAGAAGCGCGGCCTCCTGACGCTCGAACGTGTCATGAAAGAAGGTCGCTACGCGCGTGACGATGCGAAGGCTTTGCTTATCGTGCTCTACAAACGAGAGAAGCGTTACGCGGATGCGCTCAGTATTTCGCGCGAGCTTGCGGCGAGGTACCCGCGCAACTTTCTCTTCAAGCTGGAAACGGCGGACGCGCTCGTTACGCAGGCTGCGCTTGAGCGACAGGCGAATAACCCGGCCGGGGCGGCGAGCGCCGAGCGAGAAGCCTTCGCTTTCTTCGACGCGCTTCTGCAAGACCGAGCCGCGCGCGAAGGCGCTCAGTCGCGTTTCCTCGACCTGATTCATTTTCGTCACGCGGACGCCCTGTTTGTCGCCGGAAGATATGACCAGGCAGCCAAAGAGTTTGTGGCCGCCGGTGGTGTGGGCGGCGCAGAACCCGCGCTCGCCACCCTCGCACGCCTGCGCGCCGCGCAGTCTTTAGACCTCGCGGGCAAGAGAAACGAAGCGCTGCTGCAATATCGCTCGGTGCTTGATCGCCCGGACGTTGAAAACGCGCACGCGGAAGCCAAACGAGGCTTGCGCGAGCCATACAAAATCAGGAACGAGAAGGTCTCATCGGAATGAAGAACAAAGGGGAAAATATCTCAGGCGGCGCGGGACTCGACCGGCCCAGACGTTTGTTATTGTGCCTTGACGGCGTGCCTCTGGAGGTGATCGAAGCGGCACGGGCGCGCGGGCTCTTTGCGTCCTTCACTGCGCCCGCGCGACTGCTCTCGCCCTTTCCGACGCTGACCAACGTCGCGCTTTCAGGAATGCTCGGCGCAACGCCGCCGCTCGGTTACGAGAGTCTCTATTTCGATCGTGGGGCAAGGGAACTGCGGGGCGGCGTGCGCAAGTACATTGGTCGTCGCACACCGGACAAAACGCCATCGTCTTACATGGACGAACTGGATTATCAAGAGCCGCTGCCCTTTGAATTCCTTGTCTATGTTGCGCCGCAAGCGATCTGGCGCGCGGACATGGGGCGTTTCCGCGAGCGCTTTCGCAACGCGCCGCAGACGCGCGATTTCTTCGCTTTCCTTAAGGGCACGGACGGCCTGCTGCATATTCGCGGCCCTCGTGGCCTGCAGGCGGCGCTCGAATCGCTCGACCGAATCTTAAGCGAGATACAAGACTGGTGCGGCGATGAGACGGAGATAGTCCTGTTCTCCGATCATGGCATGAACCTGGAAGAGAACCGGCGCGTACACTTGCAGACGCATTTGCGGCGTCATGGATTTAACCTTTCAGATCAACCGCGTAAGCGAAAGAGCGTCGCCATTCCTGCCTTCGGCCTGTGCGGCTATGCGGCTCTCTACTGCGCGGATGAACGGGACGTGAGCGCAACAGCCGAGTCGCTGGTCGAGCTTGAAGGTGTTGACTTTTCCATTCATCGTGATGGGGCGCACGCCATTATGCTGCGGGGCGCGCGCGGCACGGCGCGCATTCATCGTCATGAGAATGACGGCTCTCTCAAATATCGCTACGAACAGATCGAAGGCGATCCGTTACAACTGGCCGCAACCGTGCGCAGCCTCTATGAAGATAATCAGATAGATGAAGGAGGGTTCGCGCCAGACCGCCTGTGGTACGAGCGCACGGCCGCGCACATCTATCCGGATGCGCTCTCCAACCTTTACCAGTCGCTACAGGAGCCGCGCGTTCATCACACGGCGGATGTGCTCTTGAGCCTGCACGATGGCTACTATTACGGTATGTCCTTCTTCAGTCGCTTCGTGCGTCTGGCCGCCACTCATGGCAATGCGCTGCGCGCCAGCACATCTGCCTTTCTGATGAGCACCCACCGCACATTCCCCGCGCACGTACGTGCGAGCGATGCACAACCTCTCCTGAAAGGATGAGGCGGGCGCAATCTACTGCTCTATATCTCGATTGATGATCAGCTTGTCGCGGTCGCTCGTTCTTGTGAGCCGGATGCGCCGCGCACGCGTTCCGTCTGGGTTTCAAAGATAAAAGCGAGCGATTTGTAGATAAGCTTAGCGCAGAGAAAGGCCGACGCGTCGAAGCCTTCGACATAGGAATACTCCGTCAGGTCCATGCCGACGACGCGGCGTGTGCGCGCCAGCGTGCGAATGAGTCCCACCGTTTCATACCAGCCGAGACCGCCGGGCTCCGGCGTGCCCGTCTGCGCGACGAGCGACGGATCGAGGCCGTCAATATCAATAGTCAGGTAAACATTCTCCGTCAGGCCAGCGACAGCCTCTTCCCACCAATCCGTGCGACCGACGATGTCTTTGGCCCAGAAGATGCGCGTCGGCAATTCATCGAGGGAGCGCGCCTCTTCGGCGGAGATGGAGCGTATGCCGCATTGGACGGAAGGCAGGCGCAGGTCGCGAACGACGCGAGCCATAATGGAAGCGTGCGAGTGAGGCGTGCCGTCGTATGTGTCGCGCAGGTCTGCGTGTGCGTCTATCTGTAGAACGGAAAGATTCTCGTACGCTTCGGCGTGAGCGCGTATGACGGGCGCGCTCACCGAATGCTCGCCGCCGATCATCGTCACAAATTTGCCCGAAGCGATAAGTGAGCGTGCCCGCTCGTAAAGCGCCTGCATCATCGCTGCGGGCGGTTCAATCGAGGCGGACTCTTCGAGAGTATGAATGCCAAGCTTATATACCTCGGCATCTGTCTCTTCGTCGTAAAGCTCCATGTTGCGCGATGCGTCAATGACCGCCTCCGCGCCGCGACCAGTGCCCGTGCCGTAAGAGACTGTGCCTTCGTAAGCGATGGGCCACACGAGAATGCGCGCGCTCTCAAAGCCGGAAAACTCTTCTTCGGCGATTCCGCCGAAGTTCATCGGAAGTTCTGCTGATTCGGACATAAGGACAGTTTAAAGTGACGAGTGACGAGTGACAAGCGATGGGGGTAGCCACGCACCGTTGATTAAGGCAAATGCAATCATTGATGGAAGGAATGAGCCCGGCACTGGGCTCATTCTTTCCTGCTGTGTGCCGCTTGCGCTTTCTGTATGAACCCGACGGCATCATCACTGTAGGGCTTCTGCGCACCGACGGGCCAGTTGGCTTGATGTTGAGCTTGCCTAAACCAAATTTATATCTTCTGCTGACTTGGCAGGAAGCAAAAAAAATAGCCGGAGGTCAGTATTCTTTTCGTCTGACATCCGGCTATTACCCTTTGATTAGCTTTTATTCTTACGGCACTTCAATCGTCAAATCGCGCCCGGTAAAGACGAAGTTCGGGCGTTTGCGGCCCTTCATGTACTTGGCGGCGGTTTGCGAGAGCGCGGTGACGAGGATGGGGAGCGCGATGGTCGTGTCGCAGTTGACGTAGGCGGTGCGCGCGCCGCGCGCGAGCTTGCCATAGACGAGCGATTCGTCGAAGGTGACGGCGTTGCTACGCCCTCCCGGATGCGGCGCATCGGTCGCGATCTGTATGGCGTACTTGTGGCCACGCGCCGGAACCTTGACGATGTTGGTCGAGACTTCCGTCTGCTGTATAAAGCTCTTGCTGGTTCCACCGCCGAGATTGATAACGCCCGTGACACGCGCGCGCGCGGCGATCTGCGTCATGTCAAGCACGTCCTGCACAATGTCGAATTGGAAGTTGTTCTTCTTCTCGAAGCGAGCGGATGCGATGCCGATGCTGATGGCGCTGTCGGCGATTGCAGGGCAGAAGATGGGCACGCGTGCCTTGTAGGCAGAGGTGAGCACGCCGTCTTCGGTGGCGATCTCGGCCAGCTCGCGCCCGAGCAGGTGCAGAAACTCGCGCGTCGAGTAGGGCCGCGTCTGATCCAGTTGATTGGTAAAGCCGCCGACCCATTCGTCCGCCTCGCGATACTCCTCATCGCTCGCCAGTAAATCCCACATGCGATTGATCTGCGAAGCCTCCAGCTCGGCATCCGTCATCGAGGGGTGCGCCTGGAAATGATGACGGCCAAGGGTCTCATGCAAATCGTGAAAGAGCATCGAGCCGGAGAGCACCAGCACGTCAACGAAACGGTTCTTGATGATATAGGCGAGCAGACGGCGCATGCCCGCAGGGATAAGCGCGCCGGAGGCGGCGACCATAATCGTCGTGCTATCGCCGAGCATGTCAAGCCAGATGCGATGCGCTTCGGCCATCTGTCGTCCGCCAAAGCCTGTGCCCTCCATCTTTTCCAAGAGCCCTGCGACAGAGCGGTCGCGGTCTACCTGCACGGGCCTGGTCGGCACGGTTAGATACTTAGAGGGTTTGGGTTTTCGCTGCGTCACCATAAAAGTCTCTCAATCCTTTTCTTTGAATACGTCGTGAATGATGTGCAAAGGCTCATCATCCGAGGAGAAGATCAATTCGGTTGTTCATTCTCGACTACGCTTGCTGCGACTCGGTTTTCCGTTGACCGCCAGATAGGTGTAGGCGTCAAAGCGCGACTCGTAAAATTCTATAATCTCGGCGGCGTCGGCCTCCGTCAACTCTTCGCGCTTAACGCGTTGCGCGACCAGGCGGCGAAAGCCATCATGCAGCATGCTGCGGTCGTAACGCGCCTTTTCGACAGCTTCTCCGATGGAAGTGCCGCGAATCACCTTCTTGATCAGATAGCCGTCATCATCAATGTGTATGTGCGCTTCGTTGGGCGCGCCAAAGAGGTTGTGATTGTTGCCCATCACCTCCTGATACGCGCCGACGAGCATGAAGGCCAGGTAATAGGGCTCACCCTGCACGAGCGGATGAAGCTCCAACACCTGTTTGACATCATGCAGGTCAACGAACTTATCAACCACACCGTCCGAATCGCAGGTGATGTCGCAAAGCGTCGCATATTCTGTCGGCGGTTTGTTGAGCCCGTGAATCGGCACGATGGGAAACAACTGGTCGAGCGCCCAATGATCCGGCACGGAGCGAAAGACGGAAAAGTTGGTCAGGTATTTTGCGCACAGCAGTCGGCGCAGTTCGCCAAACTCCTCGGAGACATACTTGGCCTGCTGCGCATACTTGTCCGCGCTCTCGCAAACATCCCAGAACAGAACCTCGCCCTTGGCGCGGTCTTCCAAAGAGATAATGCCGAGGTTGAAGAGCGTGAAAAGCTCTTCGCGATGTTCAAGCGCGTCGTGGTAATACTCCCGATAATTTTTGACGGAGATGGTCTCGCGCAGATCGCCAAGCTCGACGACCACCTGCGGGTCGTGCGCTTCAATCTCAATCGGCGTGATGTCTTCAACGATGGTTTCGATCTCGTCCACGACATTGGTCACGACGATGGCGTGATAGGCGGCGAGAAAGCGGCCTGACTCCTGTATGATCGTCGGATGCGGCACGTTCTCGTCGTCGCATACCTGCTTGATGGTGTAGATGACATCGTTGGCGAACTCCTGCGCCGAATAGTTCGCCGATGACTCAAAAGCCGTCTTCGAGCCGTCGTAGTCAACGGCCATCCCGCCGCCGACATCCAATAGCTCAATCGGGATTTTCATCTGGTGAATCTTGGAATAAACGCGCGCCGCCTCTTTCATCGCGTTCTTGATTCGCTTGATGTCGGTCAGTTGCGAGCCGATATGAAAGTGCAGGAGGCGAAGCATATCAATCCTGTCGGCCTCTTGCAGGCGACGAATGACTTCGAGAATCTCTGTGGTCGTCAACCCGAACTTGGCCGCTTCGCCGCCGGACTTTTCCCAGCGGCCAGAGCCTTTGGAGTAGAGCTTGACGCGCATGCCGATCATCGGCAGCGCTCCTTCGGCGGTTTTGTCGGCGAGGCGCAGGATATGATCAAGCTCGCTCAGTTTCTCAATGACGATGACGACACGCTTGCCGCTCTGCGAGCCGACGAAAGCCAATTGGATAAACTCCTCATCCTTGAAACCATTGAGGACGAGAAGGCTCTCCGATGATTGATCCAGCGCCAGCGCAGCATAAAGCTCGGCCTTTGATCCGGCTTCCAGGCCAAAGTCGTAACGTGAGCCTTCGCGCAGGTATTCCTCGACGACCGCGCGCTGCTGGTTGACCTTCATCGGATAGACGCACATGTGCGAGCCCTGATATTCAAACTCGCGTATCGAATTACGAAAAGCGCGTTGAAGCTTACGCACCTGCGCGGTGACGAGTTGTGGAAAGCGCAGGAGCACCGGCGCCGAGATGCCGCGTCGCTGGAGATCGTCGATGATCTCCTTGACGTCGGCCCCGCGCCCGTCAGCTTCAGACGGATGAACGATTAAATTGCCCTTACGATTAATGCCGAAGTAACCGGCCCCCCAGTTCTCTATGC
>JBKKAL010000112.1:0-29213 GCA_046714695.1 Pyrinomonadaceae bacterium
ACGCTGCGCACGCTGTAGTGCAGAATATCTCCCAACAGAGTTTCCACCCTTGCCCCCTCCGACATCTTTACTGACTCGTGAATAAAGGCTCCCTCCCAGCGCCCGCGCAACCTGTTATAAAGTCGCAACTGGTGATCGGGATACCAGCCGCCGCCGCGAATCCAGCGCCCCATGTAGAAGGAACGACGTGCGATGCGGTAGCCGTCGGCGAGTTGCGCCTCTGTCGTATAGAGCAGGTCTTCAAGTCGAACTCGCAGTTTATCCGAGACACGTTCATCCGCATCGAGGCTGAATATCCAATCGTGCGCGGCCCTCTCTGCGGCAAACTGTTTCTGCGCGGCAAAACCCGGCCACGGATGATTGATGACGCGTGCGCCGCACGCGGCGGCGATCTCGCGCGTCGCGTCCGTGGATTCCGAATCAACCACCAGAATCTCGTTGGCCCAGGAGACCGACTCGCACGCCTCGCGAATGTTGTCCGCCTCGTTGAAAGTGATAATGGTCGCGGTGATCTTCATAAGCAAGGCGGAAGGATGAAAGTGTAACTATTCAAGTTGAATAATTATCCCTTCATCCTTCCGCCTTGCTTATAAGTGCGCGAGCGGTGCACCGTCAACTAAAATCGGTGTCGCCGCTCGCGCTTCTCAGTTCCATGTTAGAGGAAAAGCTAGGGAACGGTCGGAGTCTCGACGATCACGTTGTTGGCGCGAAGTGTGGTCGAGGTCGCGCGCTGGAGGTCTGCGAGCGCCTTGTTGTAATCGGTCTCGGCGCGAAGTTCCAGATTGCGCGCGTTATTCAAAGTATTCTCGCGTTGAAAGAGGAGAAAGGTTGTCGAGCGTCCGACCTGATAGAGTCGCTGTTCGCCCTGTAGCTGAATCTCGGCGCTTTCGCGCGCGGCGCGTGCCGACAATACACGGCGTCTGGATGTTTCGACTGCCTGCGCGGAATTACGCACCTCGACTTCGATGCCCTGTTCCTGTGAGCGAACAGTGGCTTCGAGTTGTGTCTTTTGAATGCGCGCGCCCGCCAGATTCGCCTTCGCTATCTCATTGCGCAAGGGGATCTGAATAGTAAGGCCGATGACGACGTTGCGCGTGTCGAAACTGAAAAGATTGGCGAGCGTACGCGGATAACCGCCGATCAGATTCGACGGCACTCCGTTCGTCGTCGCGATGGTTGGAGATGTGACCGCGGGCAGTCCTTGCCCACTGCGCAGTTGGTTGATCTGACTTAGAAGGAAAGCGTTGGCATTCTGTGTCGGATCGCCGAAGATAATCGGAGCGGTGCCATTTTCCCGCACAGGACTTCCAGACAGGCCTGTCAGCGCCAGCGTGGATTGGAGATCAACGCGTGGCTGCGTCTGATTCCTGAAGTATTTGATGTCAATATCGGTGATGTCGTTTTGCAGGCGCAGGCGGCGCAGTTCCGGGCGATTGGTGCGCGCCTCGGCCAGCGCATCATTTAGGTTGATGGGCGTCGAATCAAAAATCGGTTGATCTGTCGGCATGATCTGCGCCATCCATTCGGGCGCTGCGGGATCGCGGATGATCAACTGCTTGAGATTATTCTCGGCAATCGAGACGGACTGCGTCGCCAGCAGCAAGGATGATTCGCGATTAGCAATCTCCGTCTGCACTTCGGCGCGCTCAAGCGGCGCGGATGCGCCGGCCACCACGCGCGCTTCCGTCTGGCGGAACAACTCGCGCGACAGATTCAGATTGGCGATCAGGTTCTGCTGGTCGCGCAGCGCAAAGACCAGATCCCAGTAGGCGCGCTGAACCTGCGAGATAACGTCAATGGTAAGGCGGCGAAAGTCGGCGTCGGATTGTTCGAGCCGCTTGCGTTGAATGCGTATGTCGCGGCGGTTACGGTCAATCGAGCGGTCGCGCAAGAGCGGTTGCGTAAAGGTCACGCCGAAGCTTGCTGAATAGACCGGATTCAAGGCGTTAAAGGTATTGTTCGTCGTCCGGCGATTGTTGTTAAAGAAGAAGCTGTAGTTGCCGCCGCCCTTCTCGAACTGCTTATTGATAGACGAGTTGCCGGTCAGGTCTGTGGTTGTGACGGTTGCGCCGCCTCCGAGCGTGCTCTGCTGTGACTGAACCTGGTTATTGAGCTGCGGATTGAAATTGAAGACCGGATCATAAATGCCCTGGAGAGCGCGCAACGTCGTCTCGTTCAAACGCACATCATTGCGCGCCACCTCTATGTTGTTGTTGTTCTCAAGCGCGCGGCGAATGGCTTCGTTGAGCGAAAGAGTCAAAGTGTTGTCGCTCGTGACCCCGAGTCGCGTCAGGTTGGGCAGCGGCGGAATGGGGCGCGCAGTGGCCGCCGGGAAAGCGGGGTCGCGCGGCTCCTGCTCCGTGCCTATGATCGTGGTCGTATCTGTGGTGGTTGTGGGGAGCGTGCCGGTCGCAGGCGTCTGCGGCGCGCCGAGCGTATCGGTCGTAGGGACGCCTGTAGGCGCGGTGCTAGTGCCGGGCGGTGCTTGCGGATCGGGGCGCGATGTTCCCGGCGGCGCGGTCGGATCCTGCGTCGTTGGCCGGGCTCGCTCCGGTATAGTTTGATTTCGCTCGGTTCCTGGAGGACGTGTCGCATCCTGCTGCGCAGGGTTGGCAGGCGTTTGCGTCGGCGTTTGAGCCATCGCGCTCGCCCCCGCCGACGCTGAGATAATCAGCGACAGCAAACATGCTTTGATAATACGAGGCGCAAGGTAAATAGACATCAAACCGAAAGCTCCTTAAATGATTGACCAGGAAAAATTGCATGGCCGCGATCCGATGCTACAGTCTAACGGGTAAAACGCGGCGAGTCACTAGCTTACTACGTCATCGGACGACGCTCGGTTTCAACAAATAAGCGTTTGCAGGGCCGTCTTAATCGCATCTTCGTGGGCATTATCCGGAGATTATCTTACCAGTATAAAAGCTCTCAGGGGGATTGCGATTGGTGTGCCGGTATAGTGAGCAGTGACCGGTCTTCCGCATCAAAACAGGTCATGCGGTCAACTTCTC
Source organism: Pyrinomonadaceae bacterium (assembly GCA_046714695.1). GTDB lineage: Bacteria > Acidobacteriota > Blastocatellia > Pyrinomonadales > Pyrinomonadaceae > DASQYE01. The sequence goes on from JBKKAL010000112.1 coordinate 3,012, forward strand.
AAAATATCGGCCTTATCGCAATAAGAAATATCCAAGCGAAATCGTCAAGCCCAAAAGGGAACTGGCGATGGAATAAAGCCAGGCCGGTTTTCCATTTTGAATTTTTAGGATAGATAAAAAAGCACGTTTGCAAATCGTCAGCAGCGCCGGGATAGATAGAACTCCAAAATCTTAGGAAGCAGGAATCTATTGCCAATTATAGCAAGTTGTACGGCAAATTAACCGTTCTGAATTTTATTCGGCCGCTCAAATGAAATCGCAACAAAGACCCATCGGGCGGGATAATTAAATCTTCAATCTATAAGCTGAACGACCGCGTTCTCAAAGGGTCGCTTGACAGTCGAGCGCAGCGCGCATTATCTTGCCTTTCTCTATTACGCAAAGTGTATTCTCGGAATAACTTCATACGGGAAGCTACAGTCCGGGGATGAGTGCGCGAACTGAAAGATTTGCGCTGCTAATCTCCCTCACAGTGGAGTTCCCGCTTCCCAAAAAAAAGGCAAGGCGAGGAGGATCTAAATAAAATGGCAGTGAAAGTCGGCATCAATGGTTTCGGACGCATCGGACGCAATGTCTTGCGCGCATCCCTGGGCGATGCGGACATAGATTTCGTCGCCGTCAATGATCTCACGGATATAAAGACGCTCGCGCATCTTCTCAAATACGATTCGGTGCTCGGCAATCTAGATCACGAAATTTCTGCCACCGAGAACGGCATCAAAGTCGGCGCGGATGAGTTTCGCGTCTTCTCGGAGAGAGACCCGGCCGCGATTGATTGGGAATCGGTCGGCGCAGAGGTCGTCATCGAGTCCACAGGGCATTTCACCAATGCCGAGGATGCCAAAAAACACCTGCGCGGTTCGGTCAAAAAGGTCATCATCTCTGCGCCCGCCAAGAACGAAGATATCACCATCGTCCTCGGCGTCAACGACGACAAGTATGATCCGCGCGAGCATCACGTCATCTCGAACGCTTCCTGTACAACTAACTGTCTCGCCCCCGTAGCCAAGGTCATGCACGAAAAATTCGGCATCACCTCGGCGCAGATGACGACGATTCACTCATATACGAACGACCAGCAACTTCTCGATCTGCCGCACAAGGACTTAAGACGCGCGCGCGCCGCAGCGCTCTCGATGATCCCGACCTCGACAGGCGCAGCCAAAGCCGTCGCGCTCGTGCTGCCGGAGCTGAAAGGAAAATTCGACGGTATCAGCGTGAGGGTTCCGACGCCCAACGTCTCGCTCGTGGATGTCGTCATGAAAGTGGAAAAAGAGACGACGACAGAGGATGTCAACAAGGCTTTGAAAGATGCGGCCAACGAAGAGCTGAAGGGCATCATGGCGTTTTCCGAAGAGCCTTTGGTCTCCTCCGATTACCGCAAAAACTCGAACTCGTCCATTGTGGATGCCGAGTACACAAAAGTTATCGGCGGCAACCTGGTCAAGGTTCTCTCCTGGTACGATAACGAGTGGGGCTACTCATGTCGCGTGCGCGACCTCGTCAAGTACATCGCGCAAAAAGGACTATAGGGATTTTAGATTTTGGGTTTTGGATTCACGCTACGAAAGCATGAGCTTTGAAATCCACGCCCATCGAGCCTGCGCCCGAAGCGCCAATCTAAAATCCAAAATCTAAAATCCAAAATATGGTTAAGCTTTCCATCAAAGACCTCGAACTGAAACACAAGCGCCTCTTTATTCGCGTGGATTTCAACGTGCCGATCAAAGACGGCCATGTTGATGACGATACGCGCATACGCGCGACGCTTCCGACGATTCAGTATGCAACGGGGCAGGGCGCTCGTGTCATCCTCGCCTCACATCTGGGCAGACCAAAGGGCGAACGCGTCGAGAAGTACAGCCTACGCCCGGTGGCCGAACATCTGTCGAATCTGCTCGGCCAACGGGTCGCCTTTGCGGACGATTGTGTCGGCGATGAAGCAAGGGCGAAAGTTGATGCAATGGGTGACGGCGATGTTCTGCTGCTTGAGAACCTGCGTTTTCATGCGGAGGAAGAGAAGAATGATGATGGGTTTGCCCGCGAGCTGTCAGCTCTTTGCGATCTCTACGTCAACGATGCGTTCGGCGCTGCTCATCGAGCACATGCTTCAACCGCCGGAATCACTAAACACGTAAGCAAGGCGGCGGCGGGTCTTTTGATGTTGAAGGAACTTGAGTACCTTGGTCGTGTGATCAATAAACCTGAGCATCCATTTGTCGCTATTCTGGGCGGGGCGAAAGTCTCTGACAAAATCCCCGTCATCGAGGCGCTGATCGAGCGCAAGGTGGATAAGCTACTGATCGGCGGCGCGATGGCTTACACATTCTTCAAAGCCGAAGGCTTCACCGTCGGTAAATCCCTGGTCGAGAATGACAAGCTGGAGACGGCGCGCGAGATAAAAAAGCGGGCGGCAGAGGCGGGCGTCGCGCTTATCCTGCCGACCGATCATCAGGTGGTTGACAGCTACGACCCGCTCAAGAGCCGCAAGACGATTCCGATTGAATTTACTAATGCCGGGCTGGTCGGGCTCGACATCGGTGTGGAGACGCTCGCGCTCTTTGCCGATGCCTTAAAGGATGCGAAGACCATCATCTGGAACGGGCCGATGGGGGTTTTCGAGGAGGAGCATTTCGATCAGGGCACAATCGGGATTGCTCGCGCCGTAGCCGAAGCCGCAGATCGTGGCGCGACAGTCATCGTCGGCGGCGGAGATTCCGTGGCGGCGATCACCAGGGCCGGCGTCGCCGACCGCATCACCCACATCTCGACCGGCGGCGGGGCAACACTCGAATTCCTGGCGGGCGACGAACTGCCCGGCGTCGCAGCGCTAAATGATAAATAGTAATCAGTAATCAGCAATCAGCAGTCAGCTTTTTGCTTTTACTGATAACTGACTACTGATTACTTCATTATGAGAAAACCTGTCATTGCTGGAAACTGGAAGATGTACAAAACGGTCTCGGAGTCTGTCGAGACCGCGCAGGCACTCAAACCAATGGTCGCCAATGCGAATCATTGCGAGATCGTCATTGCGCCGGTTTACACGGCGCTGAAGACGGTGGCCGACCGCCTCGAAGGGTCTAACATACACCTCGCTGCCCAGGATTGTTCGACAGAGGTCGAGCACGGCGCGCATACAGGTGAGGTGGCCGCCGATATGCTGCGTGATGTCGGATGCGATTACGCCATCGTCGGCCATTCGGAGCGGCGGCAACACTATTTCGAGACAGACACGATGGTCAGCCGCAAAGCACAGGCCGCTCTGGCCGCCGATCTGAGCATCATTTTGTGCGTCGGGGAGACGTTGGCCCAGCGCGATCAGGGCAACGCTGAGCGGGTCGTTAGCGGTCAGCTTGGTGGGGGACTCAGCGGGTTGACAGCCTCTGATCTGGCTCGTATTATCGTTGCTTACGAGCCTGTCTGGGCCATTGGCACGGGCCGCACCGCGACGCCGGAGCAAGCGCAGGAAATGCATGCGTTTATCCGGCGCGTTTTCGCGGAGAAGTACTCCGCAGAGATTGCCGCAGCAGTGCGTATCCTTTACGGGGGCTCAGTCAAACCCGACAATGTCGCGGGCTTGATGGCTCAAGCTGATATAGACGGCGCGCTGGTGGGCGGCGCGAGCCTCAAGGCAGAAACTTTCGCACAGATCGTGCATTACAATAGTTAGTATTAAAGGACGAGCGTTTTGGTAACTTACGTTTTATACGGCATATTTATTTTGACGTGCATCGTGCTGGTGGTTGCGGTTCTTTTGCAGCCGGGCAAGTCCGGTGCGGGCGACCTCTTTTCCAGCAACATTTCAAGCACGGCCTTCGGGCCGCGCGGCACGGCATCGCTGCTTGCCAAGATCACCATCGGCGCAGCATCCCTCTTTATGCTGGTTGCTTTGATTTTATCCCTGCCGATCTTCGGCAATCGCTCCGTGTTGCAATCTGCGCCCGATGAATCTCTTCCGGCAGCCAGCCCGTCTCCGCAGCAGCAGCCCTCGCCCGCAGCGTCGGTCGTTCCTGTAGAGACGACAACTACGCCAGCCGCGCAGGGAAACAGTAATGCACCGGCCAGCACGACGCCAGCGCCAGCCGCGAGCCCGCAGGCGCAAGCCTCGCCAGCACAGAAGTAGCAGATGCTTTAATGAAGAAGAGTTAACTTGCGGCTGAGATTATTATGATGGGGATGTGGCGGAACTGGTAGACGCGCACGTTTGAGGGGCGTGTAGGGTAACCTGTGAGAGTTCGAGTCTCTCCATCCCCACCAATATAGTTATAGCGTGTGAGGTAACTCGTGGGGGTTCGAGCCCCCCTTCGGCACCATCAATCATAAGCGGTTGATCTCTCGCATTGCTGGCCCAAATTCGCTCCTGCCCAACCAGAGACCAGAGCACAACAACGGACTCTGAATCAGCGATCAAGATAGCTACGGACTTTGGCGTCTTTCCGAAGCCTGGGATTGTGAACTATTATGTGCGTTAACGCACAGACCCACCCGCCCGTCGGATGATAAAGTGTTCTTCACACAAGTGACGAGCGATTGTAAGCCTTGCTCCGGATAACAATACCTGTCACTTATCGTTCGTCCTCACTGGAGTCACGAATGAAACCAGCACAGAAAAATTCTCAATCGAAAGGATCAACCATGAAACTCAACAATCTTCTGAAATCTTTGTGTGTCGCACTGGTGCTTGCCTTTGGCGGCAGTCTCGCTAACGGCGCTCCACAGGCCAGCCCCTCGCCTTCGCGGGACTGGGTCAGTCACCCGGCTGTGGTCCAATTGGACTACATCACGGACGGGGTCGGGGTGATCTTCGCTATCGGCGACGTGCACGCCGATCCGGAACGGTTGATAGGGGTACTCAAGGCAGCAGGTATCATCAGTCCCGAAACACCTATTAACGTGGAGCCCAAAGACGTGAAGTGGACCTTTCGTTCCGAATTCGGAGCCCTATCAGTCCTGGTGGTGACCGGCGATATGATCGACAAAGGACCAAAACCTGGCGGAAGCTCCCTCCGCGTGATCGCAATTCTCCGCGCGCTCCAAAAATCCGCTGTTGCTTCTAACGGCCGGGTCATCCTCTTGATGGGCAATCACGAAGCGGAGTTCCTGGCAGATCCGAATGGGTCCAAGACTTCGGACTTCGCAAGCGAACTGAGGACAGCAAATATTGACCCCGCAACGGTGGCGAATTGCCAGGGAGATTTGGGACAGTTTCTTTGCAACCTGCCCATTGCAGCAAAGGTCATCGATTGGTTCTTCAGTCACGCTGGAAATACGAACGGTCGAGATATCCGGCAACTCAGCACCGACATCGAAGCCGGTTTTGCGAGCAAAGGATTCAAGACCCCAGAACTGATCGGCGATAACTCCATTCTCGAGGCTCGCCTCAATAATAAAGGTTGTGGCAATAAGCCCTGGTTCTACGACTGCGGTCGCGAGACGGATGCCCAGAAAGTGTTGAAGAGAAATGCCACCGCGCTGGGAGTGAATTACATTGTTCAGGGTCATCAACCTGGCAGGGTGGTATTCCTAGACGGAGTGACGCGGGAAGAGGATGCCGTGTTTCAACGATACGGGTTGCTGTTTCTGATAGACACCGGCATGAGTCGAGGCATTGACGGCAGCAAGAGTGCGGGTGGTGCCCTACGCATCAACAGCGGGGTTTCTGAAAGTTACCCCGGCTCACCTACAATTCGCAATACAGAGGCGATCGTAATGTGCGCCAATGGTCAAGAAAAGAGGCTCTGGAAAAATTCAGCTCCGAATCCAGAGCCCGTTGCCCAGAAATGCGGAATTAATAAGCCCTGACTTTTAGTCGCAAGCAGATTCGATGCCTTTGTCAACTTCTTCCCGTCCAACCGTTGTGGGCCGAAGTACTAATTCGGCACTGGGAGAAATGGATCAAAGTTTTTTCGTGTCTGTTTGGCGTCTACTCTTGAAGAGCACCAAAGAGACTATAAAGAATCAGAACCACTTTAGAGAAATTTCTCAAATCGAGCTGAGTTAATCAGTTGTGAGGAGCTTCTTTCCGGAGAATAAGGGAGAGGAATCAGCGGAGTAGAGTCCCCTCTTCGGCACCAAAAATTAATCGGGTAATCGCCTCTTGTGGCGGTTACCCGATTTTTACTTCGCAGGAAGAAAAGAGATGCTCATACAAAAGGCAACGCGCATCTTCAGCTTTTTCTCGCCACGATGATGTTGCTCACTTTTCCGATCAGCATCAAAGCACAGCGAACTCAAAAGCCTGTCCCGCAAGGTCGTGACTGGATGGCGATCACGGGCAAGCCACTCGCGGCCACAGCCGGGGCGATGGTTTTCAGAGGGGGGGGCAACGCCGTGGACGCTTCGTGCGCGATGATACCCGCCATCTCGACGATGTAGGGCGGCTCAGGCAACCACGGTGAAGATTACAGCCTCGCCTGGTAGCGGTCATCGCCTTGCCCGACCTAAAAGGTGCTACTCCGGGCTTGAAACTGCTCTAAGAGACGCCTCGTCGCCACAGGCGGTCTACGCTCCACGGGCCTGCTCCGGCAGCCGCCAGGTAGAGAAAAATAAAGCAGTAAAGCACAGCAAGCTCACCCTTGTTAAGCATCGGCCAGAATCCGCCCGGCGCGTGCGCCATAAAATATGCTACAGCCATCATGCCGGATAGAATAAAGGCCACGGGGCGAGTGAACAGTCCCAGCAGAATCAGAAGTCCCCCGAAGAACTCTAATAAGCCGCCCACGCCGATGAGAGACATCAGTGGAGGAGTACCGCCCTGCGTAGGTGCGGGGAAGCCGAAAAGTTTCTGGGCTCCGTGTACCATAAAAAGAAATCCCGTGATGATACGCAGCACGCTGAGCAGGCGCGGCGCCCATGTAGTATGCAATGAATCTAGATTCGCCATACATTACCTCCAAAAAAAATGTTACTTACCCGCACCCGTCATCTGTTCTCTTCCTGAATCCGCCAATCCTCTATTAAGAGAAGCGGCTGAGGTGAGTAGATACTCACCCGGCACCAGCCGCGAGACGCGGCGGCGGAATTGCCATGTATTTCTCGGCCAGAGCGAGGAATTGCGCCCCGTGGCATCCAGATACCAACTCAAACAGCCGCCCGATGTCCAGACCGTGCCACGCATCCTCCTGTCTATGTCGGCCACATATGCCGCCTGTGCTTCGGGTCGCGGTTCCATGGCTGAGACACCGTGGCGCTGCATGTAACCCACCGCGCTCAACACGTGTTCGATCTGGGCCTCAAGCATAAGAATGACTGAGGTGTGGCCGAGCCCTGTGTTGGGGCCTTGCAACAGAAAAAGATTTGGAAAACCTACCACCGTTGTGCCCGCGTGCGCAACGGGGCTACCCGCCCATACTTCGCTCAGCGTTTGCCCGTTTTCACCGCGAATGTGCTTTGCGAACGGTAAATCCGTCACATGGAAACCTGTGCCGAAAATAATCGCATCGGCCTGAATTTCTTTGCCATCACGGCTGACAATGGAATGCTCCCGCACTTCTGCTATTCCATCCGTCACCAGTTCGACGTTAGGCCTGGTCAGGGCAGGCAGGTAATCGTTAGAGATCAGTATGCGCTTGCAGCCGATGGTATAGTCGGGCGTCAATTTCGCCCGAAGCTGCGGGTCGGCCACGGCACGTTCGAGGTGGCGCAATGCGATGCGCTCGAAGTACTTCATCGCCCAGGGGTGGCGAAAGGCAAAGCCGAACAGTTCGCGCAGCCCGTAGATGGCCGCGCGTCTGGCTCGCTGGGTTAAGGGGAAACGCCTGAACATCCGACGCTCGCTTTCATCAAGCGGGCGGTCGCGGCGCGGCACGATCCATGGGGCGGTGCGCTGGAAAACATAAAGTTTGCCGACCCTTGGTTGGATCGCGGGCACAAACTGGATAGCGGAAGCCCCCGTGCCGACCACCGCGACGTTGCGCCCCGTGAGGTCAAACTCGTGATCCCAACGCGCGGAGTGAAACACCTTGCCCTTGAAGTTTTCCAATCCGCGAAGTTGCGGGATCGAAGGGTCGCTAAGGGAACCGGCGGCGGCGACAAGCACCGAGGCCGTATATGTACCGCTTGATGTTTCGATCCGCCAGCATTGTTCTGCGTGCTCCCATATGGCTTCGCGAACCTCTTGCCCGAAGCGCAGATGCGGAAGCACTCCGTAGTCCTTCGCGCAGCGTCTCAAGTAGCCCCAGATTTCCGATTGCCGGGAAAAGCTGTGGCTCCACTCCGGATTCGGAGCGAAGGAGAAAGAATAAAGATGCGACTCCACATCACAGGCGCATCCCGGATAGTTGTTGTCGCGCCACACTCCGCCGACATCAAGGGCGCGCTCCAGGACGATGAAGTCTTCGATCCCTTGCTGCTTTAGCCGGATGGCCGTGCCCAATCCGCCAAAGCCGCTGCCGATGATGGCGATCCGCACGCTCGTTACGTTGGGCTCGCCCGTGCGTGGAATGTTGATCTTATTGCTCATAGATACTTGACAAGCGATATTAGAGAGTTTACCTAATCTGTCAATCTCCTGGGTACTGCCGAGACGATGAGCCGCGTCGCCGGATAAAGCAAACCATATCCGGCAGGCGGTGTTTACATGGGGAGAAATCACGGTGTAATGCGAGACACCCGACGAATGATGATAGATGTGCGCGCGTGCCCGGAGGGTCGTCACCCGCAGACTATTTCAAAAACATTCAGACTTTATTATGAGCTTAACAAACGAAAGCATCGCGGTGATTACGGGTGCGGCTTCCGGCATCGGTCGTTCACTCGCCGTGCTTCTGGCTAGAGAGGGCATCGCAGGCATTGCCATCGCGGACGTGAACACGGATGAACTGAACGAGACAGCGCGCATGATCGAAGACGAAGGCGTGCGAGTTTCCACGCACAATGTCAACGTCGCTGACCTCGGTCAAATGAAAGAGTTCGTCGCCGACGTGATCGCGAGGCACGGGCGCGTGACGCACCTGATAAATAACGCCGGGGTTTCGCTGTTCGGCACGGTCGAAGAAATCTCAATCGAAGATATTCAGTGGTTAATGGATATTAACTTCTGGGGCACGGTTTACGGTGTGAAACTGTTCTTGCCTATCCTGCTTGAGCAAAAGGCTGCGCACATCGTTAACGTTTCGAGTGTTTTCGGATTTATCGCGCCGCCCGGCAATGCCGCATATAGCGCGAGCAAGTTTGCCGTACGCGGTTTTACGGAAGCCTTACGCCACGAACTGAAGAACACGAACGTCGCCGTCTCGTGCGTTCATCCGGGCGGGGTTGCGACGAACATCGCGCGGGATGGTAAAGTCGGCGCGCAAGCGGACGCGGCACACAAAGAAGAGATAGTCAGGTATCACACGAAGGCTTCGCGCACGACGCCGGAAGAAGCCGCCCGTGTGATCTTGCGCGGCATAAAACGGCGCTCGAAACGAATCCTTGTGGGCATGGACGCGCGAATCATTGATGTCGTGCATCGCGCCGCGCCGATAAGTTACATGTCCGTGATGAACGGGTTGACAGGCGGGCAACTCTCCAAACTTCAGAAAAAAACCTGATTTATATTTCGCACGCAGCGGCCTTACCCAAGCAGCTTGTAACAGTTTATCTTTAGGATCGCCCTTCATCTATGGTAAGCCTGCAAAGTCGCCTTCTTTCACTTTTGCTGCGCTGGCGTTTCAAACATCGCCCGGCGCAGGACGAGGTCGAGTTCGTGCGTGCCGCGCGCGCTCTCATGAATGATACCCGCAGAATTCCCAAAAGCACGCCGCCTGATATTTTATTAACCGAAGTCGAACGGGGAGGCGTTCGCGGTGAGTGGGTAGAGCCCGCGACCTCGAAGTCGGCAACGACGATAATTTATTTTCACGGCGGCGGATATATCGGCGGCTCTGTTAAAACATACCGGCGCACCACGTTTGCCCTGTCGCGCGCGGCAAACGCCAGAGTGTTCGCGGTCGAATATCGCTTAGCGCCTGAACATCGCTTTCCATGCGCGGTCGAAGATGGGCTCGCGGCTTACAGATACGTATTGGAGGAGGAGGAAGGAAGCGCAGAAAAGATTGTTTTCGTCGGTGATTCGGCGGGCGGCGGTTTATTGCTGGCGACGATGCTGGCCGCGCGCGAAGAAAGGATCGCGCTCCCGGCGGCAGGAGTTTGCTACTCGCCGTTTACGGATATGGCTGTGACGGGCGGCTCGCTCGACGCGAACAACCGGCGCTGCGTTATGTTCTACGGCGACACGTTGCGTCATGTCGCACAGATTTATCTGGGTTCGGCGGAGGCGCTCAACGTTCTGGCGTCGCCACTATACGCTGATTTGACGGGGCTTCCGCCGCTGCAAATTTTTGCGAGCACGACCGAGACGCTGCTTGACGATTCGCTTCGCCTCGCGGAGAAGGCGAAAAGCGACGGCGTGGTTGTTGATATGCAGGTTTGGGAAAATCTGCCGCACGTGTGGCCGATCTTCGCGGGTCAATTGCCGGAAGCGCGCAAGGCTTTGCAACTGACATCTCGATTTATCGAAAGCGCATTGGATAATAGAACAGGGACGCAAAGGGCAGTTTTGCAAACTCATTAGAGGGGCAAACCGTATGAATACGCGAGGTACAAAAAACTCTTCGACCGATTTTGATGAAATTGGTGAACACAAATGTGCCAGCAATAAGCTTCAACGGTTAGTTCGCAGTTCCGGCGCAGTCAGGTGCGGCACTTCGTTAAAGCTGAACAATCGCAACTCCTCCCCGCGCAGGTGCAGAACTGTGTATGAGGTGTTTCGCAACATGGCAGCGAGCCGTCGCACGCGGTCGTCAGAGATGGCTAGCGCTAAACCCGCCCAGATCGCGGCCGGTGTTGCTGACGTGAAAACCAGGATGTTCGCATCCCTTTGCGTCTCGCCCAACTTCAAGCGGCATGCTGCCACGCGCTCATGAAACTGCTCCCATGTCTCGCCCCTGTACGCGTGGTGGCCGCCAAGCCATGCTTCAACAATTTTCGTATCGCAGGGACGCCAGCGTCTGTGAACTTCAGCGTCCTGCGCTCCGGCGCTCGCTTTGACCTCCTCGCGCATCGCTTCATAGTCGCTGCGAAATTCGGAATCCTCTTCACACAACCGTGGAGCAATATCCCTGTATATCTGATCGAGATTGAATTCGTCCCAACTTTTCTCGACGACAACTTCGGGAAAGGAGACCCCGGCATCGGCGTAAGCCCGGCTAACCTCCGCCCCCGTTTGTTGCTGGCGCGACAATGCTCCGGCATATGCGTGGGTGAATTCGATGCGCTGTGAGACGAAATATTCGCCGAGAAGGCGGGATTGTCGTCGTCCGAGTTCGGATAGCGAATCGTACGAATCGCGGGTGCCTGCCTGACCGTGCCGCACAAGATAGACGCTGCTCAAACGTGCTCCTTCGTCATTGCTGTCTTGAAGATTACGATCACTCGTTCCACGGTTTGTTCCTCAGCCCTTGCACCGAGATTAGAGTGAAAGCAGTTTTGGAGAAGGTGTTCGTGAAGGCGCTCACAGATAGTAGCGACCCGCCTTAATAACGGAATCTGCGATACGACGGCGCGCGGCGACCGTGTTGTGAGTCGGATGTCTGATGAGCCGCCGCACCCTGTCGAGAAGGTCTGCTGTCTCGGTTTCATCTGCCAGCGCAGCCACAACCTGCTTTGCCGAATGTTCCATCCGATCCGCCGCATCGCTGGCGTAAACGCTCGTAATGTCAATGGGGATTTCGCAGTCGGCAAAAGTGCGTGAGGCTATAAGTTTATGTGTGCGCAGGAGGGCGCTTTGGAGCGCATAAACTTCCGTCACAATGTCGGCGACATGGCCGAGCACCTCCTGTTCGGCCACAAGCTTATCACCGTACACCTCTTTTGCTCGACCCAACGTGAAGATGACCAGTTGCCTGGCGCGCGCCATCAAACTACGCTCGGCTGATAGCGATGTTCCAGCGGTCGTTGAAGAATCATCCTTATAATCCAGGGCGCTCTCTGCGCTCTCGCCGTTGAAGAGGTGCTCTGTCGCTGCCGATTTCAAAAGGCGTGTGGGGATGATAAGACGGTTAATCTCGTTCGTGCCCTCGTAGATGCGAGTGATACGCGCGTCGCGATAGGCGCGCTCGGCGGGAAATTCTTTCGAGTACCCGTAGCCGCCGTAAACCTGAACCGCCTCGTCAACAACAAAGGCCAGGGCCTCACTCGTCCAAACCTTGTTGATGGAGCATTCGACGGCGAAACTCTCGATGGTTTTGAGCACTTCAGCAGTATTTCCCGGGGCAACCAGTTCGAGCGCACGATCCACGTCGCCGAGCGTCCGATAGACCATTGCGTCGCCCACATAACAGCGCACGGCCATCTCGCCGAGCTTTTGCTTGATCATCCCGAACTCTGAGATTGCGCGCCCGAACTGATGTCGCTCGATACTGTATCGCGTCGCGCGCGTCAGGGCTTGCTTGGCGCTCCCGATGTTACGCGTGCCAAGTTTAAGTCGCCCGAGGTTAAGAATGTTAAAGGCGACCTTGTGCCCCTGGCCCACCGTGCCGAGCACGTTCTCGACAGGCACGCGAACCTGATCCAGGATGAGTGCCGTCGTTGAAGAGCCGTCGAGACCGAGCTTCGGCTCCTCCCGACCGCTCACGACGCCCATACCGCGCTCGACGATAAAAGCTGTGAATTTCTCGCCGTCAACCTTTGCGAAGATGGTAAAGATGTCAGCGAAGCCGCCGTTTGTGATCCACATCTTCTGCCCGTTAAGAATATAGTGAGTGCCATCCTCGCTGAGCGTAGCCTTAGCGCGGGCGGCGAGCGCGTCCGAGCCCGAACCCGGCTCAGTCAGAGCATATGCCGCGACCCATTCACCGCTCGCAAGGCGCGGCAGATAGCGCGCTTTCTGTTCTTCGTTGCCGAAATAAACGAGTGGCAGCGTCCCGATGGCTGTGTGCGCGCCGAGGGAGCCGGCGAAAGAGGGCATGATCGCAATCTTTTCGCCGACGTAAGCGGAACTCACCTTGTCCAATCCCAATCCGCCGTAAGCCTCCGGGATGTCCACGCGAAGCAGATCTAGATCACCCGCCTTGAGCAATAGCTCTCGCGTCAGCGCCCAATCCTTTTCATAAATCTGCTCTTCACGCGGCAGCACTTCCGTGCGCATAAAATCCTCTGCGATGCGACCGAACATCTGCTGCGCTCCCGATAAGTCTTCGCGCGTAAACACTTCGTTTACCGCAATCTCAGCAGTCAGAAAGTGGCCGCCACCGGATTTAATAGCATCGGTTGTTGCTTGCATATGTAAGGATTCTTTCAGAAAGTGACCAGTCAATTTTAAGACATAACTTAGCTCATATCGAGAGACACGAAACCTTAAATAAGAACAAAATAAGTGAATCTTTTTACTTTGAATCCAGCCGATTTATGCGCTTCGCTGAAGTTGTTGACGCGAGACAGTGTTCGGATGTATAACAACCTACCGGACGGTCGGTAACATATCATCTCGGCGGTTATGCGCACAAGCCTTTGCCTTGCGGCTTCGGAGAACCTGAAGAACGAGCATGACAACCCAAAGAAAATCTGCCCCGCATAATGAGCGACTGGCTGAAATTTACCGCACAGCGGCTGAAATAATTCTGCGCAAAGGCTATGACGCAACTTCAGTCAACGACATCGCTAACGCGCTCGGCATGACGAAAGCAGGGCTCTATCATTACATTCATGGCAAAAAAGAACTGCTCTTCGACATCATGAATTACGGTATGGAAGAGCTTGATAAGGAGGTCGTCACTCCGGCGAGGGCCATCCCGGACGCGAGCAAGCGACTCCGTTTTATGATCGCCACCCACGCTCGATTAGTGACGAGAGGGCAGGGGGCCGTGACCATCCTCGTTGACGAGATTACGGCTCTCACTCCGACGCAAAACAGAAAAATCACGCGCCACAAGCGTGCTTACTTCGATTTTTTGCGCAGTACGCTTAATCAACTCAAGGATGAGGGAAAGCTATTCGACGTGGACACGACCGCCGCGGCTTTTACATTGCTCGGAATGGTCTTGTGGCCCTCGCGTTGGTTTAGACCCGATGGCACTCTCACGTCCGAACAGGTGAGCGAAGAGATCGTCAAGATCGCCTTTCACGGCATGTTGCGCCCCGAATCGCGTGCGGCACAGCGAGGCTTGAAGATAGTCAAAGATTGAAGCGATGAGCCGCACCTACGTAAGCGTAAGCCAACACTTTTCGCAGAGTGTTTCCATTGCAATAACTGAGTGCCAGATTTGACGCCTTAATTTTTAACTTCGGACTAAGCAGCGGTAAATTTTTCATGAACATCCTCGTTTGTCTCAAACAGATTCTAGACCCGGAGATACCGGCGCGAGACTTTCGTGTTGATGCGCCAAAGCGGGAAGCTGAACGCGGCTCGGCCAATCTTGTCACCAACATCTTTTGCGAGAACGCGCTGGAAACCGCTTTACAGCTTCGTGAGAGCGCGGGCGGCGCGAAGATCACAGCGCTCTCTTACGGTCAGCCTTCAGCCGAAGACTCTCTACGCAAGGCGCTGGCGATGAAAGCGGATGCTGCCGCGCTCGTCGTTGGCGACGGTAATCCTAACCCCGATCCGCTCACAGCCGCGCGGGTGCTCGCCGCCGCGATTCGTAAGCTCGGCACATTTGATCTGATTATGACTGGGCGCGAAGCGGGCGACTGGGGCGCGGGGCAAACGGGCGGGCTGATTGCGGAGGAACTCGGGCTGCCCTGCGTCTCCTTCGTTGACAGGATCGAATATACGAACGGAGTGCTGAGACTCAAACGACAGACGGATACCGGCTGGGAAGTGCTCGAAGCAACTCCGCCCGTCGTCGTCACCGTCACCAATGACGAACACAACGTGCCGCGTATCCCGAAGGTGCGCGATGTGATGATGTCGTACCGCCAGCCGCTTGAGAAATGGACGCTCGATGATCTGGGCATTGAGGTGGAAGAAGCGCGCGCCGGGAATTCATATTATGAAGTGGCTGACCTTTTCATCCCGCAGAAAGAGACTCGCTGTGAATTCGTTGCGGGTGACTCGCTGGATGAAAAAGTTGAGGCCTTCGCTAAACGCATCATCGAGGTGACGCGCTCGCTTTAAGCCGAATTGATTCAAAGCTGGCCGAAGGCGCGTTTTTTGCGCTCGCACGTTAGCGCGATTCTTAATTTAATAAGCATTACTCTAAATTTTAACTACGCGCAGGCAGACTATATGCCTGCAATATAATCCATGAACGACGTTGTAATCTGTCTTTTCGCCGCAGCCGGTTTCGATAAAGCCGCGCAGGGTCTGGCGGGTGCGGGGCGACGCCTTGCCGACGAGTTTGGCGGTCAATTACGCGCCGTCATCACTGGGGCGGGCGCGGACGCGCTCGCATCGGAAGTCTCTAAAGTTGCCGCTATCGTTACCATCGCGGATCAAGCAGAGTTGTCCGAATATCAGCCGGAGACGTGCTTGAGCGCACTCACGGATTTATGCACGGAGCTCGGGCCGCGCGCCGTGTTGTTTGCCAACGACACGTATAGTCAGGAGATCGCTCCACGCCTCGCATACAGGCTTGGCGGCAGTGCGGTCGGGGATGGCGTCGAGTTGAAAGTCGAAGGAGAAGGTTTACTTGTCAGCCGGCAGGTTTACGGCGGCAAAGCCCAGGCCTTGATCGCGATCAAGCGCGAGCCGGCAGTTGTGTGGCTGCGTGCGCGCTCATTTGCCCCGGCCCCGGAGCGCGAGGAAGCTGGTGAAATTATACGTTCCTCGCTTCCTGTTGAGGCAGACACGCGCACGCGTATCGTTGAGCGCAAACGCGAGGAGGGCGGCGCGTCGCGGCTCGAAGAGGCACGCGTCATCGTCTCAGGCGGACGCGGCATCGGCGGGCCTGAGCCATTTGAAACCGAGTTGAAGCCGCTCGCCGCTCTGTTAGGCGCGCAGATGGCTGCCTCGCGCGCGGCCTGTGATGCCGGTTGGGTGCCGCCGACATGGCAGGTCGGGCAGACAGGCAAAAAGGTAACGCCGGAATTGTATCTCGGTATCGCCATCACGGGCGCGAGCCAGCACATGGCGGGCATCTCCGAGGCGAAGACCATCGCCGCGATCAACACAGACCCGGACGCCCCGATCTTTAAGCAATGTCGCTTCGGTATCGTAGAGGATTACCGCAAGGTCGTGCCGCTCCTGCGCGAGAAGCTGGCAGCTTTACAAAAATAAGCGCTGCCGCTCGTTTACAAAAATGAACTCTGCTGAAGCCACGCGACAAATTTACTGGAACATCTCCAGCGTCTGGTTGATGTACGCTCTGCTGTTGCCCACAGCGGCGGTCGCCAGCTACGGCATCTATCGTCATCTCAGTCGCTGGCGTCGCGGGTTGCCTGTCGCGCGCTTAGACCATCCGGTTGAGCGCATCAAGCTGTTGCTCAAGCATGCCGTCGCGCAGAGACGCACGGCCCGTAACATTTACGTCGGGCTTTTTCACAGGCTTATCACTTACGGCTTTGTCATTCTCACCATCGCGACCATAGTCGTCGCGCTCGACGCAGATTTCGGCACTGCGATCATGCGCGGAAATTTTTATCTTTACTTCCAGTCGTTCATTGTGGATATATTCGGTGCGCTCGTGATGATTGGTACGGGGATGGCCGCCGCGCGCCGCTTCATCAAGCGCCCGAAGAAGCTGGTTTACACGGACGAGGCGGCGTTGATCCTTTTCGCCATCTTCCTGCTGTGTCTGCAAGGATTCCTGATCGAAGGCTGGCGCATTGCGGCGACCAATGATCCATGGGGTGCTTGGTCTCCGTTCGGCAATCTGGTCGCGCGCGCATCTCTCGCATTGATGAGCGTCGAAGCGATGCAAGTAGCGCACAAAGGCGTGTGGTGGTTTCACCTTGCCCTGACGTTCGGCTTTATCGCGTGGCTGCCCTACACGAAGATGATGCATATCATCACAGCGCCAATAAACATTTACTCCGCCAATCTCGTCCCGCTCGGCGCAACCCTTAAAAACGTTGATTTCGAGAAGACCGAAAGCTTTGGCGTCAATTCGCTCAAAGGGTTTACCTGGAAAGACCTACTCGATCTGGATGCCTGCACGGAATGCGGACGCTGCACGGCTGTGTGTCCGGCCCATACGGTTGGCAAAGAGCTTTCGCCGCGCGACATCATTCTTGGGTTGCGCGACCTGATGCACGAACGCCCGCGCGAAGCCTTCGGACTTATCTCTGCGAGCGCCAACGGCGCGGGAGCCGTTGGCGCTCTCGCGGGTACGACGCCTGCCGATGGTGAACCGACGACTGATCTCGAAGCTCGAAAGCCCTTACCGATTATCGGCGCGATGCCCGCCACCGCGCCCGTCCCGCTCTGGCAATGCACGACCTGCGCGGCCTGTATGGAAGCCTGCCCGGTTTTTATCGAACAGATGCCGAAGATCGTGGATATGCGTCGCTACCTTGTGATGGAAGAGGCGGATTTTCCAGACTCCATGCAGGAAGCGATCATGTCGCTCGAAAAACGCGGGCATCCCTTTAGCGGCACGCAGGCGACGCGGCTCGATTGGACTGAAGGTCTAAACGTTAAGCAGGTCGGCGAGAAGAAGGATGCGGAAGTGTTGTTATGGGTCGGCTGCGGTGGGGCGCTCATCGAACGCAACCAGCGTGTCACACGCGCGACGGCGCAACTGCTGGAACAGGCCGGGGTAAATTTCGCCATCATGGGGCGCGAAGAAAAATGCTCCGGCGATCCGGCGCGGCGCATAGGTAACGAGTTTTTGTTCGAGACGCTGGCGAAAGAGAACGTCTCGAACCTGAACAAATATGAGGTTAAGAAAGTAATCACAGCCTGCCCCCACTGCTTCAACACGTTCAAAAACGAGTATCCGCAATACGGCGGTATGTTCGAGGTCTATCACCACAGCGAATATCTGGCCAAGCTGGTTGAAGAAGGAAGGATAAAGCCGATCTCGGAATCGGATAAAAAAATTACTTTTCACGATCCCTGTTATCTGGGACGACAGAACGGCGTTTATGAAGCGCCACGCGCTCTTGTGCAAATATCCTCCAGCGCCCGCGCGGTCGAGATGGAGCGCAGCCGCAATAAAAGTTTCTGTTGCGGCGGCGGCGGCGGCTTAAGCTTCGTGGACGAGCCGGCAGGTCAGCGCGTCAATCAGGAGCGCGCAGATGAAGCCATCAAGACGGGCGCGGACGTGCTGGCTGTCGGTTGCCCGTTCTGCATGACGATGATGGAAGATGGCATCAACGCCCGCAAAGGCGAGCGCGACCTAAAAGTTCTGGACGTTTCCGAACTGTTGTGGGAGGCGTCACGCCCGCGCACGCCCGAAGTGCATTCAACAACCTGAGGCCCGAAATATCATGGATTTAAACTTGACTCCGAACGAGCAGAAGTTTCGCGACGAATTCCGACAGTGGCTCGCAGTAAACGTACCAGCCGAGTGGTCGAAGGGCGGCTCGACCAGCTCCGAAGATAACGAGGCTTACATCGAATATCTGCATGACTGGCAACGCAAGCTCTACGACGGCGGTTGGGCGGGAATCTCCTGGCCCAAAGAGTATGGCGGGCGCGGCGCAACCCTAATGGAGCAATCCATCTTTCAGGCGGAGCTGGCGCGCGCCAATGCTCCGCAGTTGATCGGAACCATCGGCCTCTCGCTCGTCGGCCCGACGATCATCGCAATGGGCACGGAAGAACAGAAGTCTCGATACCTTTCAAAGATTCTCTCCGGCGAGGAGATTTGGTGCCAGGGCTTTTCTGAGCCGAACGCCGGCAGCGACCTCGCCGCGCTCGGCACAAAGGCGGCACGCGACGGCGAAGATTTTATTATCAACGGTCAGAAGATTTGGACGAGCTTTGCGCAGATGGCCGATTGGTGTCTGCTGCTGGTGCGCACTGACTCGGAAGCGCCGAAGCATAAAGGAATTACCTGCCTGTTGACGGACATGCACAGCGAGGGCGTATCTGTGCGCCCGCTCAGGCAAATGTCGGGTGATTCCGGCTTTAACGAAGTTTTCTTCTCGAACGTGCGCGTTCCCGCCGCGCAAGTGCTAGGTGAAATAAACAAGGGTTGGGCGACGGGCATCACTGCTCTGATGAACGAGCGGGCCAATCTCGGCGCGGGAATTCAGGTCGTCTTCAAACGCAACCTCGAAGCCCTTATCGCGCGCTCGCGCAACATCGAGCGCAATGGCCGTCCCGCGAGCGAAGACCCGCTTGTCAGACAAAAACTCGCGCAAGCCCATCTTGAGCTGGAAATCCTGCGGCTCAATACCAATCGCGCTCTGACATCGCTTTCAAAGACGGGCATTCCCGGTCCCGAAGGTTCCACACAGAAACTTTACTGGAGCGAGATGAACCAGCGCACGCAGCAGACCGCGCAGGAAATTCTTGGCCCTTACGGGCAACTCTCCGACTTCGACAATGGAATGTGGGAATACGGCTACCTTCGCACGCGCGGCAATACCATCGAGGCGGGCACAAGCGAAATCCAGCGCAACATCATCGCCGAGCGCGTGCTCGGTTTACCAAAAAGCTACTAAAAACAGATGTCAGATGCTGGATGTTAGATGTCAGTACGGACGAGACACCAGCATCTAGCATCTGACATCCGACCACTGAATATTATGGACTTCGATCTGAGCAAACCACAGAAACTTTTGAAGGACTCGGCGCGGGCTTTTCTCGCGCGGGAGTGCAAGCCAGAACGTGTGCGCGCCCTTATTGAAACGGAGACGGCGCACGATGATCAGCTCTGGCAATCAATGGCCGATCAGGGCTGGATGGGATTGAATGTCCCGGAAGAGCACGGCGGCCTCGGCCTCGGTCTGGTCGAGTTGGCGGTCGTCGCAGAGGAGATGGGTCGCGCCTGCCTGCCAGGCGCTTTTCTCTCTACGCTCACGGCTTCCGCACTTATTGAGCGGGCAGGGAACGCGGAGCAGCGCGCGAAATATCTGGAACCGATTGCGGCGGGAGAGTTGAGGGCGACGGTCGCGTTTCTCGAAGAGGGTGCAAACTGGGATGCGGACGCCGGGATGAGGCTCAAAGCGACGCGCGATGGCGGCGGGAGTTTCTCTCTGGCAGGCAAAAAACTTTTCGTCTCCGACGCCGTAGTCGCAGACCTTCTGATCTGCGTGTCACGCGATGGCAACGGTCTTTCGCTTTTACCCGTCAGGCGCGAGGCGGATGGCGTTACCGTTAAGCCTATGCCTTCGATGGACGGGACGCGCAAGCTTTATGAGGTCAGCTTTGAGGGCGTGACCGTTCCTGAAGCGGACGCGCTGGGTGCGGACGGCGATGCGCTGGGGGCATTTCGCGGCGCTCTGGAAGTGGGGTGCGCAGTGCTGTGCGCCGAGATGGTCGGCGGGATGCAGTGGGTGCTTGATACTACGGTTGAATTCGCGAAGACGCGCCAGCAGTTCGGTCGCGCCATAGGCTCTTTTCAGGCAGTGCAACACCAGTGCGCCGACATGCTGTTGATGACGGAGAGTGCGCGCTCGGCAGCCTATTATGCGGCCTGGGCTTTGACCGAAGGCGACCCGTCGGCGAGCATCGCCGTTGCGGTCGCGAAAGCATATTGCTCTGATGCTTACCGCGAGGTCGGAAACAGGGGCGTGCAGGTGCATGGCGGCATCGGCTTTACCTGGGAACATGACCTGCAACTCTATTACAGACGAAGCAAATCCAGCGAGACGCTCTTCGGCGACGCCACGTTTCACCGCGAGCGCATTGCGCGCGTCATCGTTGATGGCAGGGATGCAAGGAGTGGCGGGGAAGCGAAGGTTGATACAGAAGCTTTAAGCGATCAGTCGCAGGCCGTAGAACAGGAGGCGGGGGCGGATGTTACGGCGAACGCCGCTGCTTCTTCCGAATAGTCTGCTTTCAAATAATTCGCCTACGCGCGAGAGTTAAGAAGATGACAGCACACATAAAAGAGTTGTTCGACCTGTCGGGCCGGGTAGCGATTGTCACCGGCGGCTCAAGAGGCTTGGGGCGTGAGATGGCCGAAGGGCTGGCGGAGGTTGGCGCGTCACTTATGCTGTGCGCGCGCCGGGAAGAGTGGCTGACTCCGACGGTCGAAGAGATGCGCGAGGCGGGCTTTAAAGTCGAGGGCATGCTCTGCGATGTGGTTAATCAGGAACAGGTTCAATCGGTCGTGGACAAGACCGTTGATGCTTTCGGCAAGGTGGATATTCTCATCAACAACGCGGGTATCTCGTGGGGCGAGCGGCCGGAAAAGATGCCGCTGGATAAATGGCAGAAGGTGATTGACATTAACCTGACGGGCGCATTCCTGTTCGCGCAGGCCGCCGGGCGCGAGATGCTCAAGCGCGAGTACGGGCGGATTATCAACGTTGCGTCCGTTTCCGGCTTGCGATCCTCTGCGGATGGGCCGCACTACGTCGGCTATGCTGCGAGCAAGGCGGGGCTTCTCGGATTGACGCGCGAACTGGCCGCGTCGTGGGGCAGGCAGGGCATACGCGTTAACGCCATCGCGCCGGGATTCTTTCATTCGCGCCTCGCCGACGCCGCTATAGAATACGCAGAACCTTCTATCAAGGCTCGCAACCCCATCGCGCGCGTCGGCGATGCCGGGGAGTTAAAAGGCGTCGCAGTGTTTTTAGCCTCGGATGCTTCAAACTACATCACCGGGCAAACAATCGTAGTGGACGGCGGGGGCACAATCGTCTAAACGTAAGGAGTATCAGATGACCAAAGTCAGAGCAGAGAAGGAAGATGTGGCAAGCCTTTACGCGGCGCGACCGTGGCTGGATCATTACGACTACTGGGTTCAACCGCACATGAATTACCCGCGCCGGCCGCTGCACGAGATTTTGCGTTTCGCGGCAATCGAGGTGCCGGATAAGCCCGCCACCGCTTTCCTGGGCGCGCATCTGACCTTCAGACAGCTCAAGGAGCAGGCGGATAACTTTGCTTCGGCGCTGGTACGGCTCGGCATCAAGCAGCATGACCGCGTCGGCATCATGCTGCCGAACTGCCCGCAATACGTCGTTGCCGCCTTCGCGCTGCTGCGTTTGGGGGCGATTGTGGTCAACATAAATCCTCTCTACACCCAGCGCGAGGTTCTGGTCGTCGCAAAGGATTCCGGGATGCGCGCCCTATTGACGCTGGACGCGCTCGCGCCCCTGACGCTCCCCGTACTAGATCAAACAAATATCGAAAATGTCATCATCACATCAGCCGCGGAATATTCTATCGCCGCGACAGAGACGACCGCCATCGAAGGCACTTTGAGATTTTCGGATTTGCTGGCTGGAGTTGAAGAGCCGGACTTGCCACGCGTAGAGATCAACCCCGAAGATGTTGCCGTGTTGCAATACACGGGCGGCACGACCGGCGTTCCGAAGGGCGCGATGCTCACTCATTACAACATTTTCGCCAACGTGATTCAGACTGAGCGCTGGCATCACCGCAACTTGCAGCGGGGAGAAGAGACCTTCCTGCTCGTGATCCCCTACTTTCACATCTACGGATTTACGGTCGGCATGATGTCGGGAGTGTGGCAGGGAGCGCAGCAAGTCCTGATTCCCAAGTACGATGTCGAAATGCTGCTGGCCGCGATTCGCGATTACAAGCCGACATATTTCCCGGCGGTTCCGACCATCTACATCTCCCTGCTCAACCACCCGCAGGCGAAAGAATTCGGCCTCGGCAAGGTACGAGTTTTCAACAGCGGTTCGGCCCCTTTGCCCATCGAAGTCATAGAGCAGTTCGAGCAGCTGACGGGCGGCACGCTCAACGAGGGTTATGGTCTCTCGGAAGCATCGCCCGTGACGCACACGACGCCCGCGCTCTCTCGCCGCAAACCCGGCAGCATCGGACTGCCGCTTTCAGATACGGACATAAAGATCGTTGACCTCGAAACCGGCGAGCGCGAAGTGCCTATCGGGGAAGAGGGCGAGCTTTGTATCGCCGGGCCGCAGGTGATGAAGGGCTACTGGAATCGTCCCGAAGAGACGGCAATCGCGCTGCGCAAAGACGACGCTGGCCGCACCTGGCTCTACACGGGCGATGTCGCACGCATGGACGAAGACGGCTACCAGTACATCGTGCAGCGCAAGAAAGACATGATCATCGTCAGCGGCTTTAACGTCTATCCGTCGGAGGTCGAGGGCGTGCTCTATACGCACCCTGCGGTGATGGAGGCGGCGGTGATCGGCGTCCCTGATTCATACCGCGGCGAAGCGGTTAAAGCATGCGTCGTGCTCAAGGCTGGCGCGGCCGTGACGCCTGAAGAATTGACCGAACATTGCAAAGGCGGATTGGCGGAGTTCAAAATTCCGTCCAAGGTGGAGATTCGGGAAAGCCTTCCGAAAACAGCGGTCGGTAAGATTCTCCATCGGGTGCTACGAGAAGAAGATCAGTCCCAGAGACAAGATCAATAACGTGAATAACAAACTGCGATAGCGAGATAAATTTATGCAACTGTTAGAAGGAAAAGTGGCGATCATTACCGGGGCGGCGCGCGGCATTGGTCTCGCCTGCGCTGAGCTTTTCGCCGCGCATGGCGCTCGCGTTGTCCTCTCGGATATTGACGAGGAACCGACAAATGAAGCCGCCGATGCGATTAGAGGCAAGGATGGCGACGCTCTCGCCGTGCCGGGCGACGTGACGAACTCTGACTTTGGCCCTCGCCTGGTTAAAGCGACGCTCAATAATTACGGGCGCATTGACGCCATCGTCAACAACGCCGGATACACTTGGGATGGGACGGCGCACAAGATGAGCGACGAACAGTGGCAGGCGATGCTGGACGTACATTTGACCGCACCTTTCCGCATCATCCGCGCCGCTTCGCAGTATCTTCGCGAGACTGCGAAGATCGAAAAGGAACAACAGGGACGCGCGTCGGCACGAAAGATCGTCAACATCTCTTCGACGACGGGGACGCGCGGCAACGCCGGTCAATCCAATTACGCGGCGGGCAAAGCGGGAATCATCGGCCTGACGAAGACGCTGGCAAAGGAGTGGGGGCAGTTTAATATTCAGGTCAACGCCGTCGCCTTCGGCTTTATCGAGACACGGCTGACGCAGGCGAAGGAAACGGGCGCTCATCTCACGCGCGAGTCGGCGGATATCGCTCTCGGCATTCCGCAGGCGAATCGCGACATCGCTTTCAGGATGATTCCGATGGGACGCGGCGGAACACCGGAAGAAGGAGCAGGCGCTGTCCTGTTTTTTGCGTCGCCGCTCAGCGACTACGTATCGGGGCAAGTGCTGGAAGTAACGGGCGGCCTTTGAGAGCGAGATGACCTCGTGGTGTTTATCGTGCGCGAAAAAAAAGTTGTGACGTTGGTTGCGACACGAAAGTGGAGAATTCAAAATGCCATTCGTATCCCTAACCCGTCTGCGTGTACGCTCATGGCGTTACATACCGCAATTCGTCTGGCATGCGTTAAAAACAGCGAAGCAGGCGGAGTGCGCCGATGGGTTTGTCGGCGGAAAAGTGTTGCGCGAAGCGAGAAACGCTTTCTGGACTCTGACCGCCTGGGAAGATGAAGCGAAGATGCGCGTATATCGCAACGGAGGCGCGCACCGTGAAGTCATGCCCCGGTTGCTTGAGTGGTGCGACGAGGCATCAGTCGCACATTGGAATCAGGATGACGCAGAGCTTCCGGACTGGCTGGAGGCGCACCGTCGTATGTCTATTGAGGGCAGAGCGTCGAAGGTAAAGCATCCTTCGCCCGCACAGGAGTCAAACCGGATCGCGACTCCGCGTCCGGGCCGCATAGAGCAAGTCCTCAAGCCTGTACGTGTATAAGCATTAAGGAGAAGAGATGAACTACGAGGCGATAAAATTCGACATCTGCTGTGCGGCTCGTCTGCTTTTCAGGCAAGGGTTGAGCGTCGCCAACGCGGGTCATTTGAGCGTGGCTGTAGGCGAAGACCGAATGCTGGTCAATCATTTCGGGCCGTCGTTTGCGACACTGCGCCCGGAAAATATCGTGCTCGTGGATTTTTCCGGGAAGGTGGTTGAGGGAGACGCTTACGTCAACGACACAATACGACTGCACGGCATTATTCATCGCGAGAACCCGCACGCCGTGGCAGTCGCGCACACGCACCCGCCCTCAGTTGTCACATACAGCGCGTTCCGCATCATCCCGGAGATTTACGATCAGGAAAGCTGCCTGCTGGTTGATGACGTGGGCATAGTCGAAGACGAGTACGAAGGTTTGGCTGCTGAGGAAGAACGCGTGATGCCGATTGCCAATGCGCTCCGTGATAAGCGAGCCGTCTTCCTGCCCAATCATGGCGCGATTACCATTGGCGATAACATTCAAGTTGCTTTCCTGCGGATGGTGCTCCTGGAAGACATGGTGCAGCGAAACCTCGCGGTCGCGCAGGCGGCGCAAAGCCTGGGGAGAAAGCCCGTGCCGATTGCGCTCGAAGCCGCGCGTTGCGCCAAAGCAGAGATCGCGCGTATCCCCGTCCTCGTACATCTATGGAAAGATTTTTTGACGCGGCTGCGCGCAACCGACCCAGACCTTTTTGAAGGGCGCGAGACGGCGGCGGCCACCGCCACTGCGAATTAAGTAAGCGCGGAAAGAAAATAGTTTAGTTGCAAAGGATCGAAGCGAAGAAACGATGAGCTATACAATCAACCGTGTCGTGGTCATCGGGTCGGGGACGATGGGCGGCGGCATCGCTGCGCATGTGGCGAACGCCGGAATCCCCGTCTACCTACTCGACATCGCACCTCAAGAATTAACGCCGGAAGAAGAGCAGCGTGGACTCAACGTAGATCACCCGCAGGTGCGCAACCGGATCGTGAACGCCTCGCTCGAACGCTTGAAGAAATCGAAGCCAGCCGCGTTCTTCACGCCGGAGGCAGCGGAGCTTGTGACCATCGGCAACCTCGAAGACAACTTCGAGTGGGTCGGCGAAGGCGATTGGATCGTCGAAGCCATCGTCGAAAACCTTGCGGCGAAGCGTGAACTAATCGCGCGCATCGAGCGCGTGAGAAAGCCGGACAGCATCGTCTCCAGCAACACTTCGGGGCTGCCGATTGCCGCCATCGCCGCCGATGCTTCGCCGGATTTCAAGGCCCACTTTCTCGGCACGCACTTCTTCAACCCGCCGCGCTACATGAAGCTGCTCGAGATCATTCCGACGAGGGCGACGAATGCTGAGGTCGTTGAGTTCATCACGGACTTTGCGACGCGGCGCCTTGGCAAGGGTATCGT
>JBKKAL010000113.1:0-18442 GCA_046714695.1 Pyrinomonadaceae bacterium
GCAGTTGGGAAAGTGCAGAGGATTGGATGGTGATGTAGTCGGAGGAAGAGGCTGGTTTGGCGGGCAGAGTGAAGGGGCCGATGTAGGAGGCACCGGCTTCGAGGATGATGGTGTCGCCCCCCTGCGCCGCGTTCAGCGCCTTCTGCAAGTTGCCGCCCTTCGGAACCGTGATTGATTTGGAAGGGGCTGCGGAGGAGACGCGACGCTGGCGTTGCTGTTGTGAAGCGTCCTGTGAAGCAGCGCGACGACGCTGCCCGAAGGACAGCGCCAGGCAGGCCATCAAGATGAGCCCGCCGCACGCTATCAACATTATTTTTATGCTTTTGTTCTGTCGCTCCATCGCGTCTTCCGCATAAAACCTTCCCATGTCGGCGCTTGCCCTGTGCTCTCGATCACGGGCCGAGGGATCGCTCAACGATAACTCAGGAAGTAATAACCGAACTTAACATACTCGAGCGCGACCGTTCGCCACCCAAGGCTATACAACCACCATGTCGAGGCGGTGGGCGATTGCTGGCCCGGCTCAACTCCTTCGAGTCCCAACTCGATTCCACTCCCCTGAAAGACTCTGCGCAGAGTCCACAACGTCCGGCGCGTGTGGTAGGCGGAAGTCACTATTATCAGCGAGCGCAACCCGCGTTGGGTGGCATAGCGTCGGAGCAGAACGACCTCATCATATGTGCTCGTCACGGGTTCCGGTAGCACCTCGATTCGATCCGCCACCACGCCACCGCGTTGTAATTCTGCTAGCGCCCGCTCGACAAACATTGGGTTGCGTCGCTCGGCTTCAGACCAGCCCCCGCGCTGGCTATCCTTAGTCAGGATAATCCTGTCCGCGCGTCCTTCTTTCCAGAGTTGCGCCGCCCGACCCGTTCGTTCTACATAGACCCCCGATCCGCTAAGCACGACTAAGGCATCGGCGTGCGTCAATTCAGCGCGGACGATCAGCGCACGCGCAGCTATCCAGGCCAGCAACGGCCACGCCGCCAGAAACAGCGCTGCGATCAATAACGCTCGCCGCGCTGTTCCTCTTTTTCTTTTCTCAGATAGTAAGGATTTCACAACTACGACCGGCCAGCTTTTCCTCAAGTCATATTACGGATGTCAAAAAGCCCTTTACAAAAATCCCGTCCGAACCGAAATTATTAAAGCTCTCTTGCGAATTGCGACAAAAAAAGCGACGGCCAGCCGATTGGCGTTCGCGTTTGTCGGTTAAGATTTAGATCGCTCGGCTTCAGCGAGATGACGACCGATAGTCTCTACTCTCGATTCCCAGCTTTCGCTACGAATGGCTTCGCTTCTCTCCGCGCTCGGCCCAGGGCCTTCGGCGAGCGCCTCTTCTATCTCGCGCGCGAAGGCTTCGGGGCTTGAAGCGATCCGGCACAGCCCCAGCACTTCGACCT
The DNA here is from genome assembly GCA_046714695.1 of Pyrinomonadaceae bacterium. Classification (GTDB taxonomy): domain Bacteria; phylum Acidobacteriota; class Blastocatellia; order Pyrinomonadales; family Pyrinomonadaceae; genus DASQYE01. The sequence continues at coordinate 1,404 of JBKKAL010000113.1, forward strand.
CAGGGATCGGTGTCGAGATGACTTGCAGCCCTGCGGCCAGATACTCGCGCACTTTCAGCGGATTGGCATTGAGCGTCAGCTCGTTGATGCGAAAGGGCATCACGGCCACGTCGAACCCTTTGCAGTAGGCCGGAAGATCAGCATAGGGTTTGCGCCCCAGGAAATGAACATTGGGCAACTGTTCGAGCGCCGAAGTGTCCGTGATTGATTTACCGACGAAGACGACCGAGCCGTTCGGAAAAGCTTTGGCAACATGGGCCATCAAATCCAGGTCTACCCAGTCGGCGATGAGCCCGAAAAATCCTATCCGTGGATGCGGAAGCCGCTCAAGCTCTTCGGGAACGACCGTCGTGGAATCGAGCGCCCGGCGAAAGTTCGCATGATCAACGCCGTGACGAACGAGAATGGTATTCGGGTTTAGCTGCGACTTGGATTGATAAAGGAGTTCGGCTGAAGTGATAACCAGATCGGCGCGGCGCAACAGTTGATTCTCCATTTCGAGTATCGGCCCCGCCTCGATGTCCGTGAAGGCCGCGTACTCATCAACGCAGTGATAAACCACAAGCTCTTCACCAAGGCTTCCTGCGATCAACGCCGCCGAAGGGAGAAACACGTAGTTGATGGATCGCCGGAAACCTAGGTGGCGCATCGCGCGTTTGACCTGATAACGAAGCAGTCGGCGATTGAGCGCGCGCAGTAGCGGCTGGCCGTAGGCCGGTATCGAGAGCGGACTGAGCACGAAGATATTTGGCTCGACCTCACGAACCGGCGTGGCGACGGCGGCCAGTTTTTTAAACGAGCGGCTGATGTCGGCCTTGGAGACTGTCGGTGCGCGCAGGCCGATGGAGTTGACCCAGAGCACGCGATTGTCGCGCGCAAATATACGCATCAGGTGTGTCTTCGAGAGCGGGTCGCCCGTCCAGTCGTGCGGAAAGCAAACTATGTCGCGGCCACGCAGCAATCCGTCCTGTTTGCCTGCCTGAAGATCAGCGCCGTTCGCCGCGCGACCCGGAGTTTCCATGCCTGTCATCCGCTTACCGCCTTTGATCTTATTTCTTCCGGCTCGAAAATCATTCGTCGCTCTTTGCCCGGCCGATCAGTGATTTTCTGAGCTTCAGGTAGTATTCACCGCCGAGCGTCTTGGTAATCTTCTTGGCATTCCAGAAGAGCAATTGCCGCATGCGCGGAGTGAGGTGGCCGCCAGCGAGCGAGGCGACACGCTCCGGCGTCATAGAGTGCTGAACGGCGTAGCGACCGAGCACCATGCAGCCCGCGACACGGCTGGATTTTGTGACCGGCTCGGAGGTAAAGAGCGCTTCGATCCCGGCCTGCGCGGCCGCTTTAGCGACCTCTGTCGAATAAAACCCTCCGGGCACGGAGGCCACCCTAACCGCCTCACCCAAAATATCGGAGAGCGTTTCCACACTCGTCCTCCACTCTTCAAGCATCTGTTCGGGTCTGCAATGCGACATGCGCGCCGGATGCGTGGACGAATGGCTTCCGATGACATGACCTCTGCGGTGAAGCTCCACGATCTGCTCCCGGTTGAGGAAGGAGGGATTGCCTATATAACCGGCTGTGATGAGGAAGTGCCCGCGCCAGCCGCGCTCCTCCAGCATCTCTGCTATATGAGTGTAGGCGCTCACGCCTCCATCATCGAAGGTCAGAAGCCACGGCGCACTCGTCCGTTTTTCCGCAAGATCGAAGACCAGAGCGGGACGATCCCCTCGGACGGCGGCCAGAGCCCGCAGGTGCGAGCCGAAGAGTTCGGGCTCTAGCTTGTAAAGCGCGGCATCCGCACCCGGAAAGCCGCTCGCGTGCGCCGCTCCCCGCTCGACGACATCATGATACATGATCGAGATGGCCCTCATCATCATCGTTGTTTGCGCCTCGCCGCACGCTTCCATCTCAGATAGCTTGTGAGCCACGGCTGACCCCACGTCGCAGACTCTCTTCCCGCCGTATCCAGCGGAGCAGCCGTGCCTTCGTATATCTGGCCGAGCTTTGTTTCGAGCGCCGGGAGATTCTCCAGCACCACGCGGTGTTGAATACGGATGTGTGACTCTCCCGCCTCGTCAAACGGATAGCTGTAATAACCATAGACCGGCCCGGTGTCCACGCCTTTGTCTATGCGCAGCAGCGTCATCCCCACTCTCTCTACATCTCCATTTGCGAGCGCCCAGAAACAGCCGTGAGCGTTTCGGTATTCGGGGCACACACCCGGATGCATGACGAACGTCCCGCGCGAAGCGAGCGAGAAGATGCTCTCTTTGAGCAGTGTCTTGCAGCGCGCCAGAATTATGTCAGGGCCGAGCCTTTTGATAAATTGCCCGGCTTCGGCGGAGTTCGGGCTATGCGTTATGAGGACGGGCACATTTTTGAGTTGCGGGTAGGTCGTGCGCAGCTCTGTCAATTTCTGATCTTCCCACTCACGGTCTCGCGCCGCGAGAAACAATTTGTAGTAGAGACGAAACGCGAGCACATCCAGAAAACGCTTCGCGCCCACACGCTCGACCTCTCGCCGGACGCGGCGTCGCATGCGCTGGCCTTTCTCCCTGAGCACGACGACGCCGACCAGATTAGAGAAAGAGGCCAGCCATCTCGCCAGCCCCTCGCGATCCAGCTCAGCGCCTTCGTGACAGATTAAAAGCGTTTTCATTCCTCCCCGGTTGCGAGCCCGCATCTCAACCGCTCGTCAGGGCGACTCCTTTCATGAGCGCAGGTTCAGAGGGCTTGAGCCCTTCGCCGTCTATAAACTGTCGCTGCCACATCTCGAAATTGACGAGCGACCACAGGCGCTCCGTATGGTTGCGCGTGCCCGATTGATGCTCTGCAACGAGTGTGCGAACAAATTTTGGATCGAACAGGCCGCGATCCATCGCGCTTTCGCCCAACACGTAATCGTCTATGACCGGGCGGAAGGGGCCACGAAACCAACGCGCGAGCGGAACGGGAAATCCCATCTTGCTGCGCTTCAGGATCACATCGGGCAGCACGCCCTTCATACTCTGTCGCAGAATGTATTTCGTCGTCCAGCCACGAAGCTTGAGGCGTTGGGGAAGGCGCGCCGTAAACTCCACCAGCTTGTGATCGAGAAACGGCACGCGGCTCTCAATCGAGGCAGCCATGCTCATCTGATCCTGCTTCATCAAAAGCTCGTGCAGGTAGGTCTTGATGTCGGCATAAAGCAGGCGGTCGAGCAGCGTACTCGCATTCGTCTCTTCAAAGTAGGGGCGCACATTCCTGTAAGGATCGAACGAGCCCGTCCGCTCGATTGTCTCCGGTGTCAGAAGATTTCGCTGCATGGCGCGTGGGAAGACCGCGAAGTTGTCGAAGTAGATGCTTTCAATATCGGGCGGCAGACAGAGGAAAGTTCGCTGTAGCTTTTGACGGAATCTGGAAGCGTTCCCTCCGTTCTGTAAACGACCGCTCACGGCGCGGCGCATCCCAGTGGTCGTCCAGCTTTGGTAACGAGCGCCGAGCGCAAGGTTATAAACGGTCTTGCGATAGCGCTCGTAACCGGCCAGCGTTTCGTCGCTGCCTTCGCCCGTGAGAACGACCTTGACATGACGGGCGGCCAGTTGCGAGACGAAAAAGAGCGGGACGCTCGCCGGATGCGCCAGCGGCTCGTCTTCGTGCCAGACAAGCCGGGGCAGCGCGCCGAAGAACTCTTCCGGGCCGATAACGACTTCGTGGTGATCGGTCTTGAAGGCGCGGGCGACGAGACGAGCGTAATCAAGCTCGTTGGCTTCGCGTTCGTTGAAGGCGACGGAGAAGGTCTTGATCGGCTCACGTACCATTCCGCTCATCACGGCGGCGATTGCCGACGAATCTATTCCACCCGACAGAAACATGCCGAGCGGCACGTCCGCCATCAGGCGCAAACGAACCGACTCTCTAAAAAGCTCTGTCCACTGGTCTATGTAATCCTCGTCGCTCTGGCGGGTTATCTCGCCCGGCTGCGGGCTGAAGTCAACGTCCCAGTACTGCTCGATCTTGACATGGCCGTCGCGCCATAGCAGCGTGTGGCCGGGAAGCAGACGCTTGACGCCGCGAAACAGCGTCTCTTCGCCCGATGTCGCATGATTCGCCAGGTAATCCGGCAGCGCCGCGAAATTTATCTCCGGCTTAAAGGCACGCGCCTTGAGCAGCGCCTTGATCTCAGAAGCGAAGTAGAGCGAGCCGTTATCCGTCAGGGCATAGTAGAGAGGTTTGACGCCGAGCCGATCACGCGCGATAAACATCTCTCGGCGTCGCTCGTCCCAGATAGCGAAAGCGAACATCCCGCGCAGGCTCTCGACGCACTTCGCGCCCTGCTCCTCGTAGAGATGCAGGATAGTTTCCGTATCGCAATGTGTCCGGTAAACATGGCCGCGTGCCTCAAGACTTTCGCGAAAGTCCGCGTGATTATAAATCTCTCCGTTATAGACGATGTGTAGCGTGCCGTCCTCGTTCGTCATCGGCTGATGTCCCGCCGCGACATCAACGATGCTCAGGCGACGATGGCCCAAGCCAACGCCCTCTTTGACGTACAGCCCTGAGTCGTCAGGCCCGCGATGTGTAATCACATCGCGCATACGCTCAAGCACGCCGACATCAATGCGCGCGTGCGACCGGCTCGATAATGCTATCCCGTTAATCCCGCACATAAGTCTCGCTCGTCCGTCCTCAACTCAAAAATGTCCACGCTATTACCTGCCCGGTCGTTGTCGTCGTCGCAGCCTGTCATCGCGGCTACGCACCGCCTTAGCGTTTCAGGTCACGCGCCTGCCCGTTGACGAGCACGCGGCTCGCCCCCAGACCCGCCACTGTAAATTCACCCTTCGCCTCCGTTTCCACATGCAATTCGTCATCCTTCACTGTTACGAATACAAACGCGGTGCGTTCGGCAGCAGCGAACAACTCCTCGCCGTCTATCTCAAGCCGCCGACCGCCGAGCAACACCAATTCTTTTAAACGGCGCGAGTCCCGCTCAAAGCGCAGCCACGTCCATGCGAAATCGGAAGCAATGCCCGTCGCTTTGATCGTCTGCCCTGCGTCGGCCAGTAAGAGCAGGTCGCGCACTTTATCTTTGCATACTTCAAATGCGCGTCCGTCCCCGGCCTCGATTTCGCGCGCGTAAGTCACACGCCCGCCCGCTTTCGACGGGACGAGAAAGGTGACGAATTCCTGCGCGTCTTCGGCCTCAACCGAGAAGACGCAGACGGGAGCAGAACTCCGTTGGCCGTAGCAAGCAGAGACCCAGCCCTCTTCACTTCGCCACTGCCCGCCGTCCTTTCCAAAGACGGTAAGATCAAGGCCCGGTTTATCTATCTTGCTTTCGCGCACGACCGGGGCGGCACTACCGGTTTCCACGGTTGGGCCGGCGTCCGCAGCGAAGTGGAAACGTAGATCGTAGAGGTGACTGCCCGCCGTCATAATACGGTCGCGCATAATCCAATAATCATCTTTGAGGAAAAGAATGCTGCGCGTGTGAGCGGCAGGCTCTCGCAGCCGCGCGTAACCGTCGTGTGAACCCTCGAAGTAATCGAAACGCTCATGGCTGATCCAGTCGCGCGCGGACGCCGCTGCGACCGTTTGCCATGAAAACGGCCCGCCGGGCACGGATGATGATTCGTTATCAAGGGTCAAGGTATTATGCGCCGCCGAGCTGCGAAATGCGTCGCGCAATTCCAGCGAACCCGTATAGGTGTAAGTGCCCGGATCAATGAGCAGCGTATGCCCGCGCGCGGCAACTTCGATTGAGAGCGCATCCGCATGCGAGTGACCGCAACTGAGCGCGCCGTGCGGGCCGCAATCAATCAAGAGATAGTTTGCCTCCTTCGTCCAGGCGTCGCGCATCACGTAGTAGCCACCCTCATTAAAAGCCCGCGAGCTATTTTCCGGCGAACGCGCATCTATATCGTCGAAGCTCGCGAGCCCCTCACGGCCAAGCAGCCACAGCGTTTCCTCCGTCGCTCCTCCGGCGACATACTTATAGTCGGCGCGAGCAAACAGCGCCGCGCCCGTCGAGAGCGCGGCGCGGAAATCGTTCGGCGCGCTTTCGTCTAGCATGACCAGTCGGCCTCCGTCGTCGTCGCCAAAAAAGGGCGTCGTCCCGTCCGGCCTCGTAATGTACATAGAATGATCCAGAAGGCTGGTGAGCTTCTCTTCGAGCAAGTGTGCGGGACGCTCGCCGTTGGCGCGCGCGAGAATATAGAGATGGGTGTAGAAGTCCGTCGTATAGCGATGATAGTAGCTGGACTGCTCGAAATAGACGCCGTCGGAGCGAACGTGCCTTGAAAGCTCACCGAGCAAAATGCGTTCGCCGTTAGCACGCCAGCGCCCTGCCGCCCTGAACTCCGGCAGCATTGTTCCGAGATAGAAAAGCCCCAGCGCCTCTCCCGTCAAATGCGTGTTCGGGCTCGAATAGGTTGAAAGATATCTTTCCAGATGCGTTGCGTGAAGATATAGAAATTTTAGAGCGCGCAGGTAAATCTTTGGAGTCAGATGCGGCGAATCTCTGAAAAAGTAGAGCGCCCACAACCAGGCGACCGCGCGCAACGCTACTTCCAGACTGCTCGTCCAGTTGATGCCGAGCCCGGGCGGATTCTGATCCATCCACGCATTCAGATGTGCGACGAACGCCCGTGCGTAAGCTTCATCGAGAGTGTGCCAGTAAGCGCGACCGAGTATCGTGAAGTACTGGCAGCGATTCAACTCCCAGACAATCTTTTTATCCCCGGTGAGGTCTGTACCGAGTTCGTCAAAACAGCTCCAATGAATCAGCGGTGATTTCTTGCCCAACGTTGGCTCCAGATGAAAATCCGGAGGAGCGCCGAATTCAAGGTCATAGAATCCCAGCAGATCGAAACGCCCTGCGCAGATGCGGCCCGCGCGCGCGATCACAGCCTCTCCGGCATCCGGCCCAAAACGCCTGAGCAGTTCAGAAATCGTCTCTTCACGATTCACGAGCGAAGCGAAAAAACGTGGCGAGGTGCGAGCGCGAAAATGAGCGATCAGAGATTCCGCGCTCGCACCTGAAAGATTGAATTGCTTCTCGTCAATTAACCTGAAGAGCGCCGCGTCCGCGGGAATACGCGCGCCTCCGTAGAGGCCGTACCTTTCGGCGCGCGCCGAAAGCATCTGCGTGCCACGGACACGCAGTTCGTCAGGGGTACGTCCCCGCAGTTTCTTCAGTTTTTCCAGAGCCTTGTTCATCGCCCGCTAAATTGTCTGAGCACTATTATCAAACGTGAATTGGACGTAAGCGGTTGTGCCGCTTATATCGAACTGATGTTATCTAAGCTGTTGCCTAGCATTACCCGTGTACGCTCTCTTGCGGCGTGCCCTCATCGGCGCAGCGCTTGAGCCGCCGTTCCTCCTGAGCCCGCATCAGTAATCGTTCATATAAAGCCTGCGTATCCTCAAGCTGCCGTCGTCTCGAAAACTTTTGCTCGACGACCTCTCGCCCGCGCCTGCCCATCAGTTGTGCTCGTTCAGGATCGCCGAGAAGCGCGACGATGCGTTCTGCCATCGCCGCCTCATCACCCGAATTGACAAGATAACCTGTCTCGCCCTCGATGACTGCTTCACGCGCGCCGCCGACATCCGTGACGACGACCGGGCGCGCAGCGGCCATGTATTCGAGTATAGAGTTCGAGAACCCTTCGGCTTTCGAGCTGAGGACGCACACGTCGGAAACAGCCAGCAGCTCTGCCACGCGCTCACACCTGCCGATAAAGAACGCATCACTCGCCAGACCCAATTCCCCGGCCATCGCGCGCAAAGGCTCTGTCAATTCCCCTTCGCCCGCGAGGACGAACGCGGCTTCCGGCACTTCCGCTTTGACGCGCTGCGCGGCGCGCAAAAACATCGGATGATTCTTTACGTCATGACGCAGGTTGGCGACGATTGTGACGAAGCGGCGAAGCGGCTCGCGAGGTAAGCCAAGCAGATCGAGAAGGCGCTCGCGCTCCATGTCGGGTGCGAGCGTGACGCGGGCGACATCGAAGCCGTAGTAAATAACCGCTATCTTCTGCGCCGGCACGTTTTGCCCGACGAGGTATTGTTTGACCGCTTCCGAATTGGCATTGACCGCATGCGCGAGGCGAAACGCGCCGCGCTCGGCTTTATTCTGCGCATCGGTACGCCAGCCCAGCGTCTCGAAACGCGAGGCGATACGGACGGGTACACGAGCCAGCGCCGCCCCCGCCATGCCGAAGACGTTCGTATAAAAGTCCTGGGTGTGAATAACATCAATTTTGCGCTCGCGCAGAAAACGGGCCAAGCGACGAAGCTGCCTGAGCATATTGGCGTCATAAAAACTGTTAAGCGGGTATTCGGTGATCTCTTCGAGTCCCAATTCTTTTGCCTCATCGAGCAGCACGCCGCGACGACTCAGGCAGGCAAGGTGAACATTGTAACGGCGGCCCTCGACGAGCAGCCGCGCCAGATGTACGGCCTGCGTTTCTGCGCCGCCCCTCTCGAAGCTATCCAGCAAGATCAATACGTTGCGCTTTATTGACATGATTTGTTTAGAGGACGGCGCTCCAGTTGAAAGAGCACAGGCATCCGGTGCGGACTATCTACGGAAGGGTCGGTTGCCCGTGTTTCTTGCTTTCTGCAATCGTCAACGCCTCGCCCGTGTCGTGCGCCGTTCCTCGCGTTCCGCGTTCGTCTATCTGTCGGCACGCGCTCTCGCTCGCCGTCTCAGATCTCTCATGCCTGAGCCACGATTCGAGGACGAAAATGTACCAGAGCTGCTTTGGAGCCCAAGCCTGTTGCGCGGCCTTTTCAAGATAGGCCAGCACCGGCCCGGAGAGTAGCCAGCCTTCTCGCTCAAGCAGTGAGTCGCGCAGGCTCTCCTCGACGGCGTTGCGCCAGCGCCCTATGATCCAACGCTGCACTGGGACGCCGAAGCCGCGCTTGCGACCCTTTGCGACGCGCTCGCCCAGTTTGCGTCGCGCCAGCTCACGCAACACGGCCTTCGAGCGACCGCGCCGTAAACGTAGATCGAATGGAAGCGCGGCAGCAAATTCCCACAACTCCTGATCTAGAAACGGCGAGCGTGCTTCGAGCGCATGATGCATCGTCGCGCCGTCCACCTTCGTCAGATACTCGCCGACGAAACGCATCCTCCGGTCGTAATCCAGAAACTCGGCGAGGACGCGCCGCCCGGAAGCGTGCGACCACGCAAGCCCGCGCTCTTCGACGCTCGCCCCGGCGAGCCTTGGGCCGAGCAATCCGTTGGCTTGATAGATGGGCAGGCCGTCGTGCGCGTTTGCGACCGCCGCGAGCCCGCCCGTCGTGTAGTCCAGAAATGATGCGGCGCGCCGCAACTTTCCGGCGCGCGGAACTTTGTGACGAGCAGCCATCCATCCGCGCGCCGCTCCGCCTGGAATCGCGCGCGCCAACTTTTCAGCCAGCCAGAAGTGCCGGTGCTCTGGATAGCCGAGGAACACATCGTCTCCGCCATCACCTGTGAGCAGGACGGTCGCTTCGGACGCGACTGCTGCTGACACATTGAGCATCCCCAGCGCGGAGGCACACGCGAAGGGCTCTGCGTACGCGGTCACAAGCGCGCTTAAATCGGGCGCTCCCTCTTCCGACAGCTCAAGCACGCGGTGGCGTATGCCGAGCGCCCGTGCGGTCGCGCGCGCGTCTTCGGTTTCATCCCATGGATCGTTTGGCGTTCCGATAGTATAAGCCGTCACATCACCGCCCAACCGCGTGATGGCCCAGCAGACAAGACTTGAATCTATGCCGCCGCTAAGGAGCGCGCCGACCGGCACATCTGCGAAAAGACGCATCTCGACGGCGCGCAGAAAAAGTTTCTCTGTCTCTTCCACGGCCTCATCGAAAGTTGGCCCAACGCTTGACTGTGCCGCAGAGGGAGGCGACCAGTAAGAGGTCGTCGAAAGCGTGCCGTCACTCCACTCGACGATTGACGCGGCGGGAACTTTACTTGCCCCGCGATAGATAGAGCGTGCGTCCGTGACGAATCCGAACTCCAGATAGTCGGTCACGGCCTGTTCGTCCAGCTCCTCTACGAATCCACCGGCGCGCAACGCCCTGACGCTCGAAGCGAAAGCAATCTCTTTGCCTCGCACAGCGTAAACCAGCGGCTTGACACCCAAGCGGTCGCGAACGAGAAAGAGTTTTCGCCGCGCGTCGTCCCAGAGGCCGAAGGCGTACATGCCCCTGATCTTTGAGACCAGGCGAGCGATTCCCCACTCGCGGTATCCGTGAATGAGGACTTCCGTATCCGTCTGGCTCTTGAACTGGTAGCCGCGACTTTCGAGTTCAGCGCGCAGCTCGCGGAAGTTGTAGATCGCACCGTTAAAGACTATTCCCACTGAAGCATCGGGCGACATCATGGGCTGGCGTCCGGCCTCGCTCAAATCGAAGATCGCGAGCCGGCGATGACCAAGGACAGCTTCACTCAATACTTCTACGCCCTCGCCGTCAGGCCCGCGTCGCCTGAGCGCGCACGTCATACGCTCGACGCGGATAGAGGCCGCGCTCGTATCGGTTGACCCGATGATGCCTGCGATTCCACACATCGTCTTTTAGCTTAAAGCCGTCGCAGCCTCCCGCTCCGGTGCGCGCACCGGATGACTGTCCACGCCCTCACGCATAATCTGGCGCAGACGGTAGTCTCGATAAGCGCCCGGCTCGCCCGTCTGAGCGTCAACCGCCGCCATCGCGATGTTAAAGGCCTCGCGGGCGGTAGTGAAGTGAATTACAAAGCTTCCGGTCTGCTCGGAAAGCTCCAGCAACGCCTCCATAGAGCGGCGCGCGCCGTCGCCGATCATCGCCGACTGATCCTTCTCGAAAAAGCCGTGGCAGTAGAGCTTGATAAATATCCAGTCTGGCTTTCCACTGACGCCTATGCGCGCGTTGCGCCAGTTGTTGAAGCGCGCCGCGTCGAGCGGGTAATTATCTACGAGCGAGCCGTCGTCTAGGCGCGGCACGGGCAGCCCCTTCACACGCCGGCTCCAATTGAAGACAAGCGGGCCGGTGAAGATCAAAGGCAGTTGAGGGCGAACGCCGACGCGCACGGAAGGGCCAGAGCGGTGCGGGCGCGCTTTATCGAGCGGCCCGCCGCACTGGTATATGTCGTTGATGCGAGGCACCTGCGATTGATCCGGGGCGGAGGGCAGTGTGAAATCCGCATAGCAGCCCGTCTCCGCCAGTATCTGCATCTCTTCGTCAACCCCGCAGAATCTGCCGCCAGCGGAATTGCCGAGCGCTAGATTGCCGTGAACGAAACCGTACATCGGCCCGCCGACCCCGTCCATGCGCGAGAGACACCCGTGCTCTTCGGCCAGCGCATCGCGAAACTCCGTAAGCGCGCGGCGAAGATTAGCGGCCGTGTCGGGCGCTTCGACTCCGTGATGCAGATGAATCTCGACCTCGCCGAATCCATCCGCCTGCAACCGGGCCATACGGTCAAGCAGAGGCGCTTGATATTCTTCGCCCGGATAAAAGAGCGTATGGCGAAAGGCCGCGCCCGCGCTGTCACGCACAACCCGCCCGGTCTCTTCCGCCATCGCGCACCACTCTTCCAATCGCCGCTGCTGCGTCGAGAGATCCAGCTTCCGTCCCTGATCATTCCAGAACGGCTCGAAGTGGTTGGCGACGAAAATCAAAATATGTTGCTTCGCGGTCGCTTCGGTCGCACGACGCACCAACTCCTTGGCGCGCCACAAAGGATAGCGCGCAAGCCACGGAAGCGACCATGACAGTTTCGTCAGATAACCGGGTTGATTCTCGTTCATAAAAAAGACACTGACAGATACTCAATCTCTGTAACAACTATACGGGGTCGCTGATCTCCTGTCGCTTTGAACGCCGTCGCCACAGCAGCCGCCGCAATTCATGAACGGCCACGAGGCGAAATCCCACCCTCTCGATGGCGCGACGCGAAGCGTGGTTTGTCTCGACACACGAAATATATGCGCGCTGTGCGCCTTCAGCGAATCTCTCGCGCAGGATATTGTAGAGGAGCGTTTGATAAAGCTTGCGCCCGCGAAATTTCGGAATCGTCTCAAAATCGTAAAGCATGACGGACTCCGGCTCGAACTCGAAGGTCGTTTGCGTCTCGGTAATGAAAGCAGGTTCGCGAGGCCAGTAAGAGAATCCCCACCCGGCGAGACGGTCGGCGATTAAAATAGTATGAAGCGTGCGCCCGCTGCGCCGCAGCTCGGGTAATTCTTTGACGAGCGACGCGATGAGCGAAGCGACCTCGCTCGATGCGCCCTCCCATTTTAGCAGGTCGCCATATTCGTCCCGGTGAATCGTACAGGTCTCTCCGGCCTCTAACTTCGGCGCGGCCTCGCGCACATCGGCGGGCGTTGCCAGAAAAAACAGCCCTCTGGTCTTTTCCCCGATCATATGGCGAGCGTGCAGCACGACGCGGCCCGCGCTCGTCTTCAAGCCCAGCTCTCGTCCCTTTTGAACTTTGGCACGGACTGCTTCGCCGCGCGCAAGAATGTCGTTCCACTTGCGCGGCCCGAAGGCTTTCCCCACGCCGAGTCTCGCAGAGGCCACCGCTTTATCGCGAGCAAAGCGCTTGTAGTAGCGCCACCCCTTTGCGTAGAGATCAACAGATGGCACTTCGACGCGCTCGTTGCTGAAGCGTCGCTTGAAATCTTCTGTTCCTAAAGTGAGGTCTATTCCCCGCAGGCCGTGCGCCTCGGAATCCTTTATCAGCCACGCGAGCAGAAGGCTGCCCGGCGAGTGCTTGTCTTCGCGCACGTCGTAGGTCGGAGCAGTCCAGTAAACTACGTCGCGCCACAAGTGTCCGAAATGCGCCGCGAGGAGACGGTCATCTACAAATAAGGCGCAGAGATGAACCGATGACGGATAGTCTCGAATAAGAGTATCGAACAAAGCGCGTTTGTGCGGATTGTTGAATGAGACGGGACGTCGCACGTAAAGCTGTCGTAAAGAATGTAGATCGAAGAACTCCTTCCTGATCTTTTGCCAGTCATCGTATGCGCCGAGGCGCTCAAGCGCGACCGTTCCCTGTCGCTTGTAATAGTTCAAATGCTGCTTGACATGCTTCTTCTTGATCAGCTTTTCGGCCTCGGCCGGATCGTCACAACTACTGCGCCACCAGCGCCAGCACTCGTCGAAACGCGGGACGGCCCACACGCCGGAGGCACGCCCCGAACGTGAGAGAATCAGACGTGTCGTCTCGGATTCGGGCTGTGTCGGCCCGATGCGAAGTGAGTTCGGGAAAGAGCCCTCGCGGTAGAGGCGAATCAGCTCGGCGACGACCAGTTCCCTGTAGCCCGCAGCCGCCACCACGTCGCGATAGTCAGACATGTTATCGCCGGCAAAACTGAGCCGACCGGTCGAGATTTCAACGGCCAAAGAGACGAGGCCGACCAGCTTATGGCCGCGCGTAACCACGAGCACCAGCGGGCGGAAGCTTTCACGATAATGGCGATACCACTCCATGCACCAGACTGGCCCCTGGAAACATGTCGTCGTCGGGTCATCTTCGGCCAGAGATTCCCATGAGGCGAGGACGCCCGTCTTCCGCGCCGCTTCGAGTTCCGGCAGCGAGTTGATGCGATGAGTCTGAACGGCCGCATCCTCATTGCGATGCGTCTCGCTCTCCACCGTCTTGATCTCTTCCGCTACCTCGATCATTCGTCTCCCCGCGAATCAGCGTTCGGCGCTTTTCGCTTCCCATGATTTGAAAGGCAGCCACTGCGCGGCCACGCGGCGAATCATCTGATGTTCCTCATCGTTGAGGATTCTCAGTGCCGCTATGGCCGCCAGGTAAATGAACAGAAAGATGCCACCGCAGACGAAGAGCACAACCCAGGGCGTAGAACCTGCGAGCAGCAGGCGTGCCGCGCTTGCACCGAGCCCGGCGAGGATGGCCGCGACCAGTAGTTTTCCCATGTCTTTGAAGAGCGGGAGGTCTCTACCGGTTACGCCGAGGATTCGTTTTACCTTGAGCGTCACGACCAGTCGCTCGACGACATTGACGCCGATGGCGATTGCGATGGCCCCTAGCATTCCGAAGCGTTGAGTGCCGTACCACAGCGCGAGCACGAGAACAGAGAGCGTAATAATACGCGCCTTGAGCAGAAAATAGCGGTGCTCGGCGAAAGCACGCATTACCGGATCGCATGCGCTTGCGAGAATGCAGAGAGGGATGAGCGTAATGTTGACGGCGAAGATGGGCCAGCTACGTATGTACTGGCTGGTGAAGAGGACAAGGATAAATTCGCGCCCCGCGACGAGTAAAAAGACATAAAGCGGCAGGTAGATGGCCGAGACCTTACGCATCATGTTCGTCGTCAGCACGATTATCTCGCGGCGCGCATCAGACTTTTGCAGGGCGCTGATGCGCGGGATCATAACGGATGCGACCGCGTCCGTGAGAATAGCCATCAGCGGCAATTGAAAACATCCGACCGCGTAGATGGCATAGTCGGCCGCGCCGAAACGATACGCGACGAAATAGTTATCGAGCGACCATTGAAGCCCGAAGATCACGCCGGCGATGCCGAGCGGCAGCGCGTAAGATAACTGCGCGCGCATGATCGGCCATTCAAAGCCTCGCCAGAAATTACCGAAACGCGAACAGACGTAAAACAGGAGCACCGTTGTTTGCAGAGCGCCGTGAATAATCGCCGCGTAAAGGAGCGCCTTAATAGACGTGAACCAGACGACGGCGGCGATAAATAAGATGGCTTTTGTAAACTGCGCCACGATGATAATCAAGGTCGCAAGCCGCGTCTCCTGATGAGCGACGACGATGACTTCCAGAAGCGCAGAGAAAATCCACAGGAGAATGATCAGACCGATCAGCGGCGCATATCCCGCCAACTCCGCGTTATTAAAGAGAGACGCGAGCAGTGCCGGTTGAAGAAAGAGCGTGAGCGCAGCAATGCAGCCAACCGCGAGGCTGAAAAGCAGCAGATTGAAGACGACCTGTCCGCGCCGCTCTTCGTCGCGCGGCAGAAAGTAATAGGCGCTCAATGGAAAGCCGAGCGGAAGGATCAACATCGCCGTCTCGACAAACAGGAACAACTGCTTGTAGATACCAAAATCATTCTGGGCCAGACGGCGCACGAGAAGCAGTGGGATGGCGAAGTTGCAGGCGAAGGCGAGCGTCTTGGCAAAGATCATCAGGGCGGCGCGCGCCGTCAATGATGTGCCTTCTTTTGAACCTGTCGCAAACACTTCTTAATAACCTATCGAAGGTAAATGGAGCCTGTCATCGAGCGTTGCGCGGGGCGATCTCCACCGTGCGCGTAAGGTCCTTGGTGTCGGCGGCCGTCTCGCGGATCGGTTCCCAGCGCGCGTAGCGCTCGCCACGCAGGAATTGATAGACCGCAATCAATGAGGCGAGGTTGGCGACAACGAAGTATTGCGGCAACGCCAGCGGGCCGTTCGGGAGGCCCGCGCGCTCCAGAGCCCAACCGGCGGCCGCCGAGAGGTAAAAACAGATTTGCGCGATTAATGCCACAGCATAAAAGGCGGAGCGCACTGCCAGCAGCGCGGACGCAAAGAGGATCACGATCAAGAAGAGAGGCACTAGATAACGCATGACTTTGTGCGAGAGGAGTTCTATAGAGTAGAAGCCGCTGCGCAGGGGGTTCAACATCGCGCGATGACGCCAGATGTCCGTGTAAGTCTGTGTGATGACCCTCACGCGCATCTTCAGCTCCTTATCGGAGCGGCGGTTAGTCTCCTCCGTGCAAACGGCGTCTGGTTCATAAACGGTACGCAAGCCCTGCTCGATCATCTTTGTGGCGATGATGAAGTCGCTGCATGCCTCGTGATAAAGCGGCACGTAGGCCGCTCTCCGCACGGCATACAGGCAACCCGATGCACCGATGAGCGAACAGGCGCGGCTTTCGTGCCGCTTGATAAACGTCTCGTAGCCCCAGTAGGAACGCGCCCCGCGGCCCGTGCTCGTTTGTGCCGGGTCAACATAGATGAGGCGACCGGCGACACAGCCGACGGTCGCATCGGTAAACCCCGGCATCATCACACGCACCACGTCCGGCGGGTAAAGCGTGGTTGCATCGGAAAAGAGAATGATCTCGCCGCTCGCCTTCGCGACCGCCAGGTTCTGCGCCGCGGTCTTGCCCAGACGCTCCGGCTGGCGATGAAGACGAACGCCGTGCGCCGCAAACTCCCGCGCGATATCATCCGTGCGGTCGGTCGAACAATCCGAAGCCACTATGATCTCCAGCTTCTCTCGCGGGTAATCGAGGGCCAGCGTATTCTCGATTTTTGCCCGCAGGTCGCGTTCCTCGTTGTAGGCGGTGATGATCACACTGACGGTAGGCATCAACGAGCCGCGACGAACATGGCGCGGGCGTAGACCGCTGACGATAAAGAGCACGAGCGGATAGCCCAGGTAGGTATAAAGAAGCGCACCTGCGCCGAGCCACCAGAGGATTTTCAGTGCCAGTTCAATCTTCATCTGACAATCGTCGCGGACGACAGGTGTTGGGCGGCAGCAGCAGCCTCATCATCGGCAGCAGGATTGAGAGCCTTTTTCTTATCGCCCATCCTGGCTTTTTCCGATTCGTTCAGACGCCAGAGACAAGCGGCATATCCGACGAGATAATAGATATGCCAGTTAAAGGCTACGGAATAGAAAGTGCTACTGACGGCGTAGCCGATCAGGCTGGCCTGGATACCGATGGCGAGATAGTGTAGACGCAAGCGGCTTCGCTCCTCGTATGTTTCTCGCGCGACCCGGCCCAACCGCCTGATTGCCGTGACGATCAACATAAGATAAACCGCGAGCGCCGGCAGCCCCAGTTCGGAGGAAACCTGCGTGTACGAGTTATGCGTTACCATGTTACGTATAGACATCATCGGGAAATTATCAATGCCGACGCCGAGCAGCGGATTTCTGAGAGTGACGAGAATAGACCGCAGGACGACCGCGCTACGTGCGGTCGCGGAGCCGACCGGGTCGAGGCGGTGATCGAAGATGGATAATATGCGGATCATGAAACCGCCGGGCGCGAGTAACAGAAAGGCCACGATGGAGACGAGAAACATGACGG
>JBKKAL010000114.1:0-7363 GCA_046714695.1 Pyrinomonadaceae bacterium
GCCTGCTCAAGCACGAGCGTATCCAGTCCAAGCTCATCGCACCACAGAGCCGCAGACAATCCTGCCGGGCCAGCGCCGATAATCAACACATCATACATATTTTGGATTTTAGATTTTGGATTTTAGATTAACGCTTCGGCAAACTTGAACTTTGGAATCGAAGTACTCAACCGGCGTCGCTCGCCAATCCAAAATCCAAAATCTAAAATCCAAAACCGCATTCACTTTCTGTACCTGGCGGCAAACGTGTCCGGCATATCGCTTTGCAGATCGCGTTGGAGTTGATCTCGAATAAGCGCGCCGTAAACGACCGTATCGCGCGCCAGCATGCGTAAACGATGGGCCAGCCGCTCAGTCTTCACCTCGCCCGCTTGCGTAAAATCCTGATCGCCATGAAAGGAGACGCCGTAAGGCAGGCTCCAGCCGTAACACTGGCGTACGGCCGTGCGCATCTGATCCATCACGGTCAAACCCTTCTCGTGCGACGCGCAGAGGTAACTGAAAACCTTGCCCGCGAACTCGCTCCAGTAGTAATCAAGAAAGTTTTTCATCGCGCCAGACATCGAGCCGTGATAGTCCGGTGAAGCGAGAATGAAAGCATCCGCCCAATTGACCGCCTCGTTGGCCTCCCGTATGCCGTCGGTTTCGACTAAACCCTCAGGGCGATAGATCGGCAGATCAACGATGCGCAGATCGAGCATGCGTGTTTCCGCCGACTGCTCCCGCGCCGCTTTGAGGACGATATTCAAAGCCTGCGCGCCATGCGAGCCCGTGCGCATACTTCCGCTCACTCCCAGTATTTTAATCATCGCTTGCCACTCTCTGCTCTATTATTGCGCGCGACGATCTCTGCCGTTCGTCGCCGGTGTCCGCCCTCCGTTGATGGGCCTTCATAATCGTACATGATCTGCCAGCCGCGAAACTCCGCGCGCAATTCTCCGGGCTGAAGCAGGTAATCTTCGTTAACGGGATGAGCGTCCGGTGAATCGTCAACCATGTGAATCGCCGCGATGACCACACCGCCCGGCGCGACGCCTGCGCGAATCTGCGGAAAGAGATCTCGCTGAAGAAAATAGAAGACGCCGATCAGGTCGAAAGCCTCCCTTTCTATCTCGAAACCATTTCGCTCCAAGTCTGCGACGCGCGCGTCAACCTCGACGCCGCGATCTCGCGCATTCTTTTTAAGAAGCTCTATACCGACGCGAGAGCCGTCCACGGCCGTGACTTTCCAGCCGCGCTCGGCGAGGAAAATCGCGTGGCGGCCAGGGCCGCACGCGAGGTCAAGGGCACGCCCGGGCGCAAGCATCTCGGCGACGCGCACAAGGAGCGGCAACGGCTCTGTGATGATATGCTCGCCGCGACTGTAGCGGTCGTCCCAGTCAGCCATCATGCGCTCCTTGACTGAGTTCAACTCGATCATCTTCGCGCAAAGAGGAGCGCAACTCGTCTGCGACCAGTTCCGGGGCAAGGCTCGAAGCGGCGGGATTTCCACTGCGATCCGTAAACTTAAAAGCTGAACTCAGCTCGCTTGTGTCCGCACGCCATTCTGCCGACGCCCCTTTTTCCAGTTCGTTCAGCCGGGCAAGAAGGCCTTGAAAGTCGCGGCGCACGACCGTCGGGCGCGAGACAGTTTCCGCCCATGAGTAGTACGGGTAATCAACGCGATAACTCCACCCGCCCCTCATGGGCGCGGCGATAAAAAAGAGTTGCCCCCGTGCGTGATGCGTAATCGCCGTGTAGGGCGCAGCGTGGCGCGTCGGGTCAAAACCCGCCGGGCTGAACAACTCCGGCGCGAGCGTAATGACGGAGAGGCGCGCATCCGTCAATTCTTCGACCTTCGATCTCCCGCGCGCGAAGCTCTCCATCGCCGCATGGACGCGCGCGAAGCCGTCGCGCCACAAAAATTCGTAATCGTCCGTGCGCGTAAGCACTCGCTCGACTTCCGGTAAGATTAGCTGATAGGCACGCGCGTCATCCGTCAACACTTCACCGGCCAGGTGATTGGCCAGCGGAGAGCCGGGCTCTTCACCCGGCGCAACCTGATCAGAGCCTTGAATGACGATGCTTGCGCGCACCCCTCGCTCGGTCGAGTATTCGGAGAAATCACCGGCCTCTGCGGCTGCGATCAAAAGCTCTGCGAAGGGGAGAGCGCGTTCTCCGACCAGCACAGTCCAGACTGACAACACGCCGTCCGTATCGAAATGATTATTGGTGACAAGCTCTATCCCTTCAGTCAATTCGCGGCTCGTTGGTGAGCGGACGAGATTTAAAGCGATCTCTGTCGAAGTATCGGCTTTAAGAGCGAGCGGCGTCTGGTTTCCCTGCCAGTGAGAGAAATGAATGCTGTTTGCCACCGTCCCGTCAACCGAGAGCTTTGGCACCCGGTCAAGCCCCGCATGGTAATACTCGAATCGCATACGCGCGACCCTTTCGTTCGAGATAAAGAGTTATGTATCTGACAAGATTATAAGCACAGTGTAACGCACAACCGGACGGAATATAAAACTTGCGCGTCCCGGCACGCCTCTATCAGGCTGCGCGTGCAACGACCGGGATCAATTCATATTCATCAAAACAAATTTTGTTCGACTCTAGGCTCGCGGGCCGCGTCAAATAGTTTAGCGAGGGGGTTCGCCCGATCAAGTTGAACATAAACTACAGATGCACGCGTGTTCATCTGGCGGCATAGTGTTGTCTCTCCTCCACTCGTGCGGCGAATCGGAAGGGTTCGCGCCTCCTGAACTTTAAGAGGCGCGATGGGCCAAAAAGAAATTTTCTGAATTGATGGAGGAAGACCGAAGATGAGACGATTAATTTTTCGGGGCGCGCTGATGGCGTCCATGCTTATCGCTTTAGCTGCTGTCTCTACGGTGGCGGCTCATCAGCCGTCAAACGGAGGGACGATAGACCCGCAGGAGCGCAGGGAATTGCGCGCTGATCGCAGGGAGATCAGGGGTGATACGAGAGAGATTCGCGCCGACCGGCGTGAGAGACGCAGCGATGCGCGTGATCTTAGGGCAGACGTGCGCGATTATCGTCGAGACAGGCGAGACGGCGCTTCACAGGCCGAGCTACGCGCTGACAGGCGCGAGATCAGATGGGACAGGCGCGAACTGCGCGGCGATACTCGTGAGCTGCGTGCCGACAGGCGCGACCGTCGTTTAGATGTTCGCGATTACAGGCGCGACCGGCGCAATGCACGTCGGGATTAAGACGGGAACATACCGGCATGTTTTAAGCTGAAAGAGGATGAACGATAACAAAATCGTTCATCCTCTTTCGGAGCAATCGCCTGGGCGGCACGCGCGCGCTCTCTCTACTTATTGATGCCCTCTAATTCGACGAAGCGGTTGACGCGGCTGATGACCATGCCTTCCTCCACTTTGAGGCGACAGGAGAGCGCAGGCTTGTCGTCATTTTCCGTCTGTCCCTGTGTGTGATACCAGACCTGGCAATTTGTGCATTCGCCGTTCCAGCAGAAATCTCCATATGAGATCGTCCGCATAGAGAGATACTGAAAGCAGCGGAGCAGATGATTATTCTCCGGCACTTCGACGTGGCTGCCTAAAATTTCTATCCCGACCAGCTTTTCAAAAGGGTCGTAGAGATCGCTTTCGATCATGGGGCAAGCTTGGCTCCGCTTCGGCGTCTTTCAGATAAAGCGCCGAAATTATAGCAGATAAGTTAAATCTGGGTTTTGCGATGTGCGATAAGCCGCAGCAAACCGTTGATGCCAAGGTGAAGCAGCGCATAGACGATGATCGCGATCACGATTGGCAACGCCAGTGTGTAACCGCCTTCGGCCCTGGGGCTCGCCACAATCCCGCGAAACGGCGCGTACAAAGGATCTGTCACAGCGTAGATGAATTGCACGAACCCGGCGCTTGATCGAGCCGCCAGCAAAGCGAGCAATAGACGTAGCGCCAGCAGCGCATAAATGAGGTAGAAAATATAATCAACAACCTGTGAAACGCGGGCCATACCGCGCGCGCGCTCGACCTCGCGCTCCGTTTCGACGACCTCATTAATCGCCTTCCCGCGAAACTCCCCGGCGACCTCTTCCATCTTCTGCGCTTCGACGCGTGTGGTGCGATCAGCGCGCGCGGCAATCTCCGCGTTGACATCACCCTCGACCTCCGCCTTGATGGCTTCGTGCTGCACCGCACGGCGAGCTTCATCGGCAGCCAGTTTATTGTCTTCCATCCCGATCCTCCTCAATCCAACCCTTTTCTCAAGCTCATCATAGACTGTTACGCAGGAGATAGATATGTCAGAGGTTTAGTTGATTCGCCGCGCGGTGCTTACTTTGGAGTTCCAAACAGGACGAAAGACGCCCATTGGGATAGCTCAGGACGGCGTTTTCTGACATCCAGCATTGCCAGCCGCAAGGCTTCCGCAGGCATGTGAGTTTGTAGATATTTGACGAATGACTTCATCAGCTCGGCGGTGGCACGATCATTGACGCTCCAAAGGCTCATGACGACGCGCGGAACGCCGGCGATCTGGAAAGCTCTCGAAAGACCTATCACGCCCGCGTCATGAACTTTCCCCAGTCCTGTTTGACACGCGCTCAGGACAGCTATCTGTGCTTTGAGCTTAGAGTTTTGCACATCTCGTGCAGTCCAGAAACCGTCGGCCAGCTCTTCGGCGGATAAAAAGAGGAAGCCGCCCCGCAGAGGGTCTTCGCTGTTGGCAACGCCGTGCGTCGCGAAGTAAAGAAAGTCCGCATCCTTTGCCTTTGTCATCACGGCCTGCCGGGTAGCCTCCCTGCCGATCAGGGGCCGGGCATTTATCAGTTGTGCGATTGCTCGCGCTTCTTCTTCTGCTCCGGGAAGCGGCGGGACTGTCCATTTTGTGTCTGGCGGTAAAAAAGGATTACCCACGATCAGCGGATTACGCAGGCCCGGCGTCCATTCTTTGGTATCGCTTTCAATATCGAAGAGGCTCGGTACTACTGAAAGCGACATCCTGTCTATCAGGAATGTTTTTGATTTGAATGGCCGCAGGATGGCATACGGCACAGTGCCCAGACCCAGGATAGGAGCAACAATGAGATGTTTGACAGGATTTAGCTGACGGGCTATGGCCTGCGGTAACAGCATGGCCGTCACACGGGCTATGGCACGCCGCGCAGGCATTCGCGATCCTTGAGTATTCGTCCGTGCGCGCCGCCCGTCACGAAGTTGAGGAGAGCGTTGGAGTTGTAGTGAGTCAACCCCCAGAGAATTTCTCAGACCATAGATGGCCGCTTCTAATTTCTGCCGTGGTATCAATGCGCTGGAGTAGCCCTGCAAACCGGATTGATTAATCAACCAGACTTGAAGACGATTATCCACGTACGCATAAAAAATAAGCGCCGTGCCCGGCGGGTATTTATCTCCTAGAGCCGTCGTAATATCAGATAGCCGAGAGCTATGAACAAACTCTGAGAGCGGTGGCGCGCCCCTGACGAAAAAGGCTTCTGAAATCTCACGTTGGGTTTCTTCCCTGGGTACTCTTCGTCTTCTACGGCTGTCATCACCGGATACCCCTCTCGATTGCATGAGATTTCGATAACTCAGTATGTATTGACTGACAGCCCGCTCAAACTCTCTTTCCGCACCGGGCGGCATCTGGGCACGGGTCAAAGTATGAGCAGTTAATATACACAGCAAGCAGATAAAGATTTTTAGAAGCTCTTTCATTAAAATTGCCTACGGTTCGACAGCGAAGAGCGCGTGTTATATGGACAATAACCCCGCGCTCTTTTTGCCGTACCGGATGACAGTTGATATTCTCCGGCCCCTAACCCGGATTAGCTAAGCGGAGTTGGCGCGTCAGCCACTGGCGACGATCCTGTCGGGCCGCTTCAACATTCAATTCGTGCTTGCCATCGTACCACTTGATTTCCTTCGACTGGCTGGCCGCGTCGTAGAAGGCAATGGCCGCTTCCCTTTTTATATGCTCGTCCGCGTTGGCAAATTGAAACAGAAGGCGAGCGGGCGCGGCCCGAGAGATTTGCGTGATCGGGTCAATCGGGTTCATGGCCTGCCGGTAGGCTTGCTTAAAAGTGTCGTCATTCTTTTTCAGCCAGTAGTCGAGCGACCAGTTGCTGAAGCTGCCAATGCCAGCGACGAGGATATATGCTTTTACACGATTGTCCACACCCGCGACAATCGCGCCATACATCGCACCGTAATCATGCCCGATGAAGGCTATGCGTTTTCGATCAACTCCGGGTTGCGACAGCAATAAATCCAGGGCACGGCGGACTTCGATTGATTCATCAACGACTCGCTGCCGATCAACCTGCGCGTCCTTGGGCTCGACTGCCCAGGGGAAGTAGCCTTGAATCAGAAGCGATGCGGTTCCCTGTTTTGCCAGCGCGACCGCTTCATCAAGGAATTGATCCCGGTTTCCCTTTGGAGTCCCGTACCAGTGAAAAAAGAGGACGCCAGCGAAAGGGCCTTTCCCACTCGGCCTGATCAGATAAGCCTTGATGCGGCCGCGCTCAGATGTACGGGCGGCATAATTGATATCGCGAATGATGACGCCGTCCTGCTCTTTGACAGATTCCTCCTTCAGATCGAAGGCGACAGATCGGTCGTAGGCAAAAGTGCGCTTGGATTCATCCCTGGCCTTCGGGGACGAAGACACGGTTGCGGACGGTAAATCCCCCGCCAGTAAGATGCCAAGAAAAAGTATGATTCCTATCCGTTGACCGAGACGTACGAGATGCATGGTTTTCCCTCCACAGGTTGATTTATCAGCACATAGCGCTTGAATCGAGCCGCGGCGAGCCTCAGGATTTGCTCAACAATAACCCTTTCCTCGCGCGAGCAAGCGTACCTTAGCAAGGGATATTGGAAATGTCTTTAAAGATTTATTAAAGAGTTGTCAACTTTTGTTTTGAAGAGATATTTACCAGGGATTCGGGACGGCGTTGTTCGCTTGATGACTTGAGACTTCTCTCGTCGTCACGACGCTGGTAAACTATTCGGCAAATGGAGGTGAGCAAAGTGTCATTGGTGATCTATATGAAACCGGGGTGTCCATATTGCCAGCAGGCTCGCGATTATTACAACACGGAGGGCATTGCGTTTACAGAGTACGACGCGCAGAATGACCGCGCGCGTCGCAAGGAGATGCTGGCCTACTCGGACGGCGATCCGACCGTGCCATGCATCGTCCATGACGGCGAGTACGTCGGCTCAGGCTGGGGCACGCCGCCGCGCGGTTGAACCGTTCACGATTGATCGGCGGTCTGCCGGTTTGATTTGAAAGCGCCCGTAAGCCATCGCGATGGCTTACGGGCGCGTGTCTTTTGAGGTCGCCTGCCTTGCGATTCTCCGGTTTGAGATTTTCATCTAACTGGGGATCATGC
>JBKKAL010000115.1:0-29471 GCA_046714695.1 Pyrinomonadaceae bacterium
TATTACACGATCAAGCAGCGAAAATTTGCGCTCCTGTTGTACGGGTGGGGATGGCTGATGTGGATTCTCTTAATCATCATTGGCACATTTATACGGGGGCCTGGCTGGGTCTGGTTCTGGCCGGGACAGACTTGGGATCACAACGTCGTGGTCTTCGATAGAAACATTGACCTTCACGACTGGGTCGCGACAAGCTGGCTGGGAAAAACGCTGGGGCTGGGTTTTCTCGCCGGCAACATAGGCAAGTTTATTTTCGGCGCAATCGTGGTCGGCGCTTTCTTTATCGTCGGCGGACTCTTTTTTCACTGGTTGATGCTGCGCGGGGGATTTGATCGGATTGACCGCTCGCTGCCGTGGTGGAAGCGTCTCAAGCTCTGGTTGACGACCAGTGATGAGTATGAGCGAAAATTACTGGCGCGCACAAGCCTGTTGCAATACATGACGTTTCAGTTCTTAGCCATCTCCATCTTGCTCGCCATGCCCGTGAAATTGATTTTACGCCTCGCGATGAATATCAAGTACGTGTGGGTGACGCCCTGGTTCAACATTTGAGCATTCGTGCCTCGGAGGAACAGTAAAGTGGCTGACGCGCCTGAGACTGATGCGATAGTAAAGAAAGAGCCCGACAAGCCGGAACGCGATCCGATTGTCAGTCGCTCGACGAGCGGCATTCTTCTTATTTGCGCGCTGCTTTTGACGGGCACGCTGGCCTGGGCGCTCTACGACGAAGTTTACGGGCAGCGCTCCTGGAAAGGCATGCAACAGGAGTTCGTCAGTCGCTACAATCGCTACCTGAGACGGCAATTGAGAAAGTCCAGAGGTGGCGGGCCGGGAACGGAGAAGGAGATTAAGGAAAGCGAGGAGTATCAAAAGCTTGACGCCGAGGCAAAAGAGGCTGCTGCCGCTGCTGACCCGCGTCGTAAAGAGATAGACCAGCGGGTCGCCGTCATTCAAAGGCGTCTGGACGCCATCACAGACCCTTATCAAAATGCGCGCGGTTATATCTCAGTCCTTAACTACAAGATCGAAACCGCCGGGAGCGATTCGAGTAAGAATAATTTGCGTCAGGACGTAGTGAAGGAGAGAAACCAGCAGGCCACCATTGAGCTTCCCGCCGAGGATGGCTCGAAAAATGTCGAGCGCAGAAAGATGAATTTCACCGAGATGGAAGACCTCTACACCCGTCTCAAGGATGAAAAGGGCGTTCTCTTGAGCGAAAAAGCGGAGCTGCTCAAGAAACCGGCGGAGATGGCAAGGAAGCGCGACAGTTACTTGAAAGAGAACGTCACGGGACTAACGGACGATCAGATCAGAAATTTGATCAGGCGTAATGAGAATTTCGATTATTCGCTCAGACAGATCAACGTGCTGGAACATGACATCGTTGATCGCTGCGAGACTTGCCACCTCGGAGTGCGCGAGCCTGTAACGATAACCCCGACGGCGATGGCCGCGCCGCGCAAGAAACCGGATTCACTGGCGCACGCCTCCGTCAGCCATCCAAGCAAAGAGTTGCTGCAAATCCATGACCCTGAGCGATTCGGTTGTTCCAGTTGTCACGGCGGTAACGGCCGCGCGACGACCAATGTGAAAAAGGGTCACGGTCGTCACAAGTATTGGCTACACCCGCTCTGGGCCAGAGAAAATATGGAGGCGGGCTGCCAGCAGTGCCACCAGAACGACCGCGTACTCGATCATGCGCCCGTCCTGACAAAGGGCAAAGACCTATTTCAGGATCGAGGCTGCGTTGGCTGCCATCGCTTCGAGGGTTATGATCGCGAGACAGACGCGCTCAGTAACGCGCGCCAGACAATCAAACAACTGGAAGAAGAGACTTCCAACAACGAGCGCGAATCGAGACTCGCAAGAGACGAGAGCGGTAATGCGGAGAACGACACCGAAGCGCAACGCCTGCTCGCCCGCGCTGAATCCCTGAGAGTCACCAACAGCCTGCTTGCGGCGCGTATCGAGCAACTCAATACGCAATCGAAATACTTGATGCAGGATCAAAAGAAGGTTGGCCCGAATCTCAAGGACGTTCGCTTGAAGCTCCGTAAGGAGTGGATACCCGAATGGCTCAGAGACCCGCAGGGTTTCCGTCCCGGCACAAAAATGCCGACCTTCTGGCGCATTGACGGCAAAGAGAACAGGGAGGCTCATGACAATACGCGCGAGGACGATGAGCGAAAAGCCATCGCCGCTTTCCTCTGGCAGGAGAGCTTTGACGGGCG
The DNA here is from genome assembly GCA_046714695.1 of Pyrinomonadaceae bacterium. Lineage (GTDB taxonomy): Bacteria > Acidobacteriota > Blastocatellia > Pyrinomonadales > Pyrinomonadaceae > DASQYE01. The sequence goes on from JBKKAL010000115.1 coordinate 2,232, forward strand.
CGTGCCTGAAAGACAAAAGGGAAATGCCGCGCACGGCAAGGAGCTTTTCGAGACGCGCGGCTGCATGGCCTGTCACTCCATCGGTGAAGGCGATCAAAGTGTTGGCGGCGACTTCGCCGCCAACCTGACGCGCATCGGTGAAAAGGCCAGTTACGATTACATCGTGCGCTGGATCTATAACCCGCGCGAGCGTTGGGCTCCCTACTGCCCGAAGGAGAAACGCGACCTGACGCGCGAGGATTACGAAAAGAAGGGCAAGCCTTTCGTCTTCGACGGGGATCACTCGAAATGTCCGAACGACGGCGCGGAGATACAGGTTCAGAATATGACGGTGATGCCCAATTTCCGTCTGCCGGAAAAGGATGTCGAGGACATCGCTAGTTATCTCTATTCGCTCTCGAACCAGAGGTCTTACCCGGATGCATCCTTTATGGATGACCCCGCGCTAAAAGATAAGGGACGCGCGCTTGTCAGAACTTACGGGTGCGCCGGATGCCACGAGATCAAGGGGCTCGAAGAGGAGCAACGTATCGGTAAGGAATTGACCGCAGAGGGCTCTACTCCCATCGAGCGTTTCGATTTTGCGCTCATGACCAAACCGGCGGAAAAGGGGCTTGACCCGCACACCAACCAGCCCATTATTGATCAGAAGACCGGAGAGGAACGGCCCTGGTACAACGCGCACGGTTTTATCTCGAACAAGATAAACGACCCTTCGATCTACGATAAGGGCAAAGAGAAAGAGCCTAAGGATCAGTTACGGATGCCCAAGCCTTTTATGCCGGAGGAATGGAACAGGGCGCTGACCACGTTCCTGATCGGCAGCGTCGGCGTCGAGGGCTCGAACGTTCCGCAAGCGCTCTTTTATCAAGCGACCGACAGGCAAAAGGACATACAGGACGGGTGGTGGGTCGTCAAGAAATACAATTGCATGGGCTGCCATAACATTCAGGTCGGACAAAATTCCGTCCTCATGGGCCTGCCGCTCTACCAGTCAAGCGAGTGGAAAGACCAATTGCCGCCGCGCCTGACGAGCGAGGGCGCGCGCGTTGATCCGGATTGGCTGCTGCGCTTCCTGAACGATCCTTCCTTAAGCGATGAAAGAGGACGCGCCGCGCCCGGTCGCAGCGACAAGACGGTTGGAGCAGGGCCGGGTAATGCGGCGACCGGAAACCAGTATGCGTCTAGAACGAGCGGGAACAGCACCTCTCCTCCGGCCACAGGTGTCGGAGGGCAGAGCAGCGGGAGCGGTGGCGCACAGGGTGCGGCCTCAGGCAGCGGCAATGCCGATCACGCGAAGCTCAAGCCGCAACCCGGTCAGGATCTCAACGGCGTGCGTCCATACTTAAAAGCGCGCATGCCGACCTTCAGCTTCTCGCCGCAGGAGTTGCAAACACTTGTCCGCTTCTTTATGGCCGTCTCGTCGCAACAAGATCCGTACATACCGGAAAAACTTGAGCCGCTGACGGAGCAGGAGCGCACTCTCGCGCGCCAGTTGTTCACATCGCGCGGCGCGCCCTGTCTCAAGTGTCATATTACGGGCGATGCCGAACATGACAAGACGGCGCTCGCTCCGAACTTCCTTCTGGCGAGCGAGCGGCTCAAACCCGGCTGGACTTTCCGCTGGTTACTCGATCCGCAGCAGATCAGTCCGGGGACTGGGATGCCTTCAGGACTCTTTAAGAAGGATGGAGAACGGTGGGTCTTTAGCGGTGAGACGCCGCCTGCCTTTAATGAATATCATGGCGATCATGCCGATCTGCTCGTGCGTTATATGTTCGAGTTGACGGCGGACGAGCAGCGACGCCTGTCTTCAACTTCGCCACCTGCGACGAGCGGGCAAACGCCTGCACCGAAGGAGACGGAGTCGGCCACGCCCGCGCAGAAAGTAAGTCGGGCTTCGCCGGTGCAACGTGGTGGTGGCCCGACCCGTAGAAGTAGTCGTAGTAGCCCGCTTTCGTACTTGTCGCCGGGTCGGGAGCCATCAACCGTTGAGATGGCCGGTGTGGCTGTGGCGCACCGCAGCGCCGTAAACTTTTCACCATGAAGCCTGCCGCCATTTGGTCAGGCTTCAGTTTTATATTTATAATCAGAGGAAGTAATCATGTTACCCAAACGCAGACGATACTGGCTCGCCCTTTTTCTCTTGCTGTCTTTGCTCTCTTTCGCCGCAGCCTGCTCAAAGGATGATGACGATCTGGACGATGAAGACACGCCGGCGGAAACGGCTGGGACGCCGTACAAAGTAACCGGCAACGAGGGCACTATCACCGGCAAGGTTCTCTTTGACGGGACGACCGCGCCGGAGCCGAAGCCTATAGATATGGCTGCGGACGCTGCCTGTGCATCCAAGAATCCGAACGCCGTTGCTGAGGACGTGGTGGTCAAAAACGGTGCTGTCGAATATGTGCTCGTCTATCTCAAGGACGGGCAGACTACCGAGGGGTCTAAGAAGCTTGACAGTTTCAAATGGGACTCGCCCGGTGAAGCAAAGCTCGATCAGGATGGTTGTCGTTATGTGCCGCATATGATCGTCGTGCAGGTCGGGCAAAAATTAAATGTCTTCAACTCTGACCCGACGACGCACAACGTCAACGTGCAGCCCAAGAATAACGACCCCTTCAACCAGGCACAGGGTCAAAACGCAGCGCCCATCAGCGCCGTCTTCAAACGCGCAGAGGTCTTGATCCCGGCCAAGTGCAACCAGCATCCATGGATGAAAGCATGGATCGGCGTGCTCAAACATCCATTCCATGCCGTCACGAAGACGGATGGAAGCTTCGAGATCAAAAACGTTCCGCCCGGCACGTACACGCTTGAAGCCTGGCATGAAAAGTACGGCACAAAGACAGCGCAGATTAAAGTGGACAGCAAGGGAACTGTGACTCAGGAAATCAAGATGGGCGCGGGTGTGGCTTCATCGCCCCAGAGCGGTTCGCTGCAAGTGATGCCTGCGATTGATCTGCCGATGCTCGGAGGACATTAAGCGTAGCGGCCAGGGAAGAGTGACAGGTGACGAGATGTAAACTTTTCCCGTCCTTCCGATTGTTGTTTTTTCACTCGTCGCTCAGCAATGCTTTTATATGAATCGTGGTCTTCATCGCTTTACGGTGTTTGTGACGTGCGCGACTTTTATCCTGATCGTGGCGGGCGCACTGGTGACGAGCAATGGCGCGGGGTTGGCCGCGCCCGACTGGCCGCTCTCCTGGGGTCAGGTCTTTCCTCCGATGGTGGGCAATCTTTTTTACGAGCACGGGCATCGCCTGATAGCATCAAGCGTCGGGCTGCTCACCATCGCTCTTAACATCTGGCTGTGGCGCAGCGAGAAGCGGCGCTGGGTACGCCGTCTTGGGCTCATCGCGCTCGGTGGGGTTATCGTGCAAGGGCTTTTGGGCGGCCTCACGGTCAAACTGATGCTGCCCCTTTGGGTCTCTTCGGCGCACGCCTGTCTCGCACAGCTCTTTTTCTGTACCTTGGTCAGCCTTTCTGTCTTTACCTCGCCCGAATGGAGCGAGCCCCGCGCGCAGGTAGAAGAGACAGTCGGGCCATCGCTCAAGTCTTTGTGTGTCGCGGCCTTCGCCGTGACCTTTGTGCAATTGATGCTCGGCGCGACGCTGCGCCATTCGGCTTCATGGGATGAGCATTTGCCGACAAGCCTTCTGATTGCGCACATCATTGGAGCGGTCTCTGTAACGCTCGTGCTCGGAGGAACTTTGCTGACCGTGCTGGGACGCTATGGTAAGGAATCGTATCTTTCGCGCCCCGCCCTGCTGGGTTCGGCCTTGCTCGTCCTGCAATTATGTTTGGGGCTTGCGACATATCTGGCGCGACGCGCTTCGCCCGATGCTCCGCAGCCGCTCAAACCGATTGTCAACATTACTGTGGCGCACGTCGCATGTGGTGCGCTTGTGCTGGCGATAATCGTGGTTCTAACTTTGCGCGTTAATCGCCTTCTGCGTCCGTCTTCGCGGGCGACGTTCGAGGTCTCGCCGGCGGCGCGCAGGGCGACGACCTGAGGCGCACGGAGCATAGTTGAGGGAATCTTTTATTAGGGCGCGCCTTTGTTGTTGCGTGGTGCAACTGATAGACGAACAAAGAGTTCAGGCATAGAAATTCTTTATGAAAAGCATTGCAGTAGAATTAACACAAGGCGGGATAACGGAACTTGCTGGCGAACGCGCGGGCGTGCGCGAAAGGCTCTCTGCCTATCTTGAGCTGACCAAGCCGCGCATCACTTTCTTAATCGTGCTTACTTCCGCCGCGGGCTTCTGCCTCGGCGCTGTCGGTTCTATTAACTATCTTTTATTGACACACACTATGATCGGCATCGCCCTGCTCTCATCCGGCATTGCGACGCTGAACCAGTACATGGAGCGTCACCTGGACGCGCGGATGCGTCGCACGGCAGCGCGTCCACTGCCGACAGGGAAACTTTCGCCCTTCGAGGCTTGCACCCTCGGTGTTGGTCTAACCACGGGCGCGGAAATTTATCTCGCCGTGCTGGTCAATCCGCTGACGGCCATCCTTGGTCTGACTGTCATCGCTGGATACCTTTTTCTCTATACGCCTTTGAAGACGAGGACATCGCTTTCGACTGTGCTCGGCGCATTTCCGGGAGCGATGCCGCCCGTGTTGGGCTGGACGGCGGCGCGCGGCACTCTGGGGATGGAAGCATGGGTGCTGTTTGCCATTCTTTTCCTCTGGCAGTTTCCGCATTTTCTCGCCATCGCCTGGATGTACAAGGAAGATTATGAACGGGCCGGTATCATCATGCTGCCCGTAGTCGAGCCCGAGGGGCGCATCACCGGACAGCAGATAGTCATTTATACGCTCCTGCTTTTGCCCGTCAGTTTACTTCCGACGGCCCTGGGAATCTCGGGTGCGATCTACTTTTACGGCGCTATCGTGCTCGGCGTGGTTTTTCTCTATAGCAGTATTTGTGCGGCGATTTCAAAGTCGAGGCAACAGGCGCGGCGTCTCTTGCTGGCTTCGGTGATCTATCTGCCGCTGCTGTTTGCCTTGATGGTCTTGAATCGGTGAATGGCATTTAATAATTCTACGAATAGACGAACGGCTAATATTTTTTCCGGCAAGCATTGACCGCTTAAACCGAAGGAGAACCCAACCGATGGGGCGCGCACTGGCAATACTGATATGGCTTCTGACGATTGGCTCCGTGGCGCTCTTTTTTATGGGCTGGTGGTTTCCGCCTTCCATCTCCGAATACGGGCCGCCTATTGATAGCCAGTTCCTACTCACGATGATCATCGTTGGAGTGGCCTTCTCCGCCGCACAGGTCGGGCTTGGCTACACGCTCTGGCGCTATCGCGATAACAAGAATGTGGAGCGTGCCACCTACTCGCACGGCAACAATCGTCTGGAGATAGTATGGACGATCATCACCGCCGTTATCTTTATCGGGCTCGGTGTGCTGGGCCAGCGCGTGTGGGCACAGCTTCATTTCCAGTCGGCCCCGGCGGACGCGGAACGCATAGAGGTCGTCGCGCAGCAATTCCAATGGAACTTTCATTATTCGGGCGCTGACAAAAAGCTCGGCACCACCAAACCTGAACTGATCAGCGATTCGTCGCTCAACTTTATAGGGCTCGACGAGCAGGACCCGAACGCGAAGGATGACTCGGTCGTCTCGACTTTGATCGTGCCCGTCAATCGTCCCGTCGAATTGACCATGCGCTCAAAGGACGTGACGCATGACCTGTGGGTTCCGCAGTTGCGTATCAAGCAGGATGTCGTGCCTGGCATGAATATTAAATTCCATTTTACAGCCAACCAGGTCGGGCAATACGAGGCCGCATGCGCGGAGCTGTGCGGGCAGCTTCACTACAAGATGAGGGCCAATATGCTTGTGCTGACCGCGGAGGAGCACGCTGAGCTGATGGCGCTTCCGCAGGCAAAATTTCAAGCACGAATGACCGAGCTGCTTAAAAAGTATCCACTGCCTCAGGCCAAGTAATGTGGGCGGGCAGAAGCCCGCGCGGCCTGAAGCGATAAGGAGAGGGGCAATGGCAGAAGTGGAAACAACTCACGGAGTTCATGCTGGGGAGGCTCATGATGAGGCTCATGCCGGGGTGCATCGCCACCCCGCGCCGACCAATTTTATACGCAAGTATATTTTCAGCATTGATCATAAGGTAATCGGCATTCAATACCTTCTGCTGGCGCTCGTGTCCGTCTTCATAGGGATGTTCATGTCTGTCCTGATGCGCCTGCGGCTCACCTGGCCGGATCATTCCTGGAAATCGCTGGGCGCGATCTTCAAACTGGGCGCGCCGGACGGCGTGATGTTACCGGAATTTTATCTCTCCCTGGTGACGATGCATGGGACGATGATGGTCTTCTTTGTCCTCACGACTGCGCCGCAGGGTGGGTTCGGAAACTACTTTCTACCGATTCAGATCGGGGCCGATGATATGGCATTCCCGAATCTGAACATGCTCTCGTTCTGGGTTACGTTCGTGGGTTTCCTGGTCCTTGTGCTCGCCATCTTTGCAGAAGGCACGGGCACTGTCGCCGGGTGGTTCTCTACCAAGCCGACCGGCACGATTGGGCCTATCGGGGGCTGGACAGCCTATCCGCCGCTGAGCGCTCTCGGAGAGAGGGCCGGGCCGGGCCAGGGCATAGGTATGAACCTGTGGATTATCAGCATCGCCATCTTCTGCGTCGGCTCGCTTCTGGGGGCGCTCAATTTCATCACCACGCTTCTCAACATGCGTTGTCGTGGAATGTCCTTGATGCGTATGCCGCTGACGTGCTGGGCATGGTTTACGACCGCCATACTGGCGCTGCTGGCCTTTCCGGTGCTTTTGGGCGGCGGCGTTCTATTGTTGCTCGACCGTGTCGCGGAGACGAGCTTTTTTATTCCCGGCGGCTTAGTCGTCAGCGACACGCTGTTGACGAATCACAAGGGCGGCTCTCCGATTTTGTGGCAGCACCTGTTCTGGTTCTTCGGCCACCCGGAAGTCTATATCGCGATCCTTCCGGGTATGGGCGCTACCTCGCACATCCTCGCGACGTTTGCCCGAAAGCCCGTGTTCGGCTACCGGGCGATGGTCTTCGCGATGTTCGGCATAGGACTTCTGGGCTTTTTCGTCTGGGGACATCACATGTTCATCAGCGGCATGAGCCCCTATTCCGGGATGGCTTTTTCCGTCCTGACGCTTTCAATCGGCGTACCCTCGGCCATCAAGACATTCAACTGGCTGGGAACATTGTGGGGCGGGAAAATTCGCTTTCAAACTCCGATGCTATATGCCATCGGATTCGTATCGTTATTTGTCGCGGGCGGCATCACGGGACTGGTGCTGGGGCAGACCTCGCTCGATCTACCGATGCATGATACCTATTTCGTGCTCGCGCACTTTCATCTGGTGATGGGTGTGGCGGCCATCTTCGGGATGTTCGCCGGTACGGCTTTCTGGTTTCCCAAGATGTTCGGGCGCATGATGAGCGAGCGCCTTGGCATGGCTCATTTCTGGATTACGTTCATCGGCGTCTATTGCATCTTCGTGCCGATGCATATCATGGGCATCGTCGGCATGCCGCGCCGCTTCGCGCAGTTTACCGAGTACGAGTTTTTAAAGACGCTGCACCCGTTAGTGGTCTTCGTCTCTTTCTCCGTTTTTGTGACAGCCGCGGCACAGTTTATCTTCCTCTTCAATTTCATCTGGAGCATGTTCAAGGGTGAGAAGGCGGGCGATAATCCGTGGGAGGCCACATCACTGGAGTGGGCTATTCCATCGCCGCCGCCGCATGATAATTTCTTCGGCATTCCGCCCGTTGTTTACAGAGGCCCGTACGAATACTCTGTGCCGGGCGCGCCCAACGATTTCATCATGCAGACTGAGCCAGACCCGACGGAGGTGAGCGAGCCCGCCGCCAGAGAGACAGATGTATTGAGAGGTAACGGCAATGGCGACAACGGTCATCAACACTGAGAAGACGCTTCCGCGATCCTTAGGGATAAAGAAGGGCGGCAGGCCTAACGGAAACGGTTCGCCCGGTAGGGGTGGGCCGGGCGGCGGGGGCGATGATTCCTCCCGGCAGTTTACGCCGGATCATCGTTATCGAATCGGGATGTGGGTCGCGCTCTGCTCGATCACAATGCTCTTTACGGCCCTGACGAGCGCCTACATCGTTCGCTCGCGTCTTTCGACAGCTAACGATTGGCAGCCGATCTCCGTGCCGCACATGCTCTGGCTGAGCACCGCGCTCATACTTTTAAGCAGTGTGACCTTTGAAGTTTCGCGGCGGTTTATCAAGCGCGATAATGATCAAGGCTACAGGCGCTGGCTGACGGCGACGGTTTTGCTGGGGCTGGGTTTTCTTCTGACGCAGTGGCTGGCATGGCGCGATCTGGTCGCGAAGGGCATATATCTTGCGACCAATCCGCACAGCGCGTTCTTTTATCTGTTGACGGGCGTGCATGCCCTGCATCTGGTGGGCGGCATTCTGATGTTGGGGTATTTGCTCGCACGCGCATGGCGCAGCCAAAGCATTGAACAGTCACGCGCCAACCGGCAGGATTCGGCCAATGCGGCGGCGCTTTACTGGCACTTTATGGATGGGCTTTGGATCTATCTGTTTCTACTCCTTTTCCTTTGGAGGTAAGAGTTGAGCACTGAAGCGAGAGCGGATCAAATGCTGGCGAGCGAATGGAGCGGTGGGGCTCTGCCCTATCACGTCGGACATAAGAAGCTCGGGATGTGGCTGTTTATCGTCTCGGATGCGCTGACCTTCTCGGCGCTCCTGATGGGCTATAGCTACGTTAGAGCTTCGAGCGAGCAATGGCCCACGCCGTTTCCTTTTAGCCCCAGTATCGTCTTCTCAACCGTGATGACCTTGTGTCTTCTCTCGTCGAGCTTGACGATGGTGATGGCTGTGGCGGCATCGGCCCGTAAGGACAAACGCAAAGTAAGGCTGTGGATATTTGCCACTATCGTCGGCGGACTGTCCTTTCTAGTCCTGCACATGATCGAGTGGAAGCATTTGATAGACGATGGCCTGCGCCCGTTCGGCCTGAAGGAGGGCAGCCATTTTGCGCAGGAGTGGGGGCAACGCTGGCCGCAAGCCCCGCCGCTCTTCGGCGCGACCTTTTTTGCGATCACGGGACTGCACATGTTCCACGTCCTGACGGGCGTTATCTATCTGGCATGGGTCGGCCTCCGTATTCATCGGATGCGGCACGAGGATGTGGAGATAAGCGGCCTTTACTGGCACTTCGTTGATCTCGTATGGATGTTCGTCTTCCCGTTGATCTACCTGATGTCTGTTGATATGGGCCACTGAGTTTGATCTCAGGCGGACGGCGAGGGGAGATGTGAGTTTTGAAGGCTGGTAAGGTGTGGAGCGATATTTTTCTGATGCAAGCCGCGCCTGTGGCTTGCCGAAGAATAATAGAGGAGACAGGAAAACGAGATGAGTCGCCTTGCTGAGACAGTAAAGAGTGTGACGAGCAAAGAGGAGATGATTTTGAACGTCATCTCTCTCGCCATCGCAATCGGATTCATTGTCCTGGTGCTTTCGAATGTGCGGATGGCGGGGAACTTCATCTCCATAGACAGCCTCTTCGTCACGTCGGTCTTTCTTCTATTGGCTGGCCTTTTTCTCATTAGCCCTGCGATGTGGGCTTATTCTCGTGGGTACTTAAAAAATCCTTTCGCGGCGGGAGACGCGCCCGTAATCGAAGAGGGACCGATTCATTTCGAGGGGACGATGAAGCTCTTCTCGATTGTCTGGTTATGGCTGCTTATCCTTACTGCGGTCGAGGTTTTTCTGGCATACATACAGGTTTCGCTCATCCTTATGTTGACGATCCTGGTCGGATTGTCTGTGATCAAAGCGGCGCTCATCGTCGCCTATTTTATGCACCTGCGTTTCGAGCGCCTGAGCCTCGTATTAACCCTCGTGCCCATGCTGGTCGTCTGTATCTGTCTATTGCTGGTCTTCTTCCCGGACAGTTTCAGAGCCCTCGCTTTGCGTCCATATAAATAATGAGCGATGATAATGAAATAATCCGGGAGATCGAGTGAGGGAAGTGAAAAATAAAGCGCGGCGAATCTTAAGTGCGACAGGTGTGGCGGCCATTGTGGCCTCAGTAAGCCCGACCGTGCTTGCACAATGCGCTATGTGCCGGGCTGCCGTCACCAGTTCAACTGAAGCGGCTTCGATAGCGAGCAGTATGAATCTGGCTGTGCTGGTTTTGCTCATTCCTCCCGTCGCTATGTTCTGTGCAATGTTCATCATCGCTTACAGGTATCGCAAAGCGCCGGACGAAGCTGGGCCGAGCGCTCTTCACGAGCAGAGCGCGCCGCGCCGCGCGGGGATCCTTGGAAGCAAGCGGGATGCGCGCGGTGGGAGGATCAGAGGGGGCCATGATGGGCAAGCTGGCATTGCGGAAGCGACTTGACGGATGCTCGATTAACAAAAACTTGCGGCCGTTTCTGCAAAGCAATCCTTCCGACCACTAAAACCCCGCCTTAATCTCAAATTTACCGGAATACATTCGTGAGGTCGTGATGGCAGAACAGAACTTATCGAAACTGGATACCGACAAACAGAGCATACGGGGGCGCGTCTGCACTCAATGTGGAGGCAAGATCATCCCTGCCGACAGCGCCGTCTACCAGAGCCCTAATGATCCTTCGGCGGTGTTCCCTAGCTGGCAGTGTGAAAGATGTGGTTACCTTGAGGTTTACGAGCCGAAGAAGAAGGAGTTGCCAAAGCACACGAAGGGGTGACGCTTTTACGTTAAGATGATTATGGCCGGTCGTGCCTGAGAGAGTACACTTGCGATGGATGCGCTTACACAAAAAGTTCTGGGGATGTTCGAGCATTGGGGAAAAGAGACGCTCGACCTGCATGAACTGTTTGAGGCGGGCGGCAACGATGCCGAGGCGCGGATAGCTGTCTTCGATACGGTCGAGAGGCTGGTGCGAGAGGGCCTCCTAGAAGAACGCGGCAACGATTTTTACGCTTTGACTGAAGAAGGGAAGGTGGCGGCAGGCGAGAGCAAAATGGATGGAAGCTTTGATGAAACAAAATAACCCCGCTGAAAATTGAAGAGAAACATTTTACCTTTATTAACCCCGCGCTATAATAAAATCTATACGTACTCGATTTATGAAACCATTCCCTATTGAAACGAAAGAGGGCGTCAATAATAGAACAGTCCTTTTGTGGAGCATCCTTCTCAGCGCTTCTGTCATAGGATTTTTGCTCTGGCTGATTTACTTCAAAGAGACGCCTGACGGCGTAGCCGCTTCCAGCAGCGTTCTTCCCGCCGTCAATGCCGCACTCAATGCTTTGAGCGCCTGCTCGCTCGTCGCAGGCTTTATCTTTATCAAGAGGGGACGGATCAACATTCACCGCAGCTTTATGCTGGGCGCGCTCTTTTTCTCGGCCCTCTTTTTAATCTCTTACATTGTTTATCACAGCACGCATGGCGACACTCCCTTTCGGGGAACAGGGATTGTCCGACCCATCTACTTCTTTATCCTAATCTCACATATCCTGCTGACCGTCGTCGCCCTGCCGGTAATCCTGACCACATTGTTCTTTGCCCTGACCGGGAGATTCGCTGCGCACAGGCGGATTGCGCGCATCACGTTCCCCGCGTGGTTGTACGTCTCCGTGACGGGCGTCATCATTTTTTTTATGCTAAGGGCATTCAGATAGCTTGCGCCGAAGTGTCGTATATATGGTCGGCAGGCAAATATGCGCCTGAATGAGTATTACGCGGCTTGGGCTCGTGCCCGACCGCCGTTCTCTTATGTCAGCGAGCAAGTCAAATAATAATCACCAATCCGCAAAGGAATTGCAGCGCCGGCGTACATCATGGCCGCTGATCATTCTCGCCGTGCTCTTCATCGTCGCGCCTTTTCTGACCTGGTACGGAACATGGTTCGGTCGCCATCTCTCCGATGCCCAAATTGACGAGTATCTGGCGGAGGAGAAGAAACCCAGGCATATCCAACATGCACTCTCACAGGTAGAGGAGCGCATGGTCAGGGGCGACGCGAGCGCTAAGCGCTGGTATCCGCAGATCATCGCGCTCGCAGGCAATCCGGTCACGGAATTCCGCAAGACCTCTGCCTACCTGATGGGCTTCGATAATAAAACGGAGGAGTTTCGCAACGCGCTCATTCGTCTGCTTGAAGACGAGCAACCGGGCGTGCGTCGTCAGGCGGCACTTTCACTAGTTACCTTCGGCGATGCCCGTGGAAGACCGGAGCTGCGCGCGATGTTGGAGTCCTTTACGATAGTCGCATCCTCGAACGGCGTTATGGGGAGCGTCGTCTCCGAGGGATCATCAGTGAGAGATGGTACTTTGATGGCACGCATCAATAGCGATGGAGGGGAATCAAAAGAGGTGCGTTCACCTTTGCCGGGAAAGGTAAAGAGTGTTGGGGTTGTTGAAGGCGCGCGTGTAGCCACTGGAGATACGCTCTTCGTTATCACGCCCGACAACCAGTTTATCTGGGAAGCACTGCGCGCTCTTTACTGGGTCGGCGAGCGCGAGGATTTGCCTCTTGTCGAGCGCTACGCAGGTGCAAATGAAGGTCTGCCCGAACAGATCAAACAACAAGCCGAACTGACAGCCAAAGCAATTCAAAACCGCATACAAGGCGCTGGCGCTCGTTAGACTGAGAGGGCGTTCCAGCATCAATCTAACGCTGAAATTGACGGGCGCGGCGCTAATAAACGCAACCTGATTTTACAAGGCTACATGAGAAAAACGTTACGGCCCCGTCCTGTCCACTGACCTGTTCGACGCGGTTCAATTTACGAAAAGTCATTCTTCCGTTTGGGGTGCTTCCTAGCATTTATTACTTCCTACTTTTCAGATATTTCAAAGGAATAAGATTACTTGAGAAGCATACTATCGCGCAGTCAGCTGCAAGGCTTTGTTATGCTTCGGCGCTGCGTTGGTAATTCACCCTCAGCAATAAAGAGATCATCCATAAGAAAAGGAAAGCATTGATAATTTGTGGCACTTTGCGTAGCCACCAGTTGGTGAATATTAGACGCTCGATTAGCGGCAGTGACAAACCATCCCTGCTCAGTTGCACTTGAATCGGGAATTGAATGGCGACAGTTGAAACCCAGGGAATAAGTTGAAGCACGACCGCAAGCCAGATTGCCCACCGTGGGACAGGAGTTGGCCTAAACCACAGGAGAAGCATTGTCAATATGGTGGTGATGATCAGCGGAATTACCATGTAGCCTATGACCAATGGGCTGAGAGCCTGGTGGTATGCACGGAACTCGTTCGCTCCGATCAGACTCCACGTCGGGTAGTTGACGAAGCTTTCTACAAAGGACGCGCCCATGCCGTAGAACACAAGCGCGAAGGCGATCAGGAAGAGCCAAATAGAAGTTTTAGATGATGCCTGCATTTTCGTCCCTACCTAAACTCGGAGAAGCATAACCAAATAAAAGACATGCTAAAAGGCGTGTTTTAACACGCCTTTTGGGGAATATAACACGCTCATCCAGTTTGCTAAATTATCTCATGCGCTTGATTTAGCTTTTCTTTGCCGGGTTCATACGGGCAACCAGACGAATAAAAGAGCTTCAAGGGTTTAGATCAATGCCGTGCGCGGCCTCCCATTCATCAGTGGGAACCATCTCGATAGCATCCCAGGGGCAACCGTCAAGGAACGCGCCGTCCGGGCCTTTGCTGGTGCATTTCTGGCATCCGATGCAGAGGTTCGGGTCAACTTCGATGCGGCCGAAGGGTGGATGGTCTTCGTCCGGTATCCAGAACATACAGGCTTCAATCGGGCAGTATTCGATACATGCCGGTGAGCCTGCGCAGCCGGTGCAGCAGTCGGTCGTGATGGCCAGTATCCTAGGCTTTTTCTTACGCGTCGCCTTACCGTCGCCCTCAGACATGGGCCAATGTTTTTCGATGATCTGGATCATGCTCGTCGCCTTAAAAGGGCCTTCAACCCCCGAATAAAAATTCAAGAACACTTTTACTTTAACATGGCCGCGCCGAATTGCTCAATGATTTGGTCCGGAACAAGCGCGTGGGGCTTGAAGAGTGGGCCAAAACAGGATAAAACTAAGTCTCAAACATCCAGTCGAAGGAGAATCTTTGATGAGTACAGTCGCCGGAATATTTAAGTCGCGCGAGGCGGCAGAGCGTGCCGTAGAAAATCTTCGTTCAACAGGGATCGCGGATGAACGGATCAGCCTGCTTGCTCCCGGTACATCGCCCGAGGAGTTGGACGCCGCCGTGCCCACGACAGAAACGGAACAGCCCGGCATGGGCAAAGCACTTGGTGGTTGGGCGGGCGGAGCCCTGGGCGTTGCCGGAGGCATGCACATCGGTGCGGCTGCCGCCAGTCTGTTTGTGCCGGGCGTGGGGCCTGTGATCGCCGCCGGATTGATCGGCGCAGCTCTGTTAGGAGCCGGCGGAGCGGCGACCGGCATAGCTGCTGGCGGCGCTATGGAGGATGCTGTTACTGGAATGCCGCACGACGAGCTTTATATCTACGAAGATGCTTTGCGGCAGGGGCGAACCGTCGTCATCGTCGTCGCAGATGATGATCAGAGCGAAGCGGCGCGAAACATCATGGCGCAGGCCGGAGCCGAGAGCATTGATGCGGCGCGCGAAAGCTGGTGGGTCGGATTGCGCGATGCCGAAGATGAAGAGTACACGGGCCAGGGCGGGGATTTTAAGACCAGTGAGCCTTACTATAGAAGAGGCTTCGAGGCTGCGCTGCATCCGCAATCGCGCGGCAAGTCATTTGAAGAAGCTTTGGAGAGCCTTCGCGAGCGCTACTCGGATGCCTATGATCAAGATGCCTTCCGCAGGGGTTATGAACGGGGCCAAACATATCATCATGGCTTTAAGGAGAAGTTCAAAGGTTGAGGGATACTCTGCTGAGCGTAGCCATGCTCCTCGGCATACTCTTCTTGAGCGCGCTGATCACGAACTGGTTTGTGCGCACAATGTATAATCGCTGCGGCGCTTGCGGAACACTCAATGCCAGGCGACGCACCAACTGCCGCTCGTGCGATGCCGAATTACGCTAGCAAGCTCGTTATACCCTCTTTGAGGGATACTCGTTCCGCGCGACTCTTTTATCAAACATGCCCTGGAATCCTGATCGTTATCAGCTTTTCAAAAAAGAGCGTTTTCAACCTTTCGATGATCTTTTTCGTCTGGTGAAGCGACGTGAGGGAATGCGCGTCGTTGACCTTGGATGCGGCACAGGAGAATTAACCAAAAGGCTGGCGGATGATTTACCCGCGAGCGTTGTCACAGGAATTGATTCATCTCCCGAAATGCTGGCACGCGCAGAGGAGTTCCAGCGAAGTGGATTAGGTTTCGAACTGGGCTCGATAGAAGGGGTTGAAGGCGAATGGGATTTAGTCTTCTCGCACGCGGCGCTCCAATGGGTTGAAGATCATCAATCGCTCATCCCGCGACTGCTCCGGCTTGTACAACCAGGCGGTCAACTGGCCGTGCAGCTACCCTCAAATCACAAACATGCCGGTCACACTTTGATAACTGAGACGGCTCAGGAAGAACCGTTCCGTCATGCATTGGGCGGCTGGGCTAAACAATTTGCGATACTCCAGATCGCGGATTATGCGGAACTTCTTTATAAGCATGGCGGAGAAGAGATCATAGTTTTTGAAAAAGTCTATCCGCACATTCTCGAATCAGCGGACGCGCTTGCGGATTGGACATCGAGCACCGCACTCGTTCCATATTTCGAGCGCCTGCCGGAAGAATTGCACGAGCCCTTTATGCAAAGTTACCGCACTCGTCTGCGCGCTCAATGGCCCAACGGCCCTGTCTTCTACGGATTCAAACGCATAATTTTCGCTGCCACTCGCCCTTGAACAGCAACTTGATGCCATGCGGTTCTGTTTCGCGCCAGGGCCTCGGCGGCCTCGATGCGACCGATGGCATCCGTGCTGTGTGAGAGCTGGTAGGCGACCATCTCGGCGGGCTGCGGGAAATCAAGCTGCTTGAGTATGGCTGAACGCTTATCGAAGCGGATCATCAACGGCTTGCCGTCCAGCTTGAATGTAAAACGCTGGGTGCGACCTGTGATTTCTATGCGCTCTGTGCGCGCTCCCCTGGCGGTCGTAATCTCAATTTCCACAGGCAGGCGAAATATGGCGCGGGTCGTCGCGTCAGGAATCTGCGTTTGCTCGACATTTAAGGTTAAGAGTCTTGATGATGTGCTGTAAGAGTGACGCACGCGCAGCTCCGGATAGCCGGCACCGTAAACCCACTGGTCGAAGAACCAATCGAGCCGTCTCCCGCTCACACGCTCAAAGACGCGCTGCAAATCAGCCGTCTCGACGCTTCCATACTTGAACTCAACGAGGTATCGGTTGAGCGCCTTCCAGAATATCTCGTCGCCGACTGTCTCGCGCAGCATGTGCAGAATGAATCCGCCTTTTTGATAAAGCGTCGCATCGAAGAGTTGCGTCGGACTACGGTAACGGTCGTAAACAATCGGACGACGATACCCCGTAGCGTCTTCGTGCAGGTAGCGAATCGCGTTCTCGCGCATTTGTAACAGGTAGGCTTCGCGCCCCGCTTTGTGCTCTTTGAAGACAGCCTCCATAAACGTGGCGAAGCCTTCGTTGAGCCACAGGTGCTTCCAGCTTTTGCAGGTCACCAGATCGCCGAACCATGAATGCGAAAGCTCATGTGCGATAAGCTCCTGCGTAGAGTCCGAGGGCGCTTCGCCCGTTGAGGCCAGAATCTCCGTGTCCGCATGTGTCGTCGCCGTAATATTCTCCATCCCGCCGAAGAAAAAAGCAGAGACGATAGTCTGCGCGTATTTGCTGTATGGATATTCGTAATTGAGCAGGCGGGTGAACAGGCGCATGACCTCCGGCGTCCCGGAAAAGGCGCGCAATGCCTTATCTTCCGTACCCTTATACGTATAGTATTCTAGTGGAATGCTTTTGTAGGCATCGGTCAACTTCACGTAGTCGCCGACCACAAGCGAAGTCAGGTAAGTGGAATGCGGCTGATCCATCCTCCAGTGAAAGGTTCGTGTGCCGTCCGCGTTGTTCGTGGTTTCAATAAGCGCGCCGTTCGAGATGGCAATCTCATTTTTGCCCGTCGTGATGTACTGCTCGGTCGTCGCCTTGTCATCGGGATAATCGTAGCAGGGAAACCAGCGATGATTGTCTTCAGGCTCTCCCTGCGTCCAAATCTGCGCCGGTCTGGACACGGTCGAGCCTTGCCTGGCCGGGACGAAGAAGAGCCCGCGTCGCGGCTTCGCGCGGTATTGAATACGTATTGACAATGAATCGCCCGGCCCGTAAGTGCGATCCAGTGTAATCGAAAGCTTGTCTGGGGGCTGTTGTGTCCACTGCAATGTCACATTTAACGGAGAGAGCGTCACAGAATCAATCTGCATGTCTGCGGCGTCGAGCGCGAAAGAGTTGAAGCCCGAAGCCAGCGGCTTTAACGTGATCGTCACGTCGCCGATGACCGTCTTTTCCGGAACATCGAAGCGCGTGCGAATTAAATAGTGCAGAACATCGTAGGTGCGCGCCGGGGGAAAGTTGGCAGGGCCTTCTAGTCGCCTGCGCGGCATGACTGTTTGCGCTGTGGCGGGCTTCGAAACTGCCAGCCGTTCCTGCCGACGGGCAGAGGAAGGTATCGTAAAGGTGTTTAAAAGGAAGGAGGCGGATAGCGATAATAGAAGTATACGGCGCGAAAAAGTTTTTAAAAACATACAAATCCCAGGTTCCTGAAAAATAAATATCCCGTTTCATTGTGCCTGACCGGGCGGCACACCGCCAGGCCGCATAGTGTGCTAAGACTCCGGTTGGAGTATCCGCCACTGATTTGAATAACCGAAAGTATCATCCGGCAGGCAATTCCATACCCCTGTATAAATATTATTTGCAGAGGAGAAGAAAGGTTGTTATTTTGCTTATGAGTCGAGCAGTCGTATAGTTACATTGTTCTATCGCAGGCAATCATGTTCGAGTTAGCGAAGCACCCGTCACCCATGTTCCCTGCGATTATCGGAGAAACTTTTGGATGTTTCATTTCATCATGCCGCGGTTGGTTTCGACAATCCTCTTTCTTATCTTGACGACCTCAAATAACGCTATGGCTCAAAACACTCCAACGACCGTTCCGCCAGACTGGCAAACCTGGGCGGAGAAGACCGATTACCGCGAGACTCCGCGCTATGACGAGACAATCGCGTATGGACGCAGGCTCGACGCCGCCTCAACGCTCATTCGGCTGGACAGCTTCGGCCAGAGCGGCGAAGGGCGCGAGCTTCCTCTCTTAATCGTGGCGGAAGGTGAAACCTTTACGCCGGAGGCTGCCCGTCGCGCAGGAAAAGCTGTCGTCCTCATTCAGGCCTGCATTCATCCGGGGGAACCCGACGGCAAGGACGCAGGGTTCGCGCTGCTTCGCGATATCGCTATTACGAAGACACGCGCGGGTCTCCTCGATCATGTGGTCATATTATTTATTCCCATCTACAACGTGGACGGGCACGAGCGTTCCAGTCCTTACAATCGAATTAATCAGAACGGCCCGGCGGAGATGGGATGGCGCGGCACTTCGACCAATCTCAATTTGAACCGTGATTATATGAAGGCCGACACGCCGGAGACGCGCGCCTGGCTACGGCTCTGGGCTAACTGGAATCCGGATCTCTTTATTGATTGCCACGTCACAGATGGCGCGGACTATCGTTACAATCTCACTTACCAGTTCGAGCATCACGGCAATGTACCAGCGCCTGTGCTTCTTTGGGAACGGTCTGCTTTCGAAGGGCGCATATTTCCTGCGACTGAAGCGGCGGGCAATCTCCTCGCGCCATATCTTGAGTTTCGCGATAACCGCGATCTCTCCCAGGGCATTGATAGCTTTATCGGCCTGCCGCGTTTTTCCACCGGCTATACGCCGATTCGTAACCGACCGGGTCTCCTTATCGAAACGCACATGCTCAAAGATTATCGCTCGCGCGTGCGCGCCACGTATGACCTGCTGCGTTTCACACTCGAAGAGGTAAATCGCGATCCGGAGAGCCTGCTTCAAGCAGTTCGCCAGGCGGATGAACAGACGACCGCGGAGGGGCAAAAATACGATCCTTCCAAAATGTACCCGCTTCAATTCGAGTTGACGGACAAAGCCATACCCTTTCAACTCAAAGCCATCGAGTCGCGCAGGGAAGTGAGCGACGTATCGGGCGCGGTGCGTGTTGTTTTTGGGACGAAGCCCGTTGATCTGACAGTACCGCTTTACGATGATGCCCGGGTCACAGCCGCAGTCTCGACGCCGCTTTATTACATCGTGCCGCCCCAATGGAAAGAGGTCGTCGCTGTGCTGGCGGCGCACGGCCTCAAATTGAAACGACTTACTGCGCCCGCAACGATAGAGATTGAAAGCTATCGCTTCAGCGAGGCGAAGTGGGCCGGCGCTCCATTCGAAGGGCGCCTGATGGCGACCTACAAGACGATCAAGGTACGCGAAAAGAGATTATTTCCCGCCGGTTCGGTTCTGGTGCCATTGGCTCAACCAGGGGCGCATGTTGCCATTCACCTGCTTGAGCCCGAAGGCCCTGATTCATTTGTCGCATGGGGTTTTTTCAACCCCATCTTCGAGCAGAAAGAGTACGGCGAGGATTACGTTTTGGAGAAACTCGCCCGCGAAATGCTTCAAAAGGATGAGAATCTTCGGCGTGAATTTGAGAAGCGCCTGATGAGCGATCCGAAGTTTGCCGCGAGCCCGCGCGAGCGTCTGCGTTTCTTTTACGAACGCTCTCCCTACTGGGATCAGCAGATGAATCTCTATCCGGTCGGGCGCATCATCTCCGATCCCAAGTTAAAATCAACTGAATTGTGAAAATAAAAATGGAAGGGGCGCAACATGTTGCGCCCCTTCCTGTTGAATTATTTAGTTGTCTGCGGCTGGAGCCTTTACGGATTAAACCGTCCGGCGACCGGTCAGAAGGTTGACCACCAACACGATCAGCGCCACGACCAGCAGCAAGTGAATCAAACTACCGCCAATGCCGCCAATCGCACCAATTAACCAAAGCACCAGAAGCACTACCAGAATTGTCCACAGCATATCAGTCGTCTCCTTTTCCGAAGCTCACCAAGAAAGGTGAGATGCCATCCCTCTGTATTTAACAGATCAGTTAATTACTCTTTACAAACCTTCAGTCGCCTAAAGCGACCGTTATGACCGTCGCTACACTGTGCGGCGACCGGTCAGAAGATTAATGACCAGAACTACGAGCGCCACCACGAGCAGAATGTGAATCAGACTGCCGCCGATGCCACCGAGAAAACCGAGTAACCACAAGATCACAAGTACCACTAGAATTGTCCACAACATTTTCGCCTTCTCCTTCTTTCTTGAGCGTCGCATTTTCAAAAGTTATTTGGTTCAAACTGAACCCGCCTGCCTCCTGTACATGAGCAATGGCCGTGCCAACAGCCGACGAAAAACTTCCCGCATAACGTAACCCTAGTTATTCATAAACTTAAGGTGATAAAAGAGACTCTGAAAGCGTCTGATGCCTGTCAAATTAACGATGCTTTGTATTAAAACACAGCACAGGACATTCGGATGCGGTGTTTCGATTCCGAGCAAAAATCAAAACCAGCCTCTATCAAGGGCACCTACGGCAACCGGATCGAATGACGAAACATCGGAATTGTCTTTGGGCTAACGTCGCAGTTCGGCTGTCGGGTGTCGTTCCCAGGCTCCATCGCTTGAATGGATCAAGCGTGAAGTCTTTCTTTAAACTGGACTTCAAAGCGAAATGACTGGTAAAGTGTAAATGATGAGCGCGTGCGGCCTCTAACTGGTTGTGTGCGGTCAAAATGTCGGTGAACCCCCTTGACGCTCTCGCGTGCAGGTTGCTCCCGTCCGTAGCTTCTGACGCTTTCTCAGTCCCGATTCTTTGCTCTTTTTGGAGTTAGTATCTGCCTCTTGCGGCTCCCCCTTTTTTATAGCTGCAAGGCTACAGGAGAATTTTATGCCGTCCCCTTTACCTCGGTTGCTCCCCCGCACCCAAAAACTCAGTTTCATCGTTGCCGTTGGACTACTGCTACTGCTCGTCGCCGCCAGCTTCTTTACAATCTATTCGCGGCAAAAGCCCATAGTACATAACATCAACTATACGCAGTTGCGCACGCTTGGCGAGAGCGGCACGGCCAGCTCTTTAAGTATTGATGGCGAGCAGTTGACCGTCACAGGACATAATGGCACTGTCTCACAGGCAATCGTAACCAACGAATCGGCGCAGCAGGAGATCGTAACGGCGTTTGCAAAGAGCAACGTCCCCGTCGAATTCCGTAGCTTGCGCCCGAGCCCTATCTCGTCCGCGATGGGCTGGTTGATACCGATTCTGGCGTTCGCGGCCTTCGGCTTTATCGGCTGGCGAATCTATGCCAGCATGGAAGGACGCGGCGGAGACTTCAATCTCAAGGACGCGGGCGGTAAACAAACGGTGGGCTTCGGTGATGTCGCCGGAGTTGACGAAGCCAAGCAAGAGTTGGCCGAGACCATCGAATTCCTGCGCGATCCACTACGCTTCGGACGCCTCGGCGGTCGAGCGCCGCGCGGCATACTGCTCTCCGGCCCGCCGGGAACAGGCAAAACTCTTCTGGCAAGGGCTGCGGCCAACGAGGCCGGCGCTCCATTCCTGTCCGTCTCTGGCTCCAGCTTTCAGGAAAAGTTTGCCGGTCTGGGTGCAGCGCGCGTGCGTCGTCTCTTTGCAGAGGCGCGCAAGCTCTCTCCCTGCGTCATCTTTATTGACGAGATAGATGCGCTGGGTCGCCAGCGCGGGCGCGGCAACGATTCAGCCTCAGCCGACCAGGATCAGACGCTCAATCAACTGCTGGTCGAGATGGATGGCTTTGATCAACTGAGCGGCGTCGTCGTCATCGCTTCTACCAATCGCCCTGATATTCTCGACAGTGCGCTGACGCGCCCCGGCCGCTTCGACCGCGAGATCGCTGTCAACCTGGCGGATGCCAATGGCCGCGAGGAGATTTTGAAAGTTCACGCGCGCGGCCTGCAATTGGAAGAGGCTCTGGATATGCGTTGGATTGCGCGCGGCACGCCCGGTTTCTCAGGCGCTGATCTTGCCAACCTGCTCAACGAGGCGGCCATCGCCGCTACACGCGACGGCGCAGACGCCATTGCCCGCAAACACGTCGAGTACGCGCGCGACAAAATTCTGATGGGTGCAGAACGCCAGGGCTTTATGATGGACGAAGAGGAACGTTATGCGACGGCTGTCCACGAGGCGGGGCACGTTGCCGTCGGCATGGCCGTCAAAAATGGCGACCCGATTCACAAAGTTTCCATCCTTCCGCGCGGACGTGCCCTCGGCGTGACCCAATCCCTGCCCGAACGCGACCGCTTGATGAAAAAGCGTGAGTATCTCGAAGATCAAATCGCGATGTTGCTGGGCGGGCGCGCTGCCGAGCAACTCCTTCTCGATACGATGACGGCTGGTGCGTCCAACGATATCGAGCGCGCCGTCGAAATCAGTCGCAAAATGGTCGCAGAGTTTGGCATGAGCCCACTCGGGCCGATTCATCTTGGCAAGCCCGAAGACCCGCACAGTCAGACCCTTCTGGATAGGGTCGAGCATGCTACGAGCGACATCATCAATACACAGATGCTGCGCGCGTGCGAGATTGTTGACGCGAGCCGCGATCAGATCGCGGGTCTTGTCGAAGGATTGATGGAGCGTGATACGCTCGAAGCCGAAGAGATACGCCACTGCTTCGACCTCAAAGAAGCCGCCCATGCGGCATAGATGAAAGACAGCAAGGATTGAACATAGAAAGGCAGTCGAGAGATATCTCTCGACTGCCTTCTGCTTTTGCCTCCACGTTTGGCTTGCTTGGCGGCTGCGTTCTCCTGTAACGTTACTCGCGGAGGAGACGGACTGTCCTCCAGTCTATTTTATCCTGACCGCGACACGACCAATATCGGCGATGGCATATCCAGGCGTCGCACGGATCGAGTTTCCGATTCTACAAGAACTCGTCGCCACAGGCGGGGCCGAAGACGTGCGCTTTCTTTATGAGCGCCTGGTCGGATATTTTCCGCAACTGGCGGCGGAAGATGTGCATGCCGCGATCAGTAATGGACACCGCGAGCAGTGGCGCAGGCTCGTGCAGCGCGCGGGCCGTACACTTTCAGAGAAGCGACAGATCGAGCGCCGTCGCGGGCATTGGATCGTAACGGCGGCCGGACGGCGGCGGGCGACCGAGGAGGCCCTGCAATTCTCGCTCTCCGATGGGGGAAGCGAGGGCGTCAGGCAATCTTCCGAGCTTTCGCATACGGACGCCCAGCAGATGTTAATTGATGTGGGCCGTGTACTCGGCTATCACGCCGAGAGCGAGTTCGAGTATTACGATGTTGTCTGGCGTGCCAGCGAGCTGAGCCCGCGTCTCAGTCATGTCTTCGAGGTTCAGCGCAAGGGAAACATAGATGCCGCGCTCGCCAAATTGAAGCGCGCCTATGAATCACAACGCTCCAAGCCTTTTCTGGTCGTGACAAACGAGCATGATACTGTGCGCGCGCAGAAACAGATGAGCCAGGCGCGCACAGGCGCATTTCACGAGATCGGTCGGGTGACAGCGATCCTCAGTTTCGAGCAATTGCAGAGACTTCACCGCGCTTTGACCTCTGTCGAAGACCTGCTCGCGGAAATCTTCGAGTAATGAGCACCACCACGCCCCTCTACAAGCAATATCAGGAGATCAAACAGCGTCACCGCGACGCCATCTTGCTTTTTCGCATCGGCGATTTCTACGAGACCTTCGATGATGATGCGCGCCTGGTCGCGCGCGAGTTGGACATCGTCCTGACCTCGAAGCCGATGGGGAAGAATCTGCGTGTGCCGCTGGCAGGCGTGCCATACCATAGCCTCGAACGCCACCTTTCAACCCTCATCGGGCGAGGTCATCGCGTCGCAATCTGCGAACAACTCTCTTCCTCTCCGGTCAAGGGCGAAGCCGGGCGGGGTCTTATCGAGCGCGATGTGGTAAGGGTCGTCACGCCCGGCACTGTCATCGAGCCCGGACTTCTCCAGAGCAAAGCAAATAATTATCTCGCCGCTTACATCTCTGACGGTAATCGTGGGGGCATCGCCTATGCAGATGTAACAACGGGAGAATTCGCTGCGACCGAGCTTGAGAGCGCGGCAGCTATACCAGAGCTTCAACGCATTGCACCAGCCGAGGTGCTTTTACCCGTGAGTAACGCCGAAGCAGCGAGCGGTGCATTGCCCGGCTTTATCACGCGCCTCGCTGATCGTCATTTCGAGTTCGCAACAGCGCGGCGCACGCTGCTTGATCATTTTCAAACGCGCTCGCTCGTACCTCTGGGCCTCATACGTTGGTCGCTTGCTGCATCTGCCGCCGGAGCTTTGCTCGCTTATCTGCGCGACACGCAGACGGAGGCTGCCTCTTCGTTGATGCGGCTCGCCAGCTATCACACCGAAGGTTTTATGATGCTCGATCAGCAAACCCTTCGGAGCCTTGAAATCTTCGAGAGCAGCGGCACGGGGGGACGCTCCCTGCTCTCTGTGCTTGACCGGACGCGCACGGCGATGGGCGGAAGAATGCTCAGGCGTTGGCTGCGACAGCCGTTGCTGGATGTGGCGGAGATCGTAGTGCGGCAGGAGCATATCGCGTGGCTGGTAACTCAAGGTAAAGATAGAGCGGAGCTTTGCGCCGCGCTGGAATTTATACACGATCTTGAGCGCCTCTCATCGCGTGTGCGAGCCGGTATCGCCTCGGCGCAGGAGGCGCTGGCGCTGGCGCAAAGCCTCGAAGCCATACCGCGCGTGCGCGCCGTGTTGCAGCGAGATGCCAAACGATTCGGCGCGAGGCTGGCCGCGCTGCCCGCGTGTGAAGCAACGGCGAGTTTAATCCGCAAAGCGATCTCGGACGAGCTGCCCCGCAGCAAAGACACAGGGATAATTCGCGAGGGATTCTCCGGCGAGTTAGATCAATTACGCGCACTGCTTCTCAGTGGAAAGACGTATCTGGCAGAGATGGAGCACCGCGAGCGTGCGCGCACTGGCATCAAGAGCCTGCGCGTCGGCTATAACAAAGTCTTCGGTCATTTCATAGAGGTCACGCGCCCCAATCTTCATCTGGTTCCCAACGAATATACGCGCAAGCAGACCCTCACGAGCGCCGAGCGATTTATCACGCTTGAGCTAAAAGAGCATGAATCCCTGGTCATCAACGCGCAGGAGCGAATCGCAGAGCTTGAGTCAAGCCTGTTTCGTCAGGTCTGCGCAGAAGTCAGTAAAAATCGCACGGAGCTTTTGGCCGCTGCCTCAAGTCTGGCTTATCTGGACACAGTCGCTTCTCTCGCTGAAGTGGCTGAGGCCAATGCTTACGAGCGGCCTATAATCGTTGATTCGCCTGAACTGTATATCAAAGATGGTCGCCATCCGGTGCTCGAAAGATTAAATGAGGATGGTTCCTTCATCGCTAATGATGTGGTGTTGGGCGGTGAGGATGCGCCGCAGATCGCCCTGATTACGGGGCCGAATATGTCCGGCAAATCAACCTACCTGCGCCAAACTGCTCTGATCGTCCTGTTGGCCCAGACGGGCTCGTTCGTTCCGGCTAAAGAGGCAACTGTCGGCCTTTGTGACCGAATCTTCACGCGCATCGGCCTTTACGACCGCATCGGCAGCGGCGAATCAACCTTTATGACGGAGATGACCGAGACGGCGCAGATTCTTCATCACGCCAGCCCTCGCTCTTTGATCCTGCTCGACGAGTTGGGGCGTGGAACATCAACCTACGATGGCCTGGCGGTGGCGCGCGCCGTCCTCGAATATATTCACAATCATTCGCAGATTCGATCCAAGACTCTATTTGCAACGCACTATCATGAATTGACGGAACTGGCACGCGTCCTGCCACGCCTCCAAAATCTTCACGTCGAGATTGCTGAAGAGGGAAGCGAGCTGGTCTTCCTTTACAAAATCAGCGCGGGCGTCGCTTTAAAGAGCTATGGCGTCTATGCTGCCAAACTCGCGGGCCTACCCCGTCCTGTCGTCCGACGCGCAGAAGAGCTTTTAGGAGAGTATGAAGCGCAGGCGGAAAGCATGGGCGGCGCAGTCAAAGGCACATCAGGTCCCGGCAGCGCCCCTCATGCTTCCACAAACGAGGTGAAGATCGCGCAGGCTCTTGTCGGTATGAACCTCGATACCATATCGCCGGTTGAAGCCTTGATGAAACTCTATGAATTGCGACGCCTCGCCGACACGGAAAAAAGTGTAAGAGTAGTCAAGACGGCCTAGCTGTAGATACAAAAGCGCTGAAAACTATCTACTTCGGCCCGGCACAATAAGGTCGGGCGTTCATGCCGGTTTTCCTATCTCATCCCGGATCGGTGTGGATTTGTACGCGCGAGCGCGGTATCTCGGCCTCAATGGCGCGCAATACCTGCACCGAAACATCGTGCGCCTCTTGCAGTCTCTGGTCGCGTGCGACCTCAAGGTGAAGGTCAATAAACTTCTCCGAACCGGAGCGCCGCGTGCGCAAGTCGTGGAATCCCAGCACCCCCTGGTCACGATAACGATGAACGATCTCGGCGATGCGTTCGTCTATTTCCGCAGGCAGACGACGATCCATCAAAACATCCATCGCCTCACGCCCGACGCTGACGGCAGACCAGAGAATATAGATCGCGATCAAGAGAGAGATTAGGGGGTCGGCTATATGCCAGCCAGTGAGGACAATAATCAGGAGGGCGACGAGCGCGCCCGAATTGGTAAAGATGTCGGAGGTGTAATGCGCGGCGTCGGAGCGAAGAGCCAGCGATTCAGTCTCGCGCGCTACGCGACGGAGTCTTCGCACAAGCGCGACGCTGACGGCAATCGCGACGAGCATAGTGATAACGCCTATCCATTCAGATCTTGTCGCGCGGGGGGCGAAGAGCCTGTGTACCGCTTCCCAGATCAGGAACGCGCCCGAAGCGGCGATGACCAGCGATTGAAAGAGACCGGCGAGCGATTCTGCCTTGCCATGACCGTAGGCGTGATCTTCGTCGGCGGGACGGGCTGCGGCGTGCACGGCTACGAGGTTGATAGCCGAGGCGAAGATGTCCATCGTCGAGTCGAGCAGCGAAGCCCAGACGCTGATCGAGCCTGTGAGAAAGCCAGTCGCGGTTTTCAGTAGAATGTGAAATGCAGCCGCCAGTAT